>CAZIIS010000056.1:0-17695 GCA_964539295.1 uncultured Fimbriimonadaceae bacterium | reverse complement strand
TGACACCGTTGGTTGGGATGACACCGTTGGTTGGGATGACACCGTTGGTTGGGATGAGCGCCGGCGGGCCGCGGCTGGCGCGAGACCGGAACGCTTCGGCTTATGCCTTGTCCTTCGGACCGGGGTGCAAAAGACATCACCCCGGCCACCCATCCAAAAGCGTGTCATCCCTCGCTGCGCTCGGGATGACAGCCGTGGGTTGGGATGAGCGCCGATGGGCCGTGGTTGGCGGGGCTTATCGGCTTGCGCCTCCCCCTGCACCCCCTCCGTACGCCTTCGGCTACGGAGGGGGAGGACGCCGTGGCTTGCCCCAACCGGAGGCAAAGGCCAACCTACGCGCGGCCGGGTCCGCGAAGTCCCGGCCAATCGAACCGCGGCTCGGCTAGAACTCAGCCTGGCCTGGGGTGCGGTGGTAGGGGATGACGTCGCGGATGTTCTTCATCCCGGTGGCGTACATCAGCAGCCGCTCGAACCCGAGGCCGAAGCCGGCGTGGGGGGCGGAGCCAAAGCGGCGGAGGTCCAGGTACCACCAGTACGCCTCCTTCGGCAGGCCGAGCTCCTCGATGCGGCGCTCCAGCACGTCGAGCCGCTCCTCGCGTTGCGAACCGCCGATGATCTCGCCGATGCGCGGCACCAGCACGTCCATGGCCCGCACGGTCTTGTCGTCGTCGTTCAGGCGCATGTAGAACGCCTTGATCTCCTTCGGGTAGTCGGTGAGGATGACCGGGCGGCCGACCTTCTTCTCGGTGAGCCAGCGCTCGTGCTCGGACTGCAGGTCGGAGCCCCAGCCGACCGGGTACTCGAACGCCTCGCCACTGGACTCAAGCAGCTTCATCGCCTCGGTGTAGGTCATGCGCTCGAACGGCGAGTTGGCGACGTGCTCCAGCGTGGCGAGCAGTTCCGGCTCGATGCGTTTGTTGAAGAACTCGAGGTCCTGCGCGCACTTGTCGAGCAGGTGGTGGATGACGTCCTTGAGGAACTCCTCGGCGAGGTTCATGTCGCCCTCAAGGTCGCAGAACGCCTGTTCGGGCTCCACCATCCAGAACTCCGCCAGGTGGCGCGGGGTGTTGCTGTTCTCCGCGCGGAACGTCGGGCCGAAGGTGTAGACGTTGGTTAGGCCGAGTGCGAAGGTCTCCGCCTCAAGCTGCCCGCTGACGGTGAGGTAGGCGGGTTTGCCGAAGAAGTCGTTGGCGGGGTCGGCGTCGGTCAGTTCGAAACCCTTCTTGCCGGCCTTGAGCGATGTGGAGACGGCGAACATCTCGCCGGCGCCCTCGCAGTCGCTGGCGGTGATGATGGGTGTGTTGACGTAGACGAAGCCGCGCTCCTGGAAGAACCTGTGGATGGCCCAGGCGGCCTGGTTGCGCACGCGCATGACGGCGCCGAACGTGTTGCCGCGCACCCGCAGGTGGGCGATCTCGCGAAGGAACTCGAAGCTCGCGCCCTTCTTCTGCAGCGGGTAAGCGATCGGGTCGGCCGCGCCGAACAGTTCGACTCCCGAGGCCTTGAGCTCGACGGCCTGGCCGGCGCCCGGCGACTCGACCAACGTCCCGTCGAACCGCACGCAGGAGCCGGTGGTGACCTGCTTCAGCGTGTCGTCGGGAATGGTTCCGGCGTCGACGACGACCTGCAGGTCCCGAAAGCAGGAGCCGTCGCTAAGCTGCACGAAGCTGACGCCTTTGCTGTCGCGCCGCGTCTTCACCCACCCGAAGGCGCTGACTTGGGCGCCGGGCGCGGAGGAGAGGAGATCGCGGACGTAGGTTCGCCGGTAGTCCATATGGAGCCCAGTGTACCGCTGGGCTCCGGCGAGGAATCAGTAGGCGCAGTTGTCGCGGAACACCTTCAGCGCGTGCTCGTAGGTGCTCAGTTTGATGTTCGGCGGGATGGAGTGGTCGGAGTGGAAGAAGTACGGGACGCGCATCTCCTTGAGGGCGCGCACCTTGCGCAATACCTCCGCTTCCACGCGGGCGGGGTCGTTCGTGGTGAGTTCGACGACGTTGATGTTGCCCATGTAGGCGAGTTGGTTGCCGTAGGTCTTGGCGATCTCCACCACATCGCAGCCCGCTTTGGCCTCCATCGGTTGCAGGCAGTCGAACCCGGCCTCGATGACGAGCGGGATCCCCTTGCGGACGTCGCCGCAGGAGTGCAGCAGCACCGGAATGCCGTAGTCCTTGAAGAAGGAAACGAGCTGCTTCTCGTAGGGGAACACCACGTCGCGCAGCGTCTGCGGAGAGGCGAAGAGGCCGTTGGTGAAGCCGAAGTCCTCGAAGACGAAGAAGCCGTCCGGCACGCCGGCCTCGCGGAACAGGATCTCGTAGTGGCGGCGGTAGAAGTCGAGGTAGACCTGGCAGAAGTCGCGGATCCAGTCGGGCTCCTCGAGCAGGGCGGGCAGGAAGGTCATGTCGCCCAGCGTGCCGCGCAGGAGTTCGAACACGAAGATGTTGCCGTAGACCGCGAACTGGCCGCGGGCGCGAGCCTCTTCGAGCGCCCTTCTGGCGCCGGCCATGTCGCCCAGGCGCTCCACATTGGTCTCAAGGAGCGGCTCGCGGTACTTGGCCCAGGTTTCGGGCGAATCGATGGCGAAGCTGACGTGCTCGGGCGTGCCGGACTTCTTCTTCCAGAACTTGAGCGCCGCGCCGCGACCGTCGCGGATGACCTGCCACTCGTCGGTCTCGTCGAGCACCTCGGTCTGGTTGAGGAATGGCTCGGTGTTGAACCAGCCGGCGACCTCGGTCATGTCGTAGCCGAAGTGAACGTCGGGGTTGGCATCTTTGGGATATCCCTGCTCGGGCCAGTAGTCGCGCAGGGTTTCCGGCCACCAGTGCTCGTAACAGCCCATGCGCTCAGGGATCTGCTTGTTCAAAAGGGCGGATACGATTTCGCGGCTAGTCATGAGTTAACCCATGAATGAGTATGCCTTCGGTTTGGGCGCAATGTGGGGCAGCGCCCTGGCCCGAGGGCCGGACGCTGCCGATGTTTGCGGAGGAACTCGCACCTAGGCCGCGCGAGTTTGCGAGGGCGCAGGCCCTTCCGAACGTTCGCGTTGCGACACCCGGAACTGGGAGACCAGGCCGGCGGCTCTCTGAGCTGCCGCCGTGAGCTTCCCGGAGGCCGTCTTGAGACGTTCCGAGGCGTCCATGGTCTGTTCGGCGGCGTCGGACGCGACGTGCAGCAGTCGGGACTGTTCCTCGCCCGCTTCGCCGGCGCGGTGGACCTCATGCACGACCTCGTCGCAGGCGGCAGCCATCTGCTGGGCCGCGGCCGAGGTCTCCTCGGTCAAGGCGGCCAGGTTGTCGATCTCGCCCTGGACGGACTCGGCAGCCTCGTTGATGGTCTCGGTGGCCGCCGAGACGCCGGCGATTCGCTCGCCCGCCGCCGCGGCGTCGCTCTGGATCTGATGCAACGCCTTTCCTGCCTGGGCCACGAGACCCTGACCCTCCTGAACCTCCTTCGATCCGGTCTCCATGGCGACCATGGCCTGGTCGGTGAGTTGCTGGATGTTCAGGATCAGCTCGGCGACGTTGCGGGTCTGCGCCGCGGAGTTCTCGGCCAGTTTGCGCACCTCTTCGGCGACCACGGCAAAGCCGCGTCCGTGCTCACCGGCTCGGGCCGCCTCGATCGCGGCGTTGAGCGCGAGCAGGTTGGTCTGCTCGGCGATGCCCTGGATGGCCTGAACGATGTCGTTGATCTGGTTTGAGGCCTGGCCCAGTTCGCCCACGCGTTGGGAGGCGGCGGAGGTCGCGCTGGCGATTCGCTCCATCCCCTCGATGCTGGCCTGGACGCTGAGCGTTCCTTCGTCGGCCGCCCGGCGAGCGTCGCCGGCCGCGGCGTTCGCTTCCTCGGCGCCCCTGGCCACTTCGCTCAACTGGGCGGCCATGGCATCGATCGCCTTGGCGCTGGTGTCGAGCCGCAGGGCCTGTTCATTCGAGCCCTTGGCGACCGATTCCACCGCCTCCTGAAGTTGGTTGGCGCCTTCGCTCGCCTTGCGCAGCGCTTCGGCGACCAGGTTGCCTTGTTGGGCGAGTTCCTCGACCGACTTGGCGGAGTGCTCGCCGGACGATGAGGCCACCCCACCGACCCGGGCGATCTCCTGGGCGTCAGCGGCGGTTTCGCCGGAAGCCCTCAAAAGGTCCGTGACGATCCCTTCGAGTTTGTCCGCAAACTCGTTGAAGGAGCGGCTCAGAGAGCCCACCTCGTCCATGCCTTGGGCTTCCAGCCGAATGGTCAGGTCGCCGTCGCCGCTCGCCAACTCCTGCATCACGGAGTCGACCCGGACGATCGGCTCGGTCCACCGTTTGGCCATCGAGGTTGCGGCGCCGGCCCCGACCAGCGCGACCATCAGGCCGGCGATCCACAGGGCCCACACCATGCGCTTGCGTCCCGCTTCGAGCTGTTGGGTCGCCTTGGCGAAGTCCGATGCGGGCGCTTCGGCAACGATGATCCAGTCCCAGGGCTCGTAATAGGCGAAGCTGAGCAGTCGCGACTCAACCTGTCCGTCGGCGCCCTTCATCCGAACGGCTAACGAACCGGTTTCGTTGTCCTTCAGGGCGACCGCCTTTTCGATCAGGTTTTTGACGTAGTCTTTGCCCGCGGCATCTTTCAGCTCGAGCGCCGAGGCGTTGTCCTCTTGGCCCTTCGGCGGGATGAGGTACTTGCCCTCTTTGTCGCCCTTGCCTCCAAGCACGTACATCAAGCCGGTCTTGCCGACGGTGGCCCCGGCGATGGCGTTGCGAAGTGACGGGATCTTCTGCTGGCGTTCGCCGGCGAACAGCATGCCGATCACCTTGCCCGAGGAGTCACGGTATGGCTCATACGCCGTGACGTACCACTGGTCGACGACGAACGCCACGCCCTCGTAACCTCGGCCGTTCAGGACCGCGGAGACGATCGGGTTGGCGTTGCCGTCGGGGTTCGTCGCCGGAATGTAGGTGCCCGTGCCTCGCGAGGCGCCGTCTTTCGATAGGACGTTGGTGGCCACGCGGAGCATGTCGCCCCGTTCGTTCATGCGCTGGAAAATGGTGTAGGCGCCGGGTGAAAGGGCGTTTGCGTCGTCGACCACGGGCGTTTTCACATTCGGGTTCTGGTTTCTGCCGAGCGGCTTGCCACCGATGCCGAGCACCGGCAGCTTGACGCTGGTCGTCTGCTTGGAGAACTGGTCGACCGCATTCCAGGTGATGGCGTCGCTCTTGAGAGAAAGGCCGCCCGAACGTCGGACCACGTCTTGGGCCAGGCGGAGGTTGTTCGCCACGGAGACCTGGAGCATCTCGCCCTGAGCCTTCACCGTGCCAAGCGCTCCCATTACGCATCCGTCCAGGTACTGGTCTCGGCTACGTTCGTTTTCGTGCTGCGCTTTGGCGGAGAAGCTACGGCTTTGAAGAAGCCCGACGATCGTAAGGGCGGTCATCGTCGCGATGGTGCTCGCGGCGCCGAGCAAGAGGATCTTTCGTCGTAGTGTCATTTCAAAAGGTTCCAAGAACAGGCGCGATAGCTTGACGGTGAACTGAGACACGGCAAGCTAAGGTCGAGCCCAGGCGATTTGTGCCATGCAGCTAGAAAGCGAAAACTGGCAGACAGCAGGTGCGTATCGCGATGGCCCGTTGCATGTATTCTCGGATGGAGTTGCACGCTTCTTAACAAACGGCAGCCTCGAAATCGACACAACGTTCCACACGACGCAACCGCTGGGTACGCAGACGCCGAGTGATGCCGACCAGTTAGGTTAGCGGCCGCCAAGGCCGGAGAGCTGCACGCCCTCGATGAAGTAGCGCTGACAGAAGAAGAAGAGCAGCAGCACCGGGATGGTGGACATGGTCGCGAAGGCCATCATCAGCCCGTACTCCCCTCCGCGCTGGCCCTGGAAGAGCTGCACGGCGTAGGCGATCGGCATCTTTTCGGGGGTGCTGATGTAGATCAGCGGGCCCATGAAGTTGTTCCAGGTGCCCATGAAGGTCCAGATCGCGATCACCGCGAGGGCGGGCTTCACCTGCGGCATCATCACCTGCCAGTAGGTCCGCAGGTAGGTGCAGCCGTCGATCTTGGCCGCGTCTTCGAGTTCCATCGGCACGCCCATGAAGAATTGGCGCAGCAGAAACACGTTGAACGCCCCGGCGAAGAACGCCCCGACCCAAAGCGGGTAGAGCGTGTCGATCCACCCGAGCGCGCGGTTGATGAGGAAGCCCGGCAGCATGGTGACCGCGCCAGGCAGCATCATGGTCGAGAGCATGACGGCGAAGATCTGCTTCTGGCCGGGGAATCGCAGGCGCGAAAAGCCGTAGGCGACGAGCGACGAACTGAGGATCGTGCCGACGAGGTTCAGCACCACCAACAGCAGCGTGTTGCGCAGGTAGGTGAGCCCCATGTGGGTCTCGGGCGGCAGCCACTCCAGGCATTCGGTGTAGTTCTGCCCGCGCAGGCCGACGATGCGGTACGGTTTCGAGACGCCGGCGGCGACGTCGACGCGCGTGCCCTTCAGGTTCTCCGGCGCCAGGATCTCGATGTTCTGGCTGCCGTCGGTCCGGTCCTCGGCCACGAAGCCGCGCACCTCTTGCCCCTGGTATGGGATGAGAACCTGCTTGGCCTCGCCCAGGACGTGCTTCACCTGGCTTTCATCGGCCGTAAAGGCGCGCCCCCGAAGGCCGAGCGGACGGTCGACCTCGAGGTAGAGCGGCCCGCCGGGCACGGACTTGCGAGTGTCGACGATCGCCCGGACCTGGGCGCCCTCGTAAACGGTCTCGACGAGCGGCCGTTTGGGATCGTCGTAGGGGACCATCTGTTGGACTTTGGGCACCCAGACGATGCCCTGCGCCGCGGACATGTCGCGGTCCTCCTTGAAGCTGGTGACGAGCAGCCAGGCGAACGGCATGCCGAACACCACGCATCCGGCGAGAAGGGTCAGTTGGATCGCGCCGTTCTTGGCCATGCCGCGGGTGCGGGCGGAGCGTTCCGCCGCGATCATCGCGACGATCGCCAGCGCGCCGAGCGCGACCGCGATCGCCACGAACGTTGGGCTGAGCGGGATGGCGCCACGAAACGTCTTGATCGGCTTCCCAAGCGACGAGAACCAGTAGCCGGCGCCGATGCCGACGGCGACCCAGATCAGCAGCGCGTTCAGCCGGTCGCGGCGCTCTTTGGCCGAGAGCGCCAGGAAGATGCCGACCCCCCGGAAGACGATGAACCCCGCCGAAACCACCACCAGCCAACCGGGGAACGGCATTAGGAACCACACCAGCGGCACGTGCCAACCGCCGTTGGTTGGCCGCCCCAGTTCCTGGGGCATGGTGAACGCGATCAGCAACAGCGCCACGCCCAGCACCAGGCTGCGAACCGCGCTGCGGCGCAGCGCGTCGACCGGAGCGGAATCGGCGTGCAGCAGGGCGCGCAGGCCGTTCACGGCGGCCACGCCGAGCGCCAGCCAGCCGAACCAGGTCGCGAAGGTGGCGACGGTGAAGAGGAGTTCGGGCCTCATCGCTGCTCTGCCTCGTAATAGACCCAACGGGGCGCCAAGTAGAACTGAAAGGCCGTAATCAGCAGGATGATGCCGAAGATGACCCAAGCGAAAGCGCTGGCATAGCCCATTTTGAAGTAGCTGAACGCGTTGATGAAGAGGTGGTAGACCGGCATCCGCAGCGAGTCGTTCGGGCCCCCGGTTTCGCCCTTCGTGATGACGTACACGTTGTCGAACATCTGCAGCGCCCCGATGAAGCCCATTACGGTGTTGAAGAACACGATCGAGCTGAGTTGGGGAAGCGTGACGTTCCAGAACTGCTGCCTTGGCGTGGCGCCGTCGATGGAAGCCGCCTCGTAGAGCTGGGTGGCCACCCCCTTGAGGCCGGCCAGCCACAGGATCATGCCGGAGCCCGCGCCCCAGACGCCCATCAAGATCAGCGAGGGTTTGGCCCACGCCTCGACGCCGAGCCATCCGGGCGCCTTCGTGCCGAACCAGGCGCCGACGGTGTTGACCCAGACGGCATTGATCAACCCCTGCGCCGGGTCCGGGTTGAGCAACCACATCCAGAGCACCGTGCTGGCGATGCCGGGCACGATGGCCGGCATGTAGTAGATGGTGCGGTAGTAGCGCATTCCCCGCACGCCGGTGTTCAGGAGCAGGGCGACCGCGAGCCCCGTGACCAGTCCGAGCGGCACGCCGATGCCGCCCAGGTACAGCACGTTGTAGAACGACTTCAGGATCAGATCTCGGTCCGAGGTGAACAGGTTCACGTAGTTGTCGAACCCGACCCATCGGCACTCGGTCAGCACGTTGTACTGCGTGAAGCTGAAGAAGAGCGAGGCGATCATCGGGCCGAGGGTGAACACCAGGAAGCCGAACACCCAGGGGAAGATCAGGAGGTAACCCCAGCGCGCCTCATGGCGCGCCAGCCGCCCCAGGCGCTGCCGTTTGTAGCCGGCGAAGAGGAGCACGATGCCCAGGATTGCGCCGCCCAAGCCCAGGTAAGCCGGGACCCGAAGGTCGACGGTCGGGTACTTGCCGCGGTTCCAGTACTCGTCCAGGAACTGCTGCACCCGCACCTGGCCGCCGACGAGCGCGTCCTTGGGGCTGCGCGTGTGCCGGCACGCCAGGTCCGTGGCGCGTACGTGCTCGTCCCAGAGCACCTGCCCGGCGAACGTCTCGGGCCGGACCCTCGCCACCGACATCAGGTCGACGTGCGTCCGGTAGGCGTCGGCAAGCACCTTGCTGGTGGGCATGAAGTGCTTCAGCGAGTACTCGTTGATGGCGATCTGACCCTGAATGCTGGGCACGAAGGTGCGGCCGCGCCGCCGTTCCAGCTCGATCTGGCCCTTCCGATCGAGGATGCGGCCCTCCAGGCTAGTGGCGTACTTGATGAACTCCCAGGCCAGGTCGACGTGGCGGGCGCCGCGGGGGATGGCGTAGCTGTAGCCTCCCGCCCAGGTGATGAACCGGTCCTTCTCGTGGGCGAACTCGCCCCGCAGGTAGTAACGGTCGTCGGGGATGGGGGGCGGCGCGGTCCCGAAGTCCAGATCGGGTGCGTATCGTCCGAAGCCGTAGATGCTCCAGTCGCCGTCCACCTTCATCGCCACTTGGCCCTTGATGAAGGGGTCGTTCTCGCCGCCCTGGAAGGTGGAGCTGAACTTGTTGGCGTTCTCGAAGCCGCCGAGCACGTCGTACCCGTCCACCATGAAACGCAGCGCCTTTTCGGCCTGCGGCGAATCGAGCGTGCATCGACGTCCGTCGGGCGAGAGGAACGACGCGTTCATCTGGAACGCGTACATGTACAGCCAGACGTTGCCGTAGTTGGGTAGGAACCCGGCGACCTTGAGTGAGCCGTCCTTGTTGAACTTGGTCAGGACCTTGCTGTAGGCCAGCGTCTCGGACCAGGTGCGAGGGGGACGTTCCGGGTCCAGCCCCGCGGCGCGAAGCGCGCCTGCGTTCTGCTCGAACACGCGCCGGTTGTAGTAGAGGGCGCGGTTGTCGGCGGCGGTGGGGATGCCGTACACCTTGCCGCCGAAAGTGGCCTCCTTCCAGACCTGCGGGTAGTACTGATCGGGCGTGGGGGTGCGCGGGTCTCGGCCCCGGTCGCGGGCGATCAGGTCGTCCAGCGGGCGGAACGCCTCCTTGCTGGCCCAGTCGGCGATGGTGAATCGGTCCTGGTTGATGACGTCCGGCGGCACGCGGCCGACGATGGAGGTCATCAGCTTCTGGGGGTTCATGTTGCCCGCGCCCATGCCGAGCCAGCGCACCTTCACGTTGGGGTGCTGGGCCTCGAAGGTGCGGATGACGTCCTCGAGCCCTTTGTTGTCGGCCCCCAGGGTGGGGCCCCAGACGGCCAACTCGGTTTGGGGGGCGGCGGCAGCCAACGCGGCAACCAGAAACACAGCCGCTGCAGAAAACCTACGGAGGAGTGTGGCCATCGATCTGGCCTCAGTTTACTGTTACGAGAGGGAATATGCGACCGGGCGGCGGCTGCAGATCGGCTACGGCTTTTCCTTGGGCTCCGGCTGCTCGGGCTTGGCGTGGAGGGCGGAGGAGGCGTAGAGCCGCACTCCGCGCGTGGCGAGCACCGAGCCGATGGCGCACATCACCAGCAACAGCAGCACTCTCCCAACCAGGTCCGCCATTCGGGCAAGCACGGGGTTCAAGTCGAGCGGAGCGCCGGGCTTGACGTTCAGCGCCTGTTGCGGCGGGGTCTGGAACATCCGCCAAGCCAGCCAGAAGGTGAGGACGACCATCGCCGCACCCAGAAGGAAGGTGAGGATGCCAACCACCGACGCCCAAGCGCGGTGCCGGTCAACGGCCATCAGGCGCCACCTCGGACTTTTCCACCATGCGAGCCATGCCTCGGGTCGGCATACAGCGTTAGGATACCGTCGCTCTGGATTCGATAGTGCCTTCGTTTGGATGCTTGACCCGTTGTGAGCCGAATGCCGGCAAAAGCATCACCATGCCCGCGAGGAGGTACGGCAACCATTGCGCCTTGTAGAAGAGCGGAACGGCCAGCAGCGGCCCGATGATGCGGGCGACGGCCCCCAGCGACATCGTGATGCCGAAGATGCCCCCAACGATGGAGGGCGGCGCGGCCTGCGAGATGAGGCTGCTCATGCTGGGATTCGCCATCCCGGTCCCGACGCCGAGCAGCCCCTCTGCGGTGAGCAGCGGCCCCCAGGGCGGCGAGAACGGCATCACGGCCAGCATGGGGGCCTGCAGCATCAGGCCGAACCGCAGGAGCTTTGTTTCGCCGAACCGGGCGACGAGCGGGCGGATCGCCCATGCGCCCATCAGCGCGGCGACGACGCCGACCTCGACCATCGCCAGCGACGCCTGAAACTGCTGCAGGTGGAAGCGGTTCTCGGCCAGGAGGAAGAAGGTGCTCTGCTGGTTGGCGAAAGCGACATTGGAGAGGAAGAAGATCAGCAGCAGGTAGCGCAGGCCGGGGGTGTTCATGGCGATCGCCATCCGGCGCACCGCGCCGACGCCGCCGGGCTCGGCATGGCGCTTGCGCGGAGATTCGGGAAGCCCGAACGTGACGAAAAGCAGGTTGAGCAGGGACAGGGAGAACCCGGCGCCGCCCAACAGCAGTGGGCTGCCGCCCCTGGCCTCGACCAGGAATGCCCCGACCGGGGGCCCGAAGATGAAGCCAAGCCCGAAGGCGGCCCCCAGCAGACCCATCGCCTTCACCCGCTCTTCCGGCTCGGTGGTGTCGCTCACGTAGGCAAAACCGACGCCCATGTTGCCGCCGGCCGCCCCGGCGACGAAGCGCGAGAGCCCCAAAATCCAGATTGCGTCGGCAAAGGCGTACAGCCCGTGCGCCACGCAGGCCAGGCCAGTGGTCACCAGCAGCACGCGCCGCCGCCCCACGTGGTCGCTGATGCGGCCCAGCACGGGCGAAAAGGCGAGTTGCGCGATGCTGTAGAGCGCCAGGACGAGGCCGAGTACCCCGGCCGAGGCGCCCAACCGCTCGCCCCGAAGCTGGATGTCCGAGACCGCCAGCCCGAACGACAGCATGTCCAGGAAGACCGTGAGGAAGATGGCCGTCAGGGGAGAGACGCGCTTCCGCATTGCTCGCCAAGTATGGGCGCGGCCCCGCCTCCTGCGGCAATAAGGCCCCGGCTTTCCCCGAAAAGGGTTGGCCGGGGCCGATGCGGCCATGGGCTAGCCGCGAAACCCGGGCGGACTCGACACCCGGAGGATAGGTGATGTAGGTCGGCTTTGGAGTGCGGCGACGGCCATCTGCTTCATGCTGCGCGCCATTGCCAACAGCATGCTGTTGAACGGCACGTCGGGCGCGTCCTCCGCCAGGGCGTAATCGAACAGGCCTTCCTGCCGCGCGCTCAGGCGGCGGCCAAGGTCCAGAAACCGTAGGGCGTCCTGCTCGGACAGTCGTCTCTCGAGATGCTCAGGTTCACGCGCAACGATGCGCGAAGCAATCAACGTTCTTTCCTCCTCCGGACCGAAGTCCGGTTCTTGCATTGGCCTACGAAGTTAGCTGTCGGGTTAGAGCCAAGAACCACTCTTCGCTCTCACGAGCGATTCACCCCAGATAGCGGGTCCCCCGCTGCCGCTCCTCGCGGCATTAGGCCTCGGTTCAAGCCCGTCTCACGACGAGCTTTGTCCATGTTACCACCCCCCTTCGATGGTCCGGGCCGAGCGTTTTGGCGGGGTTTGTTCCCCAGGCGACAAGCGCCGGCCCCCGGTCCGAAAACAGGTACAGGAAGCCCGCGCCTGCGCGGCGCGGGCCTCCTGCGCTGGGCCGTTCAGTCCGCGATCTCGCCTTCCGGCTGGCCGGCGGCGAACGCTGCGGGGCGCTCAACCTGGCTGGTGAGCTGGATGAACTTGCCCTGGTCGGAGGACTCATGCACGGCGTGCATCACGTCCAGCACGTGGTAGGCCAAGGCGCCGCTCGCGCGGTGCGGGCGGTTTTTGGCGATGGAGTAGGCGATGTCGAGGATGCCGACGCCGCGGGAGTTCTCGGCGAACGAGTGGGTGAGCGGAACCTCCTTCCACTCCTCCTCGCCCTTCAGCTTGATGCGGATCGGGCCGCCGAAGGTGTTCGGGTCGGGAACCTGCATCGAGCCCTTGGAGCCATAGATCTCGATGTTGGGGAGGCTGGAGGCCTGCACGTCGAAGCTGGTGGTGAGCTGCCCGATGGCCCCCGACTCGAACTCGAGCACGCTCGTGAGGTGGGTGGGGGTCTCAACCTCGATCACCTGGCCGGCCTTGGGCTGGCTCGTGATGGTGCGCGTCGGGAAGCTGATGCGAGTCGCGCCGGCCACCCGCTTCACCGAACCGAGCAACGTGACGAGCGCGGTCAGGTAGTAGGGGCCCATGTCGAACATGGGGCCGCCGCCGACCTTGTAATAGAACTCCGGCGACGGATGCCAGCCCTCGTGGCCGCCGCAGAGCATGAACGCCTGCACGCCCACCACGTCCCCGATGACGCCCTCGTCGAGCAGCTTGCGGCAGGACTGAATGCCGCCGCCCAGCACCGTGTCGGGGGCGCACCCAAGCCGCACGCCCTTCGATTTGGCCAGGTCGACCAGCGCCTTGCCCTCCTCGCGGGTCACCGAGAGCGGCTTCTCGGTGTACGTGTGCTTGCCGGCTTCGAGCGCGCGGCGGTTTACGTCGAAGTGCGCGCCCGGGACGGTGATGTCGAGCACGAGGTCGATGCCGGGGTCGGCGAGCATCTCGTCCACGGTGCAGACCTTCGGGACGTTGTACTCCTTGGCGCGCTCGGCGGCGCGATCAAGGTCCAGGTCGGCAAGCGCCGCCACGGTCGTGGCGGAGAACTTGCTCAGATTGGTGAGGTAGATGGGGCTGATGTTGCCGCACCCGACGATTCCGACGGACAGCGTCTTCATGACTATCGATTGTGCCCGAACTGAACCGGCGCGTGCGAGGGCCGGATTGTCCCGGTGTAAGCCTCGCCGCGCCTCATAATGCTAAGCGAGTTGCCGACGCTCTACGACATCCTCGGGGTCGACCCCAAGGCCAGGCCGACGGAGGTCAAATCCGCTTACCGCAACCTCGCGCGGTCGTGCCACCCCGATATCAACCCGGACCCCCAGGCGCATGAGCGCATGGCGGCGATTAACGCTGCCTTCGAGGTGCTCAACGACCCGGTTCGGCGTTCGGAGTATGACGCGGCGATCGGCCAAGGGCTTGACTTCGACCCGTTCATGGAGCAGGACGCTTCGACGCGCCCGGCGGCGGTTCGGGTGCGCATCGCCCACCGTCTGCGGCGCCACCGAACCCCGGTCTACGCCGCCTCCTATGCGCGCAACACGGGCCGGCTGGTGAGTTGCTCTTTCGACAACGAGCTGCTCTATTGGGACGAGCGGTTCCGGGAGCCGGAGCGCCGCGTCAAGCTCGAGGGCGGCGTGGTGAGCCACCTTGCCGCGCCCAGCGACCGGCTCATCGTGGCCGCGGGCAGCACCGAGCAGTCTTTGGCCTGCTGGACCGTGCGTCCGGAGGGCGTGCGCGTTTGGCGCCACACCCCCAAGGACTGGGTGTGTTGCGTGTGCGTTTCGCCGGACGGCAAGAGCCTGGCGCTCGGCACGGTCGGCAAGGAGATGCACGTGGTGCGCACCGACAACGGCGCGCCGCGGTTCAAGGGTTTGACCCACGTGGAGTCGGTGACGGCGCTGGCCTGGTCGGCGGACTCGGGGATGCTGGCGACCGGATCGGCCGACGCTTCGGTCAAGCTCTGGTGCGGCCGGACGGGGCGCGAGCTTCGCACCCTGACGCGAATCATCTCCACGGTGACGTCGCTCGCGTTCAGCCCCGACGGCGAGTGGCTCGCGGTTGCGGCGGTCGACCTCTCTGTGCGGGTGTTCAACCTGCGCGATTGGCGGCTACACAAGACGCTTTTTGGGCACCAGAAGCCGGTCGAGGCGATGGCGTTCCACCCGCGCTCCTGGCTGCTGGGCACGGCCAGCCGCGACGGCTGCATCGGGCTTTGGAACGTGGTGCAGGGGATCGGCCATGGGCGCATCGAGGCCTCGCACCACCCGCTATCCTGCCTAACGTTCAGCCCCGACGGGGTTTGGATGGCCTCGGGCGGGCTGGACAAGCACCTTCGCGTCTGGAGCTTGAGCCTCCCCCGGTAGTCCGGCGCGGGGTGGGGGCTGATGGTACAATCTGCCGTTGGTGCGGGCGTAGCTTAATGGTAAAGCCTCAGCCTTCCAAGCTGGTCACGTGGGTTCGATTCCCATCGCCCGCTCCAACCAAGCCGCCAAGGGCCTTGCGTCCGTTGGCGGGTTCCGATTACAATCGGAAAAGCGAGCGGGTGTAGTTCAACGGTAGAGCGCGACCTTCCCAAGGTTGATGTTGCGGGTTCGAATCCCGTCACCCGCTCCAGACTTCTTCCTTCCTTTCCCTTTCTGCGCGCGGCGCTGGCCGCAGAGCGCTCCGCCTTGCGCCTTGTCCTTCCGTCGAGTGGTCCATGAGCTACTTCGCTACCGGTAACGCCGCCACGTAACGCCCGCGCCCCCTCCCGCTTGCGCCCGTCCTCATCCCGTTTGTTGGGCCGCCCCTGGCGAAGGCGGGAGGGACGGGGAGGGCGGTCGGCTTCTGCGTCCTTGGGCGGCTTTGCATGCCGGTAGTAGCGGCGTCACCTCTATCCCCTGGCCCCTTTCCCCTGCGGATGGTCGGGCGCTGTATGCGGAGTTTCGAGGGCCGCAAGGGAAAGGGGAACGCCACCCGATCGCCGAGCGTGTCATCCCGAACCAAAGGTGAGGGATCTCGGCTGGATGGGCCTTGGTAGTTGGGAAACGTCCGAGATCCCTCGCTTCGCTCGGGATGACAACTGCTGGCTGGGATGAACTCCGGCGGGCCGTGGTCGGCGCTGGCGATGGGGCGATTCGTGAATCGCCCCTACAAAGCCACTCGCAACGCCGTGGCGAACCACCGGGTGGCCGGGGTGCGAAAGAGATCATCGTCGCCACCCGACCCCCAAGCGTGTCATCCCGAACCGAAGGTGAGGGATCCCGGCTGGATGGGCCTTGGTAGTTGGGAAACGTCCGAGATCCCTCGCTTCGCTCGGGATGACAACCGCTGGCTGGGATGAACGCCGACCAGCCGTGGTTGGCGTGGCGGGCGTGTGCACGGGGCGGTCAGCCATGCGCCATACCACCGCCCGGGCAACCTATCGCAGATTGTGACGCTGGCGATGGGGCGATTCGTGAATCGCCCCTACAAAGCCACTCGCAACGCCTTGGCGAACGACCGGGTGGCCGGGGTGATGTCTTTTGCACCCCGGTCCGAAGGACAAGGCGCGGGCCACGTAGGTGGGGTTCCGGCCTCCGGCATTTGCCGGGCGAGAACACGCCAACCCGGCAACCTATCGCAGATTGTGGCGCTGGCGATGGGGCGATTCGTGAATCGCCCCTACAAAGCCACTCGCATCGCCGTGGCGAACGGCCCGTCGCTGCGCCCAACGCCCACGTGGCCCGAACCCCGGCGCCGAGCGGCGCTATCATCGAGATAGTGAAGCCAACCATGCTCACCCTTCTTCTCATGGCCACGCTCGGAGCGGCCGCCCAGGCCGCGCCGGTCGTCGTCGAACTCGCCCCCACCGACAACGTCTGGGTCTACCCGTTCGCCCCCGACCCCACCGAAGACGGGTTCCTCCGAACCTGGGGGCGGCGCGACTGCGCCGTCGACGAGCCCGCCATGGACAACCACGAGTTCTCCTATAGCTGCCTGCGGTTCGACCTGAAGGGCCTTCCCGGCGGCAAGCCGCTCACGGCCGCCAAGCTCGTGCTGTTCCACGTCCCCGAGGTGGGTTACGACCTGGCCAAGGCCGCCAAGTACCCCGCCGAGATCCGCCCCGTCACTCCCGCCTTCAATGAGAAGGAGTGGCAGTTCGACATGGCGACCCAGGTGCTGCCGCCGGCCGATCCCAAGGCGATCTTCGCCACCGCCGTCCCCAAACCCGGCGAGGAGAAGAAGCCGTTCGCCGTCGAGTTCGACCTGCTCAAGGGCCCCGCGAAGTTCGCCGATTACCTGGCCAAGGCCAGAAGCAGCGAGCCCAAGGCGCTCGGCCTTGCGCTCACCACCCGACTCGAACCGAACGGCTCGGGCGACGGGAGCATCATGAAGTTCTACTCCCGCCACGCCCAGCCGAAGCTGCGTCCGAAACTCGTGCTCACCTTCGAGTAGCCGTCGCCGGCCACCGGTACTCCGCGGCGCCGTTCATAGGCAAGCGCCAAAACGCGCCGCGGCCCTCCGGCCGGACCGACGCCCCCGCGCCCCCAACGCAGCGCACCGTGGCGGGCCGTCCGAACCGCTCGGCCCGCAGCTCCACCGAGAACGCCCGGTCCCGGGGCATGGCCCGAAGCACCCACTCGGTTCCCTCCCGGCGAACCTGCACGCTGCCGTCCGTGCGCAGGCCCCCGAACTCCAGAACGGTACGGATCGGGTTCAGGCGCCGGCGGTAGATCGCGTTCTTGGCCGGGCTCGCGCCCCGCTCCGGCTCGAAGCTCAGGCGTTTGCCGCCGTCGCGCACCCTGAGCACGCCCTGGCGGATCCGCCCTCTGCCGTCGGTCACGCCGTCCAGGTGCAGGCGACCCTCGCCTTGCCCCCACAAGCCGACCATCCAGTCGTAATCCCCGTCGGGCAGCGCTTCCGGCAAGGCCGCTTCGTAAGGACCGTCCACCACCTTCTTCCCGGCGCGCCAGGCCGAGGTCGGCAGCGACGGAAGGTGGTCCTGCTGGAACCGTATCCCCTCGTCGCTCGCGTCGGAGCCCGGTTGCGTGAAGTGCACGAAGCAGCCGTAGTCGGCGCCCAGCGCCTCCTTCGCGTCCCATGCGTAGGCGACCCGGAACCGCCGCGGGCCCGTCTGCTGGAAGCTCGCCACGCTCGGCCGCACCTGGCGCACGCCCGACGAATCCCAATCCGCCGCCGTCCGCGCGTTGGCGAAAAGGCTGTCGCCCGCGTCCGCCATGTCGCCCCACGAGCCGCCGAACATCGCCGTCCCGGCGCGCACGCCTGCGCCCTCAGCCCACCAACCGTCCGGTGGAAGCGCGCGCCCGGCAACCTTCCACGGCGCGTCGGAACCGTTGGCGTAGACCGTCAGGCCGTTCTCGTAGCGCACCTTCAACCTTCGCTGGTCGTTCGCGACCGCGGCGGCGCTTGCGCTCACCATCTTTCCGCCCACCTCGTAGGCTATCTCCACCACCCGCTTGCCGGCGTAGCGCGAAGCCACCGGCGAGAGCAGGTGGTGCT
>CAZIIS010000055.1:0-17739 GCA_964539295.1 uncultured Fimbriimonadaceae bacterium | reverse complement strand
CGCGGCCTCGAGCTGACCGGCCGAACCCAGCAGCCGGTTGCGGCTGGCGATGAACTCGGCGTAAGCGGCCATGAACTCCTTGCCGGCCGGGCGCAGGTCGAAGTCCTGCGGCTTGTCGCGGAAGTGCTCACGATGCACGCGGCACCAGACCAGGCGACCGTCGGTGTCGATGTTGATCTTGCAGACGCCGCGCTTGGCTGCGGGCAGGTACTCGTTCGGGTCGACGCCCTTGGCCCCCTTGATGTCGCCGCCGGCGGCGTTGATGCGCGCGACCTCGTCCTGCGGAACCGAGGAGGAGCCGTGCATCACGAGCGGGTACTTCGGCAGGCGCCGGGCGATCTCCTCGATGACGTCGAAGTGCAGGCCCTGCGAACCGGTGAACTTGAACGCGCCGTGGCTGGTGCCGATCGCGCAGGCGAGGCTGTCGCAACCGGTGCGCTTGACGAACTCCTCGGCCTGGGCCGGGTCGGTCAGGCGAGCGTCCTTCTCGTCCACCTTCACGTGCTCCTCGACGCCGCCGAGCTGGCCGAGTTCGGCCTCGACGCTGATGCCCTTGGCGTGGGCCGCGTCGACCACGCGCTTGGTGATCGCCACGTTCTCGTCGAACGGCTGGGCGGAGGCGTCGACCATCACCGAGGAGTAGAAACCGCTGTCGATGCAGTCGTAGCAGGTCTGCTCGTCGCCGTGGTCAAGGTGCACTGCGAACATGGCCTCGGGCCAGATCTCGTCGGCGGCTCGGATGATCGCCTCCAGCATGCGCTTGTCGGTGTAGCTTCGCGCACCCTTGCTGATCTGGATGATGAACGGAGCGCTCGACTCCATGTTGCCCCGGAAGAGGCCCATCGCCTGCTCCAGGTTGTTGATGTTGTACGCGCCCAACGCATATTGTCCGTAGGCGTGTTCGAAAAGAACGCGGGTTGGAACGATCATCTTCAAGTCCTCCGGCGCCTCGGGGCGCCCAACGAGTTCGTCGACCAACCTGCCGGTGCAACGCGCTTACCGGCAGATCGCCGTTGGCTGGAGTTTACCTACGCGCCTGGGCCGCCCCCGTGGACGCGGGGCCCCCTTACCCTTCCGTGTGCTCGGCCTTCACCAGCAGCACCGGCCCGCAGAACCGGGACACCGTTTGGGCTGCGGCGCTTCCGGCGAACAGCGCGTCCAGCCCCGCGCGGCCGTGGGTGGCCATCACAAGCAGCGTGCCCGGCAAACGGGCTGCCTCGCCGGCGATCGCCGCCGGCGCGTAGCCGTGGGCCACCTCGACGTCGGCTTCGATCCCCTGGGCGCGCAGCGCCTCGGCCTGTGCCTCCAGGCGACGCACCGCCTCTTTGGCCTCGATCCCCAGCATCTCGCGGGCGGTGGCGGGGAACAGCCGCGAGGCTGCGGCGCCCTCGCCTCGGATGGTGCCCAGCGTCTCCTCGACGAACAGAAGGCTCAGCGGCACGGCGAAGGCGCGCGCCATGCAGGCGGCGACGGGGCGGCCTCCTGCGTGTAGTTCGCCGCCGTCCGTCGGCAACAGCACTCGCTGAACCTCGAACCCGCTCGGCGGGCGCAGCAGCAGGACGCAACCCGAACCCTTCCCCAGCACCTGTTGCCCGATGCTCCCGTGCAGCAGCCCGTGCAGGCCTCCCGGCCCGTGGGCGCAGAGCGCCGTCAGGTCGGTGGCGTGCTCGCCGACGTGCTGGACGATGCTTTGCGCGACGTCAAGCTGCGGCTCGGCATGTACGTGCAGTTCGACCCGGATCCCCACTGCGCGAAGGCCCTCCGCCAAGCCCTGCAGGTACTCCTGGGCCTCCGAAGCCGTGCGCATGTGACGTTCGCCGTGGACCCGCTCCGGCGGGTGCAGCTCCAGTACGTGAAGCAGCACCACCGTCGAACCGAACCGCGCGCCGATCGCACGCACCGCCGGGAGCACCGATTCCGCCGCCGGCGATCCGTCCAGCGGCGCCAGGACCCTGCCGAACAACGGCTCTCTCTCCATCAGAACCCCATCACCACCTTGGCCAAAAGGTATACGTTGAGCGCGATCACCAATGCGGACGCCGTCCAGGCCGCCGCGGTCACACCCTTGCCGTTCGCCAGGACTCCCATCAACTCATTGTCCGATGAGAACCGGACGAGCGGTACCAGCGCAAACGGCAGGCCGAAGCTGAGCACCACCTGGCTGATCACCAGCACCTTCGTGGGCTCCAATCCCAGCGCGATCACCACTAGCGACGGCAGGATCGTGACGCCGCGCCGCACCCATGCCGGGATCTGGCGCCGAACGAACCCCTGCATCACGACCTGACCGGACATCGTGCCGACCGCCGCCGACGATAGCCCGGAGGCCAGCAGCGACAGGGCGAACACGAAGCCCGCCGCCGACCCAAGCAACGGCGTCAGCGTCTGGTACGCCTGCTCGATGCCGCCCACCTCGGTCAGCCCCGCGCGGTGGAATGTCGAGGCCGCCATCACGAGCATCGCGGCGTTCACGAACCCGGCGATGCCGAGCGCCACCACCACGTCCAGCAACTCGAACCGGAACAACCTCCTGAGCTGTTCGGGCTTGCGCGTCACCACTCGCCCCTGGGTTAGCGCCGAGTGCAGGAAGACGGCGTGCGGCATGACCGTCGCGCCGAGAATGCCGGAGGCCAATACCACGCTCTCTGGGCCCCGGAAGGAGGGGACGACGGAGTGGTACGCCACAGCGCGCCAGTCCGGGCGGACGAGGAACGTCTCCACCAGGTAGCAGATCGCGATCACGCCCACAAAGCCGGTGATCGCCCCCTCCACCGCGCGAAATCCGTGGCGTTCCAGCCCGAGCACGACGAACGTGGCCACCGCCGTGAGCAAACCGCCCACGACGAGCGGCACGTGCAGCAGCAACTGGAAGCCGACCGCTGCGCCCAGGAACTCGGCCAGGTCGGTGGCCATCGCCACGCCCTCGGTCACCAGCCAGAGGAACACGACTGCCGGTTTCGGGTAGCGCTCGCGGCAGAGCTCGGCCAGGTTTCGGCCCGTGGCGATGCCGAGCTTGGCCGAAAGCGACTGCACCAGCATGGCGATCAGGTTGCTGGCCCACACGACCCATAGGAGCGTCAGCCCGAACTGCGCGCCGCCCTCGATGTTGGTGGCGTAGTTGCCGGGGTCCATGAACGCCACGGAGGCCACGAACGCGGGGCCCATGAACGGCAACGCCCGCCGGAGGAGACCCTTGCGGCCCTTGCCGCTCAGGACCTCCTCGGCTGCCTGCCGCGTCGCCCCCGCACTCCCGCTCCCGCCTGCCATCGCGCCCTTCCGTTCCTTGTTCTACGGCGGCGAACGCCTATCCATCCTCCGCGGAACCAGGCGCGGCTTACCCCCTTGCCCCCGGCTTGGCGTAGAATCCGGGCAACCATGGCCTACCGGGATTTCCAGCACTTCCTCGACGTGCTCGCCGAAAAGGGCGAGCTCAAGCGCGTGGAGGAGCCGGTGAGCCCGGCGCTCGAGATCACGGAGGTCGCCGACCGCGCCGTGAAGGCCGGCGGCCCGGCGCTGCTCTTTTCGAACGTCGTCGGCGCGGCCCCCCGGCTGGGCACGCCGGATTCGCAAAGCGCGGTGATGGGGCACGATTCGATCCACGTCCCCGCGGACGCGGGCGGCGAGGCCCGCCGTTACGAAATGCCGGTGACGATCAACGCCATGGCGACGCGACGGCGCATGTCGCTGGCGCTGGGCGTCGAGGACTTCGAGGAGCACGCCGAACGCATCCGGGAACTGCTCAAGCCGGAGGTCCCGAAGGGACCGCTCGAAGCGCTCAAGCGGCTGCCGCAGCTTCTCGCTGAGGTGAAGGGAGTACCGCCGAAGACGGTGGCCGGCGCGCCCTGCCAGGAGGTGGTGCTACGCGGCGCCGAAGTCGACCTGACGAGGTTGCCCGTGCTCACCTGCTGGCCCGAGGACGGCGGGCCGTACATCACGTTGCCGCTGGTCTTCACCAACGACCCGAACACGGGCAAGCGCAACGTCGGCATGTACCGGCTGCAGGTCTTCGACCGGAACACCACCGGCATGCACTGGCAGATGCACAAGACCGGCGCCCGCCACATGGAGGCGGCGGCGAAGCTGGGGCGGCCGATCGAGGTGGCGGTGGCGCTCGGGGGCGACCCGGCCTGCACCTACGCGGCCACCAGCCCGCTGCCGCCAGGAATTGATGAGATGCTGTTTGCCGGCTTCCTACGGCGGGAGCGGGTGCGCATGGTGCGCTGCAAGACCGTGGACATCGCCGTGCCGGCCGATGCCGAGATCGTGCTGGAGGGCTACGTGGACCCGACCGAGCGGCGCCTGGAAGGCCCGTTCGGAGACCACACCGGCTACTACTCCCTGGCCGGGGAGTTCCCGGTGTTCCACGTCACGTGCATGACGATGCGCGAGCGCCCGGTCTACCCCGCGACCATCGTCGGCCAACCGCCCATGGAGGACGGGTGGCTCGGCAAGGCCACCGAGCGGATCTTCCTGCCGATGATCCAGCTCATGGTTCCCGAGATCGTGGACGTCAACCTGCCGGTCGAGGGATGTTTCCACAACGTGGCCTTCGTCTCGATCCGCAAGAAGTACCCCGGCCAGGCGTACAAGGCGATGAACGCCATCTGGGGGTTGGGCGGCATGGCGTTCACCAAGTTTGTGTTCGTGTTCGACGACGACTGCGACGTGCAGGATGTGGGGCAGGTGCTGTTCAGGCTGGGCGCCAACTGCGATCCGGCGCGCGATGCGCTGCACTCGCGCGGGCCGCTCGACCAGCTCGACCACTCCTCGCTCGCCGAGGGTTTCGGCGGCAAGCTGGGCTTCGATTGCACCCACAAGTGGCCGGGCGAGAACGGCTTCAACCGCAGCCAGCCGAAGCTGGTGACGATGGCCGACGACGTGAAGGCGAAGGTCGACGCGCTCTGGTCGCGGCTCGGCCTGTAGGCGCAAGGCCGTCTCGGCGGTCTCGGCCTTCGAACCGCCCTCAAAGCATTCGTCAGGGATGATAGAATGTCCTTGGGCCCACCGTTAGCGCGTCGCGCCTGCAGGCGACGCACGGACCCGCAGGTGCTTTGAGGAGATGGAGCCATGAGAACCTTCGTCATCGCCGCCCTTGGCACGGCGCTCGTCATGGGAGCGTGCGCTGCCGATGCGGTTGAGCTCGTGTACAACGGGAACTTCGACCAGGCGACCGGCGGCTTCGCAATCGGATGGTACGGCAACGTAGCCGGCGCCTGCGCCAATTGGGGCGTCCTCGACGGGAACTCCGTTCGATGCGGGGGCGCCAACAACGTCCACGATTGGCTGGCGCAGGACGTCGACTTCGGTTCCGTGTCGGGGTCGGCGCTCTTCACGGTCGACACGTACATAACGACCTCCGAGGCCCCCGGCCACGACATGTTCGCGATCCAGGTCGGACCGTTCTCCACCCTGTGGCTGGACGTCGCCTACTTCACCGGGAGGCTCCACTGGGAGTTTGACGTGGGGTACGTGATGGGTACCGGCGTTCAGATGATGTCGTTTGTGACGAAGACGGACGCCAGCCTGCCGTCGAGTATGTACGTCGACAACGTCTCGATCGCCGCCAATCCGGTCCCCGAACCGGTCTCGCTTCTCGTCCTCGGCGCCGGTTTGGCGGCGCTGGCGGCCAGGCGCAAGCACCGGTAGACGCCGGGATAACGATCGCGGCTCGGGAGATAAGGCCCGAGCCGCGAGTCGTTGCTTACTTGCGCTTGGTGGAGCGCGGGGGTCGTTGCTTCGCGCCCCGGTTCGTCGCCGAGCCGCGGGTCTTGTGGCGGCTGGTGAGGTTGGGCGAGTTGCGAGGCTGCGATAGGTTCGGGTCGGCCAGGTAGTCCTTGCGGTACTGCATCGCCCGGACCAGTTCGCCCTCCACGTCGGCCAGCTTGGCGGGGTTGTCGAACCCGTAGCGGGCCACGGCGTCCGAAAGCACCTGTGCCAGCGGGTCCAGCTTGCCGGTGTTCACCTTCCGGTCCATGAGCGTGGCCAACCCGGCTTCGCTCTTGAAGACGTCGCCCACGCGCACCGGCGCCGCTTGGGCGCCGATCGTGACGTTCACCACGTCATCGCCCGGGTAGAAGTTCGCCTTGGCGGCCGCAAGCTGCGCAACGCGGAACGGCTTGCTCTCGCGGCCCGCGCGCTGGAACACGGCGATGAGCCGCTTGTCCTCGATGATCTTCATCGTCGCCTCGGGCCCGGTCAGCGTGCCGCCGGTCGTCGGGTCGAGCACCGCCAACAGCCCGCCGTCGGTCACGTCGAGGCCGTAGCGCCGGAAGTCCCTTTGGAACGCCGTCGGGTTCGACTGCTTGTAGAGCTTCATCATCGACCCGAGCGAGCCGCCCCCTTCGGTAAGCGCCGCGAACTGGATGAAGCCGACCGAGACGTAGCCCGTGTCGTAGGTGTTCACGGAATCGAAGCCGCCCTCAAGGAGCGAGACCGCGCTCATCACCCGCTGGGTGCCGGCGTCGATCCCCGCGCCCTTGAACAGCTCGCCCAGTTCGCCCGTCGACATGCCCCGAACCGCCACGCCCGCGCTCATCACGCCCTGGGGATAGCGGTAGTAAGCGTACTTGCGTCGCACCACCGGGTTGTCGAGGTAGACGATCGGGGCGCCTCCCTCGAAGGTGACGATGTGCCGCATCGGCACGACCGTGTTGACGAACTTCGGCGGGTTGCCGGCCGCCGCCACCAACTCGTCCGGTACGGGACCGGGGTCGGGCGGCGCGTCGCCCCGTTCGGGCCCCTTGCCGGTGATGCGGGCGTTCGCCGCGTCGGCGACCCCCTGCGCCTCCCACACGTCGCGGGCGTAGCGCTGCTCGATCCAGGTGTCCAGCGCCTTCTGGCGCTCGTCGCCAGCCTTCGGGTCGACCACGGGGTTGACCTTGCCGTAGCCGCGCGTGCGGTAGTAGGTCCAGAGCCACTTGGAGCCCTCCGGCGTCTGCCGGACCTGCCAGAGGCCCTTCGACGGGGCGTCCGGCGGCACCCCCACCTCGTAGCGGCCCTTGGCGTTCCAGAACGCCATGATCGCCGTCTGTTCTCCGGCCGAGAAGAGGTTCATTGGCTGTGCCCCGCCGACCAAGCACGCCACCATCCCAAACGCAAGCCTAGACAAAACCATCCTAAGTGGAATTGTAGGCAAACTGCACGCAAATCCTCGACATTTACTGGCTGGCATCTGCTCTAAAGGGCGGCTTTGGCTCGTGCCCGCAAAAAAACCGGCCAATCGATCGGAAACACCTTGACGTTCAATGATACGTATGTTATCATGATGTCGTTCTTGCGGCATATGTTGGACGCCGCATCTTTCACTTGGAGAAGATAACATGAAAGCGTTGAAAACGGCCGCGTTTGTGGCCTCCATCGCTATGGGAGCGGTGGCGGCGAACGCAGCCCAACTCGTCTACAACGGGAACTTTGACCTGACAACCAACGGCCACGCCGACGGTTGGTACGGTCCGGCGGCCGATTGGTGCGCGGACTGGGGTCACCTCTACGGAAACTCGGTCTGGGTCGGCGGCGCCGACGATGTGCTGGACTACCTGGGGCAGGACATCAACTTCGGCGCGGTTGCCGGTTCGGCGTTCTTCTCGGCGAACACGTTCATCGAGTCGAGCGACTATGCGGGTTACGACTTCTTCCGGATCACGGTGGGGTCGTGGAGCACCGGTTGGCTCGACGTCACCAACTACCTCGGTGAGTACCTGTGGATGCAGGACGTCAGCGATCAGATGGGCACGGGGATGCAGCAGGTGTTGTTCGAGGTCGACACCGACTCCAGCCTCGTCTCCAGCATGTACGTTGATAAAGCGTCGGTCACCGCGTGCCCGGTTCCGGAACCGGCGTCGCTGCTGGCGATCGGGGCGGGCCTGGCGGCTTTGGCCTCGCGGCGCAGGAAGTAGTCAGCTTCTAATCCTCCAAAGGCACCCACCAGAAGCGGGCCGTTCTACCGGGCGGCCCGCACTAACGCGTTTGGAAGGGGATGTAGAAGGCGCAAACGAGCCCTTTAGGATAACTGGCAGGTAACCTCCGCCGCATGAAGCTTCGCATGTGGATGCTTGACGTGGCGCGCGAACAAACATCGCGTGTCGACCTTTTGATGCGGTACGCAAAGTTGTCTCAGGATGCTGGCTTCGATGCGCTTGGCTTGTACCTGGAACATCGGTTTGCCTACCCGAGCGCTCCTTGGGCGCAAGGCGCCGGATGTGTGACTCCGGACATGATCCGCCAGGTTCGATCTGAGTTCCCCAGCCTCCAGATCGTCCCCTTCATCAACCTTCTTGGGCACTTCGAAGGCATGCTCTATACCGAGGAGGGAAAGCAGTACCGGGAAGCGCTCTTCGAGGGTATGCAGGCGTGTCCAAGCAACCCGGATTTCGTCCAGTTCTGTGGGCGCCTGGTAGACGACACCCTTCAGGCGTTCGACTCGGAGATCATCCACATCGGCGGGGACGAGACGTGGCAGCTCGCAACGTGCCCCACGTGCAAGCAGAAGTCCCGTGCCCGGCTTTACGGCGACCACTTCGTGCCCCTCGCCGAGCGGGTGATCAAGGCCGGGCGGCGGCCGGCCGTCTGGGGCGACATGTTCCTTGACCATCCCAGCGCCCTCGACGACCTTCCCCGAGAGACGCTCGTCTTCGACTGGCAATACTTCCAGGGCATCAAGAAGACCTCGACGCTCTTCGCCGAGCGCGGCCTCGAGGTGGTCGGCTCCCCCACCATTCACGTCTACAACGCGACGTGGGCTCACCTGGAGCAGTCGGAGAAGAACGTGCGCGAGGTGGCGGCCGACGTAGAGGAGTTGGGCTACCATGGCGTGTGCGTCACCACCTGGGAATCCGGCCTGTTCGGTTCGTACGACACCCTCTTTCCGGCGATCCGCGCCTGCGGCAAGATCCTGAACGGCCAGAACGCCACGTTCCTGGGGGAGTACGACGCCGAGTCGAAGGCGCACGGCGAGTGGGCGCGCATGATGAGCGTCGAGCTTCAGTCGTTGGGCGGCGTTTTTGCCTTCAGCGGCATTCGAAGCTCGCTGAAGGCGCGCTTCCTGCTCTACTCCAACCCGTTCCTGGCGTGGATGCACCTGGGCGAGGAGCTCTCCGGAGAGGTGGGCGAGAAGGCGCTGGCGCTCTTCGAGCGCGCGCTGAAGGTCGCGCCGACCGAGGCGGAGAAGGGCGTCACGCTCTTCGCGCGCGGGGCGGTCGAGTTCGTCCGCCTGGCCGAGGAGGCGCATAAGCTCTACGCCGCCGGGAAGCCGGAGGAGGCGATTGGCAAGTTGGCCGCCACCCGGATGATCTTCGACGACCTGGCCAAGGTCGCCAAGCGCAGCGCCGAGCGGATCGGGGGAAGCCTGGCCGACGTCGAGCGGTGCCGCGTGGCCAAGGCGCACGTCGAGATGGTGATCGCGCGGCTGCGCGACTACGGCCATCGCGAGTTGGGCTACCTGCCGGCGTTCGAGGTGATCACGCACCCGAAGTTCGTGCCGCACGACCAGGCGTGCTGGTGGCTCATCAACCGCTGGGCCAACCAGTAACGAAGCTGGGGCCGAACCCGATGGGTTCGGCCCCAGACGTTTTCCGTCTTGCCCGCCTTAGCGGACCGAGTCGATCTCCAGGCCGCGCAGCGTCTCGGCGGTGGCGGTCAGATCGGCGGCACCGGCCTTGACAGCGTGTCGTTGATGAACGCCCCGGCGCCCGCCTCGCTCCCCGCGAGGTACTTCAGCTTGTTCTCCGTCCGGTACGGCGGATAGAACTCCACGTGGAACGTGTTGAACTCGTATCCCGGAGTCGCGGGCTGCTGGTGCAGGCACATGATGTAGGGAAGCGAGAAGCCGAACAGCTTGTCGTACTTGCGGGTCACCGTCAGCAGCGCCTCCGCCAGGTCGTCGAGTTGTTGCGGGTTCATCTCGGAGAGGTCCCGAAGGTGCGTCTTCGGCGCCACGTACACCTCGTACGGGTAGCGCGCGAAGAACGGCACGACCGCGACGAAGGTGTCGTTCTGCCAGACCACCCGGCGACCGTCCTTCAACTCCACATCCAGCCAATCGCCCATGAGCGGGCGGCCGGTCTTCTCGAAGTGCCGCTTCTCGGACGCCAATTCGGTTTCGAGCGTGGGCGGGATGAACGGGTAGGCGTAGATCTGGCCGTGCGGGTGCGCCAGCGTCACGCCGATCACCTTGCCCTTGTTCTCAAAGATGTAGACGTACTTGACCTCGGGCCGAGAGGAGATCTCGCGGTACCGTTGCCGCCAAACGCGCGTCAGCTTCCGAACCTGGCTGTACGGCATGGTGGCCAAGGTGCTGTTGTGGTCCGACGAGTAGCACACCACCTCGCACGTGCCGCTGCTCGGCCGCACCGGCATGAGTTCGGAACCCTCGATCGCCGGCTCGCCTGGCTCGCGCACCAACGACGGAAACTTGTTTTCGAACACCACGATGTCGTAGTCCTCGAACGGGACCTCCGTCGGGAAGCCGCCCGGCTTCGTCGGGCAGAGCGGGCAGAAGTCCTTGGGGGGAAGGAAGGTCCGGTCTTGGCGGTGGGTGGCCGTGATGACCCACTGATCGAGGAATGGGTGGTAGCGCAGTTCGGACATAGACCGAAATCGTTGTACCCCAGCCCTTCGTTCCTAGGCCGGGCTGGGCTCCGCTCTCCAGGCGCCCAACCAGCCGATCAGCAGCGCCACGTCGGCCGGCCGCACGCCGGGGATGCGTCCGGCCTGGCCCACCGTGAGCGGCCGGATTCGGCTCAGCTTCTCGGCGCTCTCGTGACTCAACCCCCGAAGTTGCCGGTAGTCCAGGCCGTCGGGGATGCGCACCGACTCCAGCCGTCGCGCCTGCGCCACTTCCGCCTCCTGCCGTCGGAGGTAACCCTGGTAGATCGCCTCGATCGCCAGCCGTTCCCGCGCGCCGGCGCCCACCGCGCCCGGCGCGCCGCGTTCGGGCAGGTCGCCCTCGCGCAGCAGTCCGAGTGCGTTCGCCAGCCGCTCCACGGCGTCCAGGCCCACCTCCGGCCTCCGGAGCAGGTCCCAAAGCGCCGTCTTGCCCCGCACCTCGCTCAATCCACACCGAACCAAGGCCCTATCGTCCCCCTCGGTGACGAAAGCCCCTTGCAGCGCCGCGCGCCCTCGCGCGACGGCCTCCCGCTTGGCCTCGAACCGTCGCGCGCGCTCCTCCGACGCCAGACCGAGCCGCATCGCAAGCGGCGTCAGGCGTTCGTCCGCGTTGTCGGGTCGCAGCAGCAACCGGTACTCGGACCGCGCAGTCAGCATTCGGTACGGGTCCTCGGCGCCCTTGGTGGTCAGGTCGTCCACCATCACCCCGATGAACGCCTCGTCGCGGCCGATCACCACGGGCTCCTCGTCCCGTGCCCAGCGCGCCGCGTTGATCCCCGCCACCAGCCCTTGGCCCGCCGCTTCCTCGTAGCCGCTGGTGCCGTTCACCTGTCCGGCCAGGAAGAGACCGCCGACGCCCTTCGCCATCAGAGTCGGGGAGAGCTGCAGCGGGTCCACGGCGTCGTACTCCACGGCGTAGCCGGGGCGGATGAACTCCACCTCCTCCAATCCGGGGACCGTGCGGAGCGCCGCCAACTGCACTTCGGCGGGCATCGAGGTCGAGAAGCCCTGGACGTACACTGAGTCGCCGGTCCACTCCTCTTTTTCCAGGAACACCGGGTGCGAACCCTTCTCGGCGAACCGCACCACCTTGTCCTCGATGCTCGGGCAGTAGCGCGGCCCCACGCCCACGATGCGCCCGCCGTACATGGCGCTCTCCTGAAGGTGGTTCCGGAGGATCGCGTGGGTCTCGGTGGTGGTGCGGGTGCGCCAGGTGGCAAGCAGGGGCGCGTCGCTCGCCACCCGGTCGTGAAGGAAGCTGAGCGGCTCGGCGTCCGGTTCGCTGGGCAGCACCTCGGTCAGCGCCAGGTTCAGGCTGCCCATGTGCACGCGGGGCGTCGTGCCGGTCTTGAACCGCCGCAACGTCAGGCCCAGGTTGCGAAGGCTCTCGGAGAGCGCCGACACCGCCGGGTCGCCGTGCCGCGCCGCCCGCACCTGCCGATGGCCCTCGTGGCAGAGCCCGTTCAGGAAGGTGCCCGAGGTTGCCACAACCGCTCGGCACCCGAGCGCTTGGCCGCCGACTAGTTCCACGCCGCCAACGCCGTTCGGACCCGCGCATACGCGCGCGACCTCGCCCTCGATCAGAGTCAGGTTCGGCTCGGCCTCCAGCGCCGCGCGCATGAACTGGGGGTATCCGCGCTTGCAGACCTGGGTGCGCACCGTCTGCACCGCCGGGCCCTTTCCGGTGCCCACGCGGCGGGTGTGGGTGAGGGTGCGGTCGGCGGCGATCGCCATCTGGCCGCCCAGCGCGTCCACCTCGCGGGCGATGTGGCCCTTGGCGGGCCCGCCGATGCTGCAGTTGCAGGGCAGGTGGGCGATCCGATCGAGGGACAGGGTCACGCACGCCGTGCGCGCGCCCATCCGCGCGCAGGCCAAGGCCGCCTCGACCCCGGCGTGCCCCGCGCCGACCACCACCACATCGAACCGATCCAACGGCCGGAAGTGTACCGACAGCCGGTTTGAGCGGCGTGGTCCACTCATCCTAACGCGGCGTTCCGCCCCGAGGGGCTTCCCCGGGGAGGGATGTGGTCAAGCAAACAGATGGAACACCGCGGCCAAAGCCCGGCCATTGTGGCAACACAGGCAATGTAACGGTATCTCCGTTCTGTGCCGAGATATGGAGGTAAACATTGCGATAGTCATCCAGTCAGCACAGATGATGATTGGAAACACATAGCCGATGTTGGCATGAAACACAATAAACTAATGTACATGGCGGCCTGGGCCTCTTTGGGGCTCAACGCGGCCCACGCCGCGGCCCCGATCGTCTCCGTTTGGTACCAACCGTCAGGGCAGGTGGTCTGGTCCCCATCGAAGAACGGCACGAGCGGCTTGTACGACCCCTGGCCATATTATGCGTTCTATTCGCCGTTGGGATGGGATGACTTCCTCAGTATCAAAGGCATGGCGGGATGGACTCCGAACGGATTGTGGGGAGTAGACGTCAAGATGGGGCCCGAGTACATGTGGCAGGACAACATCCCGGTTGGCACGACCCTGCTCGCCCATGGGACCGGCGAGATGTCGGCGATCATCGGATGGAAGCCGGGAGAGGGAGGCGCCCCGTCAGAGCCGCCGTCGCGCATCTACGCGAAGGTCACCTCGCTGGCCGCAGCCACCGGCGCCAACGGAACGGCCAACAACGGACTCGGAACGCCGTTGGCGCCATGGAGCGGGGAACCGGGGCCGGGCTTCGGGTGTTACGGGGACATGGTGTACGACCTGGCGAAGGCGACCGACGTCAATTTGACCGAAGGTTATACGGCCGCCTACCGTACCCCTTCCCTGAGCGTCGGCGCCGCGACCAGTTGCCTTTCGCAAGAGGGACGCCCCGCCGTTCGTCTTTATTACCACGCGCAGGCTTTGCCGTTCCCATACCTTGTGTTCAACAAAACTTGTGTTGTTCCGGAGCCGATTGCCAATTACCAAAAAGGGAATGAGGACGGGCTGAGACTCGAGAACGTGCGCGAAGCCGATGGCGCGATGACGATCGACGTTGCCGCCGACTGGACGGCAGATTATGGCGGCAGGTGGACGGGGAGCGCATGCTTCTGGCTCAATCAGAGCATTTACGCCGATACGTGGAACACCTGGTCGACCAATGGGCAGACGCTGCCTGGCTTCGGTTTCTGCGGCGTTTACGGCGCCCAACCTCACTATTATGGGGTTTGGGATCTTGGTTCTGACAGCTCGCTGCCATCGCTCAACCAGGAATGGATTGCGCTCTGGATCGGAAAGGAGAAGGTTTCCGATATTGAAAGCGACGTGTCCCCCAACACCCAGCTCACCTCGCGCCTTAGGGTGCGTTGGCATTATCCCCGCGAGAACGTCACGCCTGTATGGCCCGTCAGCAAACAAGAGTACCGTTTGTTCGACTTCTTTAGGGTCACGGGCGTCGAACATTCTGAAAGGAAAGATCCTGCTGGTAGCTGCGCGATCGGCGGCAGGATCTTTTTGACGACAGACCGGAGCATGTATTACCTAGGTAACGTAATAACGGCGGGAGGCGTGATCACAGCGGGCACGGCGGTTGGGGTTGCCGTTCTCGCGCCTGAAGCAGCTTTGTTTCTTGCTTTGACCGGTGCGGGAAGTGCGGCGCTGGGACTTATCGGACAACAACTGCCGAAGATATCGGAGAACTACGTGATCAGTTTCGAGGAAGCGTGGAACAATCCGCAAAGCGAGTACGAGGGCGGCAAACCATACCCGGACAAAAAGTACGATGAAATGTATGCAAACCAGGCATTGCATGATGTGCTAAATGAGTACTACATGCTCCCCAAGCCGCTGGGTAAGTACCACGGTATGGCGTTTGTAGGAGATGCCTACGACGAGCAGGGCTACGCTGGCCCGATGAAACCCGTCTACCGGGAGGTCTTTGACGTTTTCGATTCCGCTGGCAAGTTCAAAAAACGAACTATTGTCGTTGATCCGCCTCCAGCGGCCCCGGAGTCGCTTCCCTAGGATTGGAAGAGGAATGCAAGGATGAAGAACCGATCGTTGCCGAACCGCCTGATTACGACCATCGCTTTTCTTACGGTAATGGCCGCCGTTGCGGCTGGGTGCGGAACCGCTGGGCAGGCCAACACCACTTATCCTGGGGTAGCGAAGATCGACTATTCGTGGACATCACTTCCGTGGACGAGGGATGGTGGGCTGTTTCGTGGCGTCCGCTCGCAGATCGCCGATGAGATGGAGAACGGAAAGGCTCCCAAGGCGATCGTCGAGAGGTGGCGCGAAGCGGCTAAGTCTCATCCAAAGAATGCCGTGGCGCTGTTTGGATGGGGTTACTCGTATTTCTACGCGCACCTGATCAAAGGAGACCGGCATCGTGATCTCGAATTTTACGATGGTTGCAAAGAGGCTCTCCGGGCGATGTGCGCTATCGATTCGCCCAGGTGTTACGAGTACGACCGCGTCCGGTTCATCTTGGCGTTTTCCTGTTGTGGGGGAACCGGAGAGGACCTCCGGAAGCTCGTCGCCCTGGGCGACCGGCTATTGCAGAAGGAACCACGAGACTATTACATACGCAGTTACCTGATGGATTGCCTAGTTGGTAGTTTTCATGCCGACTTGATCCGGCGGGGTCTGGGTATGGCCCAAGAGCTGGCCGGCGAGTACCCAAAAATCGCCGAGTTTCGGGGATACGTTGTGTGCGCCAATGCTCGCCTATACCGCTTTGGCGGCGAGACGAACGCGTACGACGTGGCCATTGCACAGTATGAGGTGCTAAAGAAACATCCCAAGGCGACCCGAGGGATATTGGAGGACGCCGGTTTCCAGTTGAGGCTCATGAAGGAGAAGAAGTTAAGGTTATCGGGAAGGAAATAGGCGATGATGCAGCGAAACAGATGACGGTTCGGGGGCGGCAGGTAGTCGCTCACACGCTGGGCCCCTTACCTTTCCCCTTGGGCCCGGCGTATAGTCTGGGTTGCAAAACACATCACTCTGGCCACTTGGGCGTAAAGGGAAGTGAATCGATGAACATAAGGTCGACATTGGTGTACGGGGCTTCTGCGACGGCGATCGCGGTGTTGTTCTTGGCGATGCCGGTTGCCGCGTGGCCGGCGAATGCCGGATCGTCGTCCGCTAACGTGCTGCGAGCGGGTCCCAAGCCGGCCGACTACTCGTGGACCACTCGGCCATGGACCAACGAGGACTCCGCCTTCCTGGCCGAGAAGAAGCGCATCGCGGCGGAGATGCGCACAGCGACGGACTGCCGGAAATTGGCGCTAAGGTACAAGGGACAAGCGATCGCGCGACCCAATGACTGCCTCGCGGCATATCGCTGGGGATACGCCCACTTCTACGCTTTTGTTTACAGGCGTTGCCCGCGATACGATTCCGAGCGGGCTCCGGGCGCTCGGGAAGCCTACGACGCCATGGGGAGGTTTGACGACACGCGGTGCTTCGAATACGACAGAGTGCGCTTCCTGCTGGCAAGCCAATTCGAGCAGCGGTCAAAATCGGACCTCCACACGATGGATGCTGTTGGTTGTAGGTTGATCGACAAGGACCCGAAGGACGTCTCAATGAGGTTCTGGGTTGCATCCTGGATGGTAAGCACATCGGATGTCGGCATGTTCAAGAAAGCGCTGAGGATGTATACCGCCTTGGCGGCTGAAAGGCCTTCCCTCCCAACCTTGCGAGCGGGGATGCTACTGGCGCACGCGCGTCTTTACTGGTGGACCGGAGATGATGTCCATTTCCGCGCGGCGCATACCATCTATGCGAAACTGAAGGGTATGAAGGGCGTTAAGCCAGCCACCCTCGATGAGGCCAAGCGGGAGATAGCATTTCTGGAGACGGCGCCGCAGATTTGGAAGGAATACCGGCAGAAACAGAAAAGGAAGGCAAGATAATAGGGAGTGGCTTTGTTAGGGGTCGTCTCTATCTTGTTGCGTTGGTGAACCGGCGCCCAAGGCAGAACGCAACCGGTGTGGCAATCCGGGAAGACGGTCAATGCAAGGCATGCGTGATGGGAGAACATGGAGGGAAGCGTAGTCAGTTGGGAATGCGTTGGCGTAGCGCATTCGCACGGTAAAGCGCCGTGCTCGGGCTATGTCCGTCCAGTCGAAACATGTGGAGAACGAACGATGAGGAACAAGTCGAGAGTGGCGCTTTTAGCGTTTGCCGTGGTCGCAGCCGTTGTCGCAGGCCTAACCGGCGCTTATTGGCCGGTGATCGTTTCCCTAGGGAACGTAGACCATGCACGCCATGCTCCGCGGCCAGCCGCCAAAACATATGAGTTGGAACCGTGAAGAGGAATGGAGCGATGAGAAAGATGCCGAGAGGGGGTAAGTTGGCGATTGCGGCGGTTGTGGCGTTGGTCTCGGGCCTAGCCGTCGTCGCCTGGCCGGCATGCGGTATGGCGTCGGTCGCGACTGCGGCGCCCGGGACCGCGCCGGCTGCGAAACGCGCGCCGACGCCCGACTTTTCGTGGACGAAACTTCCGTGGAGGGACGACGACTCCGCCTTCTTGGCGGCGAAGAAACGTATCGCCGAGGAAATGCGCGGAACGAAGGACTGCCTGAAGGTGGCGCGCAAATACAAGGCGCAGGCGATCGCGCGGCCCAACGATCCCGTGGCTGCGTATTCCTGGGGCTACGCCCATTTCTACGCCTATGCCTATAGGGGGCGGGGAATGCACGCAGACGAGCGATGGACGGATGCTCGTGAGGCCGAAGCCGCCATGGGCAAGTGCTACCGGACGCGGAGCTGCGAGTACGACCGAGTGCGCTTCCTTGTTGCGGGCATGTTGGGCCCGGAACCGAAAACCGACATCCAAGCGATGGAATCCCTGGCCCGCAGGTTGATCGCGAAGGACCCGAAGAACCGATCGACGAGGTTCTGGGTTGCCGGTTGGATGATAGGGGTGACTCCAGATCCCTCCAACGCCTGGCTCTATGAGGAGGCTTTGAAGTTGTACACGGGCTTGGCTGCGGAACGCCCTTCCAGCCCAACGTACCGAGCTGGGGTGACGGTTACGCACGCGTTTTTGTGCGGCATGACCGGAGACGAGGAGCATTATCGCGCAGCGAAAGCCAATTACAGCATGCTGACACGTATGAAGAACGTGAGCGATGCAACACTAGAGTATGCGAAATCGTGGACGAGGGATCTCGACAAGACGATGGA
>CAZIIS010000054.1:0-18170 GCA_964539295.1 uncultured Fimbriimonadaceae bacterium | reverse complement strand
CGTCGGGGTCATGGCCTAGGCATTGATAGCCAAACCCAGGGCGCAGGTGGTCCGCGCCAGACCCTAGTCCGCGACGACGGGCGCCGGGACGGCGACCGAAACGGGCGTTCCGTTCACGGCGATGATCCTCGGCCCGCCCTTGTAGGTGCTGATGCCGAGGCTCTCGCGCCGAACCTCCACGCCGTCGCGGTAGACCACGCGGGTCACCGCCACCTTGTGGCCCCTGCCGCCCTTGTCGACCACCTTCTGGACGCCCGAGGGAAGCTTCGCATCCTGCACGTACTTCACCCCGTTGTCCCAAGACTTCAGGTGTCTGCGCAGGATCTTCACGCTGAGCCCGGGGTCCGGCTCGCCGAGCACTCGCACCGTCAACCGTCCGGGCGAGTAGTGGGTGGAGAGCGCCACGGGCGTCGGGCGGTTGTTCTCAAACACGAAGTCGGGTTGCCGGTAGCTGACCGTCGCGTCCCGCCCCAAGTCTACGTAGGCGACCGGCAGCGAGTGGTTCGCGCGCTGCACCACGCGCAGGTCCGATAGCAGCACGGCGTTGTAGAGGGTGCTGCTCACCTGACAGATTCCGCCCCCGAAGTCCTCGTCGTGGCGGCCGTTGACGTACACCCCGGCGAGCTTGAAGCCGTTCTTGGCGGTGCGCTTCCCTACGATCGTGTTAAAACTGAACCGCTCCCCCGGCATCAGGATGCTCCCGTTCAGCTTGTGGGACGCCACCCGGATGTTGCTGCAACGGGTGACCTTGCTGGTCGGAAAGCGGGTCGAATAGGACGCGACCACGCCCTGGATCTGCGTCAACGCCTCGTCGGGCACCCGCTTCTCGGCAACCTTCAGCGGGATCTCGCCCTTGTGGCCGTTGGCGATGGCTTCCGCGACCGCTTCCGGCAACCGATCCTCATCCAGTTCGCCGCCGGGCGTCTCCGGTTCGGTCCGGACGCCGAAACCGTCCCAAACGGCTTTCGCGGGCCTGGTCGCCTTGGCGTTGGCCGCGACGAACTCCTTTAGGGCGCGCGCGCCATCCGGGACGCGACGGTAGACCAGATCGTACGTTTTGCTCTGGTCCTTGCCCAAGCCGACCCGGCGCTGCATGTACTCCCACAGGTCCTCGAACGGGATCTGGTCGAAGCTGGCGTCGACGTCCAGCTCGACGCCCATCTTGGCGGCGGTCCATCCCTCGGGGCTGCGTTTAAACCCCTTGGAATCCATCGCCAGCGACGTGTCCTTGGCGGTGGCCCACCAGGAGCCCAGCGCCTGCCGGGCCTGATCCCGCGACATGCCGCCCACGTCCACCGAACCGAGCCGCACACCCGGGCGCACCACCGGCTCGTAACGGGCCGCGGCTATACCGAGGCAAGCGCCAGAGAGCGCCAGCATCGCGACGACGACAATCCCTATCTTCTTGAACATGCCGGACGCCCACATGCGTGAAGCCAACGAGAGAACCCCACCCGCCTGACATTATAGGCGCATGATGCCTACCGCTGGTTTCGGACCTGCCCCCCAGGTCCCGTCGAGCGCCCGTTGCGCCACGTGGGAAAAAACAGCCGGTAAACTCCACCCATGCCTAAACTGGTTTGGTTGAACGGCGAGGTGATGCCGGCGGAGAAGGCCGTCACGTCGGTGGCTGACCATGCCTTCCTCTATGGAGACGGTCTGTTCGAGGGCATCCGTTTCTACGGTCGAAAGGTGTTTAAGCTCGACGAGCACCTCAAGCGTCTCTACACCGGGATAAAGTACCTCGGCTTCCAGATGCCGATGGACGCTCCCGCCCTGAAGAAGCAGATCCTGGACGTTTGCGCCCAGACGGGCCTAAGCAACGGCTACATCCGGCTCAACGTCACCCGCGGCAGCGGACTCGGCCTGGACCCCAACCACATCGACCGCAAGGCCAATGTGATGATCTGGGTCTCCGACATCGCGCTTTATCCGGCCGAGGCCTACGAGAAGGGCCTGAACGTGGTCACCGCCTCCTTCCGCGTGATCCCCGCCGACGTGCTCGATCCCAAGATCAAGTGCATCGGCCGGTACGCCAGCAACATCCTGGCCAAGGAGGAGGCCAACCGAGCCGGAGCCGGCGAGGCGCTCATGCTGAACGCCCAGGGCTACGTCGCCGAGGCGACGGGCGACAACCTGTTCCTTATCAAGGACGGTCGCATCATCACGCCGCACCCCACCACCGGGCTGCTGCTGGGCATCACCCGCGCCACGGTCATCGGCTTGGCCAAGGAGGCCGGCTACACCGTGACCGAGGAGTTCATCAGCCGCTTCGAAGTGATGGCGTCCGATGAGGCGTTCCTCACGGGCACCGCGGCGGAGGTCATCCCGATGGTCAACCTCGACGGTCAACCGATCGGCGACGGCAAGCCCGGCCCGATCACCAAGCAGCTCATCGCCAAGTTCCACGGGATCACCGGAACCGGCGACGCGTTCTAGTCTCATGAAAGCCAAGGTCCGCGACCGCCACGGCCTGGAGGCCATCGTCGACGCCGCCCGGCTCGACGCTATCTCCGGCGCCCCGGGCCTTGGCCGCCTTCTATCTGCCCTCCGCCAACCCGCGGTACCGGAAGCGACCTGCCCGGCATGCGGCTGGACCTCCGCCGACCTGCAAAGGACGGCGCTCTTGGGTTGCGGCCTTTGCTACTCCGTGTTCGCCGAAACGTTGAGACGAAACGGCTATCTACAAACGTCGTAGCATCAGGAATAACTAACTAGGTATCTTTGAACCAACGGCCATGGTCAAAAGAGTTCTCGCTTCGTTAGTGGCGTTGAGTGCGACTCTCGGCGCGTGCATGCTGTCTGGTTGCGGCGGCGCTTCGAACGTGTCCGACCTCCCCGACCCCACCATCATGTTCCTTAATGCGTCGCCCGACGCCGGGAACGTGGACTTCCTGTTGAACGAGAACGTGGCCGCTTCCGGTCTCGGTTACCTGCTGACCTCTCCGGGCTTTGCCAGCACCAACTACATCTCCGATGTGGACGGCGGCTACGACCTCACCCTCCGCGACTCCGGGGGCGCCGGGGAGTACGACCGCGAGTACGTGGTGTTCGCCAGGAACACCCACACCGTGGCCGTCGCCATCGGTCTGAAGAACGTCGCCGACGGCATCGTCGACAAGAAGCTTCGCCACGTGCGCATCGCCGTCGACCGCACCGCCCCCAACGGCAACAAGGTTCGGCTGATCGTGCTGCACGCCTTCTCGCGGGCCAACGGCTACCAGACCCCGAACATCAAGTTCCAAACGCCGGGCAACAACCCGATCTTCAAGGTCGAGGACATCGCCTTCGGCGCCAGCAAGGTGATCACCGTCGACTCGGGCGCCTTCACCTGGCAAGCGATGCGCCAGGACGCCGACGCCGACGTAGTCTACGCCTCGACCACCGCCACGCTCGAACCCAACAAGATCTATGTGGCCCTGGTCAGCGGAATCGAGGGCGCTGCCGACGCATCGGCCCCGAAGATCACCTTCGTCCCGTTACCCGCCAAGTAGCGCGGCCGCAAGCAACCGACGCGACGACGGCCTCGGGCGCCATCCGGCGCCCGAGGCCGCGTCCTTTTTCGCTAGACCCCAAACTCGATGATCGCCTTCATCACCCCGTCGCGGTAGTCGGCCACGAGGTCGAACGCCTCTTTCGTTCGCTCCAGCGCAAACCGGTGCGTCAGCATCGGGTCCACGTCCACCGCTTTTGAGTCGATCAGGTCCAGCGACCGCTGCACGCAGTCCACCTGCCGGCGCACGTTCTGGATGGCGATCTCCTTCCGCCGCAGCTTGTCGATGCTGAACGACACGCGGTCGACCGCCGGGATGCCGACGATCATCAGCTTCCCGCCCGGCTTGAGGAGTTCGATCGCTTCGTCCAGGGCCTCCTGCTCGCCGCAGCACTCGAACACCACGTCGAGCTGCGCCGGCTCCAACCGGGCGATCGCCTTCTCGGCGTCCGCGGGTTTTCCGGTCCACGATGCGCCGGACCGCGCCGCGAGCGCCAGCCTGGCGTCGAGCTTGTCGGTCACGTAGGTCGCCCCCGCTCCTTCCGCGCGAGCCGACACCAACACGCTCATGCCGATCGGCCCGCAGCCGAGAATGCCCACCTTCGCCCCGGCCACCGAGCCCGACCGCCGAACGGCGTAGACGCCGATCGCCAACGGCTCGGAGAGCGCCGCCTGGTCCAGCGTCATCTCGTCGCGGATCGGGAAACACGACTCCTCCGGCATGACGAGCAGCTCGCTCAGGCAGCCCTCCGCCTGCCCCGGGCACCCCAGGAACCGGAGGTTGCGGCACGTGTGGCGCCGCCCGGCGCGGCATTGGTCGCACGTCCAGCACGGCATCGCCGGCTCGATCGCCACGCGATCGCCCACCTTCACCCGGGTCACCTCCGAGCCGACCGACTCCACCACGCCGCTCCCCTCGTGACCGACGACGAACGGGTACTGCACGACCTGGCTGCCGATCCGGCCCCGAACGTAGTAGTGCACGTCGGAGCCGCACACGCCCACGCGCGCCATCCATATCCGCACGTCCTTCGGGGACCGGATGGCCGGATCGGCCACCTCCCGAAGCTCCATCTGCCGGATGCCGGTCAACGCGATCGCCTTCATATCTGCCCCATTGTACGGCTTCGCGGGGGACGGACGGCGGTTGCGCGGCTACGCTGCTTCGGAGTCCTCTGACGCCGCTTCCGACTCCTCAACCGCCGGCCGCAGGCGCGAAACAAAGCCCTCGCCGGACGCCGCCGGCAGTTTGGAGGCCAACAGCTTGGCCAAGGCGACGATGTCGCGACACGGCGCCAACTCCGGCATGGCCAGCACCGCCGGTTCTCGGCGGCGCACGCACTGCGAAAAGCGCGCGTCGAAGCGGATCGAACCGACGTACGACGGCTCCTTGCCAAGGAAGCGGCGGCAGATCCCCAGGATGGAGCCGAAGATCATGCGGGCCTGTTCCTCGCCGTGCACCATGTTGGCCACGATGCGCACGTTGGCGTCGGGGCGCATCTTGTATAGAATCTTCGTCGCGGCGTAGGCGTCCAGGATGCTGGCGGGATCCGGCGTCGCGATCAACAACGTCTCGTCGGCCGCCTTGAGGAAGTAGCGAATCTTCTGGTCGACGCCCGCGCCCGTGTCGAAGAACAGGAAGTCGGTCGTTCCCTCGATCTGCTCGAGTTGGTCGAAGAGCCGCCCCAGCCGCTTCGGTCCGGCCTGCATCATCAGCCCGACGCCGGAGCCGCCGGCGAGCAGCTTGATCCCGCCTGGACCATGCACAAGCACGTCCTTCAACTCCATGCGCCCGCTGACCACGTCGGCCAGCGTGTGCTCGGGCGTACAGCCCAGGATCACGTCCAAGTTGGCAAGTGTCAAGTCGGCGTCGAATAGAAGCACGCGGTTCCCCGCCGCGGCCAACGCGATACCCAGGTTGGCCGACACCGACGTCTTGCCCACACCGCCCTTACCGCTCGTAATGGCACACGTACGCATCGATCTCCCCCATTTCCTTTCTGCTCCGCTCTAGCGGCCCAACTTTTTTCCGCCCTCGTTGCCGAACGCCGCGTCCCAGGCCGCGGATGCCGCACCCTGCGTCAGCGCCGAAAGCAACGTCGAGCGGTCGTCCTGCGTCGAAGCCTTCTTCTTTCCCTTTTCTTTGGCGCCACCCGGGCTATCCAGCGAGACCACCCGGGCCTCCTTGTCGTTCGCCTTCAAGCCATATGCGCCTTCGATGGCGCGGTAGAGCTTCGTGGCCGGCGAAACCGAGAGCCGCACATGCATCCGCAACTGCTGCGCCAGCGAGTCCGTGACCGCGACGTTCAGCGGGTCGGCGATCAGGCAGCACACGCTGTTGTACTCCAGCCGATACGGCAGAACGAGATTCGCCATCGCGAACGAAAACGGGATCAGCGCCAACGCCCCAGGTTCCGGCAGCACGTTCTCGGGGTCGAGGAACGGGTAGTCGTATTGCTCGGCAAGACATTCGGCGAGCACAACCTCGCTCACCATCCCGCTGAACACCAGGATCTCGCCAAGTCGCATGCCGGACTTCTCGCGGCGCGACAGTGCCACGGCGAGGTCGTTCTCCGTCAACACCCCCCTTGACACGAGCATCGCGCCTAGCCGTTGGTATTGGTTCATCCCATTGCCCTACCCGCAAGGTTTCCGCTGGACGTTCATCCCCTAATGGGCCACACCCGAGCGGGGCCTCTTCACTCCGATTGTCGGCACGACCGCAATGGATTCTCAGCGCATCGGCCGCGGTTTGGCCAGTTGGCGTCGCTTCGCACGGGCCATTTCGCGCCCCGGCGCCATGGGCCGCACCGCGCGAGGGACCCCTAGGTCCTTCGCCACGCCGTCGGCCCCCCTTTCCCGCGCCTGTTGCTCCTGGCCCAGCAAGCGCCCGCAGGCATGCGAAGGCAACCGGGCCGCTTTGAACCTCAACGTTTTTCTGCCGCCAGCAGGAAGAATCTCATGCTTGCTGCCAACTTCACAAGTTTCGTTCTGTTGACATTGCGCTTAGTGCGTTAGCATTGCATTGTCGCTTTGTAGCGGCAACCTCCATTGTAGGAAGGTCTTCCAATGCCACAGAATCGAAAACGCGGTTTTACTCTCATCGAGTTGCTGGTGGTAATCGCGATTATCGCCATCCTCGCAGCTATCCTTTTCCCGGTGTTCGCTCAGGCCAAGAACGCGGCCAAGAAGGCGGGCAGCATGAGCAACATGAAGCAGATCGGCCTGGCGCTCCGCTTCTACTGGGATGACTGGGACGGCATGTCCATCAAGGACACCGACTGGTCGTTCCCGAGCGGCCCGGTCTACATCCCGTTCACCTGGAGCGGTTGGATCCAGCCCTACATCAAGTCAGAAGGTCTCTGGAAGGCCCCGGGCCACGCGCTCGCCGCCGAGTCCTGGACCATCCTGCCGCAGAACCCCGACCTCGAGTACGCCAACAAGAGCTACGGCATCTCCGTCTACGGCCACGTGCAGTGCGTCGCCACCGCGGGCTCCTATCCGGACGGCCTCGGTCGGCACAACGTCGACGGCATCAAGAACCCGTCCGACCGGATCGTGGTCTACGAGGTCCGCAACAACATGGGCGGCCCCGGCGGCGACAACGCCTGGTGGGTGCCGCAGAACGACTGGGAGACGCGCTACGACGTGTACACCGGCGACAACGCGGAGATCAACCGCCTGGCGTTCCGCTACAACGACGGCATGAACACCCTGCGCGTGGACACCTCGGTCAAGTTCCGCAAGAAGACCGACCTGCTGAACATGATGGACAGCAACAAGACCCCGCGCGCTCGCGGCGCCGGCGACTGCAAGTACACGTTCTACCGCGAGGTCTACTACCCGTGGTCGGCCGACATGTCCTGCACGGACTAGCACACGGCATCGCACGCAACAGACTACGCACACAAGGCGCCCCGCAGTCTCGGGGCGCCTTGCTCGCTTCAGAGAAGGAAAACGCACATGAAGAAACTCACCCTCGTTCTGCTGCTCGCACTGCTGACCAGCTCCGCCGTCTTCATGGTCGGCGGCTGCAAGGGCGGCGGTACCGTCAAGAAGGAGGAGATCCGGGCGCCCGCCCCTCCCGGCGGCATGCCAACAAAAGGCCAGCCCTCGACGACCGCCGTGCCAGACTGATCCGTCATGGATCGTATCCAGAATATCCAGATCAACCCTTGGTTTGGCTATGCCCTGATCTCGCTGGTAGTCGCCGCCGTGGTCATCCTCGTCTCCCGCTATGGCGCCACGCCCGTCGTGCCGGCGTCCGAGATTCACGCCCCGCCGCCCCCCGGAGGTTATCCAGCAGGACCAAGGATGGACCAAGGGTCCAATGGTCCAGCCCTGGTTTTTGAGTAATTGTCAACAATATGACCACATCGGGACCATCAAGTTATTGCTAGGATTGACCCCTAAGAAGCTGGTTGTCGTTACAATGGCAACCGCTGCTAATGGGTCGCTTCCCCCCGTGCGTAATAATCTGGCTGTCGCCTTTCTGGCGGCAGCCTCTACTTTCAGAGAAGGTCTTAGCAATGCTGCGAAATCGCAAGTACGCATTTACGCTTATCGAACTCCTCGTGGTCATCGCGATCATTGCCATCCTAGCGGCGATCCTGTTCCCGGTGTTCGCTCAAGCCAAGAACGCGGCCAAGAAGGCCGGTAGCCTCAGCAACATGAAGCAGATCGGTATCGCTCTGCGCATGTACTGGGACGACAACGACGGCATGTCCATCAAGGACACGGACTGGTCGTTCCCCAGCGGTCCGACCTACGTTCCGTTCACCTGGAGCGGCTGGATTCAGCCCTACATCAAGTCGGAAGGCCTCTGGAAGGCCCCGGGCCACGCGCTTGCCGCCGAGTCCTGGACCAGCCTGCCGCAGAACCCCGACCTTGAGTACGCCAACAAGAGCTACGGCATCTCGGTCTACGGCCACGTGCAGTGCTCCGCCACCGCTTCGTCCTATCCGGACGGCCTTGGTCGCCACAACGTCGACGGTATCAAGACCCCGTCCGACCGCATCGTGGTTTACGAAGAGCGCAACAACATGGGCGGCCCCGGCGGCGACAACGCTTGGTGGGTCCCGACCAACGACTGGGAGACCAAGTACGACGTGTTCGACGGCGCCAACGCTGAACTGAACCGCCTGGCCTTCCGCTACAACGACGGCATGAACACGCTCCGCGTGGACAGCAGCGTCAAGTTCCGCAAGAAGGCTGACCTGCTCAACATGATGGACAGCGGCAAGACCCCGCGCGCCCGCGGCGCCGGCGACTGCAAGTACGCGTTCTACCGCGAGGTTTACTACCCGTGGTCGGCCGACATGTCTTGCACGGAGTAGTTCCAACTTACTTCGATTAGATACAACCGCGAGGCACTCCCTTAACCCGGAGTGCCTCGCAAAGCGTCAAGGACTCAGAACAATGAAAAAGTACGGATTTCTCGTAGCCCTCATGCTGCTCGTCAGCACCCTGGGCCTCTTCGTCGCCGGCTGCGGCAACGGCGCCGGCTCCGTCGACAAAGAGGACATCAAGGCTCCGGCTCCCCCGTCGGGCGCCGCGGGCGGTGCAACTTCCACCGCCGTTCCGGAGTAAGTTAGGAACATGAAGCAGCAACTCAACCCTTGGGTGGCCTACGGGCTCATCGCCCTAGTGGTTGTGGCGGTCATCATTGCGATCGCCAAGTCGGGCGGCCGGACGACCGTCCCGGCGACGGAGATCAAGTCGCCACCGCCACCAGGCGGAGCTTTCCCCTCTGGTCCGCGCGCCGGACTGGGGATGGACGGCAAACCTGTGAACCCCGCGCCGGAAGGCGCGATGCCGCAGTAAGCCCGCCCACGAAGCACAAAAGGCTGAGCGAGCCCGCAACCGGTATGGTTGCGGGCTCGTTTCTTATTGGCGCCCGGAAAGCCCCCTCGTACGCCGCCAGGGACGCGAAGCTCCGGATGCCGCTGGCGAAGATGGGAGGGATGAGAAGAAGGAAGGGGGCATTACCCCGCTTCGCCCACCCGAAGGCCAGGGGACGAAGCGGGGCCAAAAGGCGCGGACTAGCCGAGCGCCATCGGCATGACGACGCAGAACCGGTTCTCGCCGCCCTCAGAAGGCCGGAACACGGCCGGGCGCGAGGCCTCGGTCATCTCGGCGCGCACGCCGTCCGAGGACATCGCCTGCAGCGCGTCGCGCACGTACCGGCAGTTGAAGGCGATCTCGAAGTCGCCGTTCTTGCTGACGCAGGAGACCTCCTCCTTCGCCTCGCCCCGGTCCTCGCTTCGCGCGCTGATCTGAACGGTGTCGCCCATGCCCTTGAACCGGATGCGGAAGGCGCTGTCGCGCGCCATGATCTCGGCGCGCTTGACCGTGTCCACCAGTTCCTGCCGGTCCATCGTCCACGAGCGGGTCGATTCCGACGGCACCACGCGCTCCCAGTTCGGGTAGGTACCGCTCAGGAGCTGCGACACGACCTTGGCCGTGCCCACGTCGACCGACAGGCGCGACTCGTCGAATCGGACCACGATCGGCTCCTGCTCGTCCACCGGCAGCGAGCGGATGGTGCGCAGCGCCCGGTCCGGCACGATGGCCGACATGGCGGAGCCGATCCCCTCCCGGTGGAGGTGGTTGACCGCCAGACGGTGCGTGTCCGTCGCCACCAGCGTCAGCGTCTTGCCGTCATAGGTGAAAAGCAGGCCGGTCAGGACGGGCCGGCTGCTGTCCTCCGAAACGGCGTAGTCCACGGCCTCGACCGCCGATCGCAGTTCGCCCATCGGCAGCGTCAACTCGGAGACGGCCTCGACCGCCGGCATCGGCGGGAACTCGTCGGCCTGCATCGCCATCATCTTCCACTCCGAGAAGCCCTGGCGAAGGTAGACGGAGGTGCCCTCGATCTCAATCGTCACGTCTCCGGCCGGAAGCGCTCCGGTGATCTCCGAGAGGAGCTTCGCCTGCACGCACACCGCGCCCGGCGCCTCCACGTTGGCCGGCGCCATGGCCGAGGCCCACATCTCGCCGTCGCATCCCAGTAGGTGTAGGGCGGACTCCCCGGCCTCCAACCGGATCGAGGTCAGTACCGGCAGCGCCGAACGGGTGCTGCTGGCGGACGACGCGATCGCCAGCGCGTCGGCGAATTCCTTGCGCGAAACGGTTGCCTTCATAAAGCTCTTCTTGTTCAGCCTTGCATCGGCAGCTGGTACTGCCAGTGGGGCGGTTCGGGAGACTTCGTCTCGATCTCCACCCCGCGCGTCCGCAACTTCATCAGGATTCGCTGGTAGGACTCCTCCGTAAACTGGGGCTCCTGCGAAGCCTTGAGCGACTGCAGGGTCTTCCTCAGGCTGAACATCTCGTGACTGAGTTCAGGGTCCTGCAGGGCTGCGGCCTCAAGCTCTTCCGTGAGCTCCTCCGGCAACTCCTCGCCGGCATAGAGGTCTACCAACTTGCGGTGAAACTCGTTGGTCATAGCATCTTCTCCATAGATCCGCCTAGTCTGTCTCGCAGTGCGCGCCGACCGCGGTAAAGTCGCGATTTCAGCGCGGGCACGCTGATGTTGAGCGTCTCGGCCGCCTCCTTCGCGGAGATGTCCTCCAAGTCGCACAGTATTAGTGGTTCTCGGTACTCCAAAGGCAAATCCTTTAGCGCTTGGTGCACCGTGACCCGGAGCGCGGCGCGCTCGTCGGTCCCACTGTAATGTGCGTCGCTCGGAAGCTCAAGCAGCTTGTGCTGGCGCATTCGGTCGATGCATAGGTTCCGCGCGATTCGGAACAACCAAGTCCGAAACGCGCCGTCGGCCCGCAGATCGTTGGACCGCCGGAGAACCCGCAAGAACGTCTCCGCCGTGGCGTCTTCGGCGTCCGAACGGTTGCCGAGCATCCGAAAGGTGTAGCGGAAAATCCTTTCTCCGTACATCTCATAGAGCCCGCCAAGCGCCGTCGGGTCGCCGCTCGCCAAAGCGGTGAGCCAGCGCTTCTCTGCTAGAGTGTCATCCCGAGAAATGCTCGACATAAGAGACGATGGACAGTCCGAATAGGACTCCAAAAAGTATAGCCTTTGAGGCCGGAATCCTGCTGATGGCGCCGAAAAGCGGCCGCCGCCCCCTTATGAACCGGTGAACTGCGGCGTCCGTTTCTCCAGAAACGCCTGAATCCCTTCCTGATAGTCGTCGCTGTCGTAGACCGAACGACGAAGGCTCTGAAGGCGTTCGAACGTCTCCGGGGTGATCGGCGAGGCGTTCTCCAGGGTCCGCAACTGCTCCTTGATCACGGCGATGCTGAGCGGGGAGTTCCGCGTGATCTCCGCCGCAACCTCGTACGTGAACGGCTGCAGCAGATGGGCCGGTACCAGGTGGTTCAGGATGCCCAGTTCGAACGCCCTCTCGGCCGATATCGGTCGCCCCGTGAAGAACATCTCCTTCACCACCCGCGCCCCGAGGATGTTCAGGAAGTTCAGCAACCCGGTCGTGTTGTACGGTACCCCCAGCTTGGCCGGCGTCGCGGCAAAGGTGGCCGTGTGGGTGCCGATGAGCAGGTCGCACGCCACGCACACCTCGCACGCGCCTCCCCAGACGCTCCCCTCCACCATGGCGATCACCGGCGCCGGGAAGCGTCGGATCGCGCGGATCAACTGCTCCAGGGAGTCGCTGTAGGCCAGCGGGTCTCTCCCGCCGCTCGGCAGCTCCCGCACGTCATGCCCGGCGGACCAAACCCGCGCGCCGTCCGGGGCGCGCAGCACCACCGCACGCGCCTTTTGGGCCTCGAAGGCCTCGAACCCCTCCAACGCTTCGGCGATCAACGCGCTGCTCAGCGCGTTCCGCTTCTCCATGTAGTTCAGCGTCAGGGTGGCGATGTCGTTGGCGATCTCGGTCAAAACAAGCGGCATAGTCTTCTCCTTCGCAGTGGGCTACCCCTCAGTTTACTGCTCCCCTTGCCCCCCGGTGGCTCGGAAGGCCGAGCGGGCCGTCGCGTCGGGCATAATCGAGCCGTGCTTAGGCGTGCTGCTTTCACCTTGATCGAACTTCTCGTTGTTATCGCTATCATCGCCATCTTGGCGGCGATCCTGTTCCCGGTTTTCGCGCAGGCCAAGGCCAAGGCCAAACAGGCCGCGTGCCTATCGAACCAACGCCAACTGGGCCTGGCGCTGACCATGTACATGCAGGACTGCGACGACACCGCCTTCTTCATGGCCCACGACCTGGACCCCTCGCGAACCCGCCCGGCGCAGCCGTTCGGGGCGACCCTGGAGAACCGTTGGTGGAACCAGATCCTTCCCTATACCGGCAAGGGCCGCGAACTCCTCATCAGCCCAAGCGACCCAGGCCACCTTCCCGGCTCGCTTGAGACCGGCAAGAACGGCAAACCCTATGTCCCCCGGTCCTACGTGGCCAACCGAGCGGCGGAGGGCCTGAACCTCTCCTTGGTCGACGCCCCGGCGGAGATCGTGGTCGTCACCATCAAGGGGCCGATCTTCGACGACTCCTGGTATGAGCCACCGAAGAACCTCTACAACAAGTTCAAGAACGGCGTAGACCTCGGCCAGCCGGTGCTCGCCCTCGACCTGCAGAGCGGGGGCGTCAACTCCACCTTCTTCGACGGGCACGCCAAGTGGATGAACAAGGGCAAGCTGCTCGAAGACCCGTGCGGCGTGCCCTACTCTGGCGTGCAGCTCATGCGGATGTACCCGCTCCCGCCTTCGCCGGGACACCCCGAGCGCACCGCTTGGCACGAGAAGTGTCCCGGCTAGACCGAACGGCCAGGCTCTACAGGCGACGAATGGCGACGGCGCCGGACGAATCCGTCCCGCCGTCGCTGGCCGCCAGCATCCTCAGGATCGCCTTCTGCCCGGGTTCCAGCGAACCGACGGTGAGCCGGTAGACGTTGTTCCGGACCGCGACGCCAGCGAACCCTTCGTGCGCGTCCATGTCGCGGCTCTGGCCGTCCAGGACCAGCGCCGCCCGCACCAGGCTCAGCCCGTGCGCCCCGCCCGTGTAGAAGAAGGTGAACTCGTACTGCCCCGGGATCTTCACCCACTTGGTGACGTCCCACTCCATCTGCTTCGGCGTTTCCGAGACGATCGACGGGTCCCAGCGTCCGACGATCTCCTTCGCCTCCAGCGGGCTGCGGTAGTATTTCACACCCATCGCGTCAAGCCGCCGGTACTCCGTCGCCATCCGGGCGCTGAAGTCGTCCCAGTCGCGGACCTCCTTGGATGACCAGGCAACCTCGGCCAGCGCAACCAGCCGCGGGAACACCTGCCGGTCGATGTCGCTCTCGAGCGGCGTGTGCTCCGTCCACATGTTCCCCTCGATGCCCAGCACGTGCGCGGCCTCCTCTGGGGTGAGCACGTCCGGCGTTGGCTGGTAGGCGTAGGCACGCTTGAGCCCTTCGGGCGTGTTGGCGTAGTCCAGGTAGCAGGGGTACCCCGGCGACATGATCACGTCGTTGCCCCTCTTGGCGCCCAGGATGCCCGCCTCGATCCCCCTCCACGACTGGATCGTCGCGCCGGTCGGCAGACCGTCCTCCAGCGACTCGTCCCAAGCCACCAGCTTTCGCCCGTGCTTGGTCAGGAACGCATCGATCCGCCGGGTGAAGTGGCCTTGAAGTTGGCTCACGTCCTTGTAGCCCTGCGCCTTCATCAGGTCCTGGCACTTGGGGCAAACCTTCCAGCGGTCCCTCGGGCACTCGTCCCCACCCACGTGGATGTACCTCGACGGGAACAGCGCCAACACCTCGGTCAGCACGTCCTCAAGGAACTCGAGAGTCTTCTCGTTGCCCACACAGAAGACGTCGGGGAAGACGCCCCACTGGGTCTCCACCTTCATCGGTTTGCCCGTACAGGAGAGCTCCGGGTACGCCGCCAAGGCCGCCACGGCGTGCCCAGGCATCTCGATCTCGGGAACCACGGTCACGTGCCGCGACGCGGCGTAGGCCACGATCTCCTTCACGTCGTTCTGCGTGTAGAAACCGCCGTACGGCTTGCCATCCTGGTCGCGCCAGGCGCCGATCTCGGTGAGTTTTGGGTACTTCTTGATCTCGATCCGCCAGCCCTGGTCGTCGGTCAGGTGCCAGTGCAGCACGTTCATCTTGTAGGTCGCCAGCAGGTCGATGTACCGCTTGATGAACGCCTTCGGCCAGATGTGCCGGCAGCAGTCCAGAAGGCTTCCCCGCCAGGCGTACCGGGGCTTGTCCTCGATGCTGAGCGTCGGGACCTGCGGCTTGCTGTCGCCCGGCTTGAGCGGAAGCAGTTGCCGAAGCGTCTGGCAGGCGTAGAAGACGCCCGCGCCCTTCGGGGCCCGCATCGTGATCTGCTTGGGCGTGACGTCCAGCGAGTAGCCCTCGTCGCCGAGCCGGCCCAAACCGCTATCGAGCTTGAGGACGATCGAGCCATCCGGGACCTTCTTGGGGGCCTGAAGAACCGTGACCTTCACACCGGTTTGCGTGGCCAGGGCATCCGCCAGGTACCGCCCGGTTTCGCGAGTCTTCGCATCCACCAGGATCCGCGTCTTGGGCGTGATCGTGAACCGCGACTCCGCGCAGACCATGCGCGCCGGCCGAGGGGTGACGTGGGCCGTCTGCGGCGGGGCGCCCACCCCGGCGACGGCAAAGACTGCCAAGGAAACGAACAAAGACATGACAGCACTCATTATGCCGGCAACGCCCCCACGGAATGCCCTTCCATCGCAGGGGTCGAGCGCGCGCGCCGGCTTTCCAAGGGGCGTCCTGCCTGGGCAACCGGGCAGAAGCGAAACTCAAGGCACGGCCGGCGACGCCTAGTCCGCTTCTTCGAGCAGTTCCTCGCCGAGGAACGGATTCAAGCCGCTCGCCGCGAGCTGCTCCAACCGCCGCAGGGCCGCCACCCGTTCCCGCTGCTTGCCGATCCGCGCCGCCACCCACTGCTTGGTGACCGGCTGGCCCAGTTCGTCGGCGCTCGCCACGAGCGCGTTCAGCGCCTGAAAGCGGCCCTCCTCGGCCACGCGAAACGCCTTGACCGCGGCCTCGACCGATGGGAAGTGGCTGTCCATGCCGGACACGCCGGGCATGTCGAAGTAGTAGCCCTGGTCGGTCAGGAACCGCACCAACTCCTTGGCGTCCTTCCCCTTGCGCCGACAGAATCTGTGGAACGTCTCACCCCACTCCTCCAGCCGGTGGCGATCGAAATGCGTGGCGATCGCCATGGCCACGCCGTGTGCGTGCAGTTCCTGCCGCAGTTGCCGGACGAGCTGTTTCCCCATCTCCGCATGAAGCATGTTGGCCACCGTTCCCTATATCCTACGGCTCAAACGCGGCGAAGGCGGCCCCGGACGGCAAACCCACGGCGGCGCGCCGGAATGGAGAGTGGAGAGTGGTGGGCCCGGTCGGATTTGAACCGACGACCAAGCGGTTATGAGCCGCTTGCTCTAACCACTGAGCTACAGGCCCGACCGGGTGGATTCTACCTTGCGCGCCTGCCGGTCTACCCGCCCCACGCTCGGCGCACGAACTCCGCCATCGCCTCGGCCGTGGGCCGCATCGGGGCGACGCCAAGCGAGGCCGTCTTCGCGAAGCTGAGCACGCTGTAGGGTGGGCGGTGCGCCGGCGTCGGATACTCGGCCGTCGCGATCGGAGCGATCTCCACCGGACGGTCGTCGGCCAGGATCAGGTCGCGGTAGGTCGTGCAGGCCAAGACTGCCAGTTCGTGCCAGCTCATCGCGTCGGGCCCGGCGGTGTGGTACACCCCGCCCGGAGCGTTGCGTTCCACCAGGTCGACCAACACCCGGGCCAAGTCGCCGGTGTAGGTCGGCGAACCCTTCTGGTCCGCCACCACCCGCATCGACGTGCCTTTCCGCCACAACTCGACCATCGTGCGGGGGAACGACCTCCCGTTCGGCCCGAAGAGCCAGGCCGTGCGGGCGACCACCGTTTCGGGCAGTTCGCGCAGCGCGTTCTGCTCGCCGAGGAGCTTCGTCTTGCCGTAGACGCTCATCGGCCGCGTGGCGTACTCCTCGGTGTAGGGGTGCTCCGCCTCGCCATCAAATACGAAGTCGGTCCCGATCTGCAGGAACCGCCAGCCACGCTGCTTGCACACCGCCGCCAGCGCGCCCGGCGCGATGCCGTTGAGCCGCTGCGCCGCACAGTACTCGCCTTCGGCCTTGTCCACGGCCGTGTACGCCGCGCAGTTGGCCACCCACGCGAACTGCCCCCACTCCAGGTCAAGCAGCTTCTGCAGGCTCTTGGCGTCGGTGAGGTCCAGGTCCGGCAGGTCCAGCCCCACGACCTCGTGCCCGCGCCGCCCAAGCTCAGAAACCAGGTCCGTGCCAAGCATCCCTTTGCATCCAACAACCAACGTCCGCATCGGCTTCTCCTTGCTTATCCCCTTTGGTCGGAACCGTCCCGCAACCAGGTAGTCTGCCTCGAAACCTTGGGCTGCGTCAGCCGTCCAAGGAGTAGGCGGTAGAAGGAGTCTACTATGTGGCGAAGAACACTGGGCGCGATCCTGATGGCAGCAATCCTGACCGTCGGCCTCGCCTATGCTGACGACGACTTATTGGGGAAGAAGGGCGGCCGAGGAGGAGGCGGTTCCGGCGGTTCGGCCGGTGGCGGCCACGGCGCCCCTCCGCCCGAGCGCGGTCCCAAGCGCGGGGGCGATTCGGGCAACTCCAACTCCAACTCCGGCGGCTCTCGGCGGTCGGACGACTCCGGCCCAGCGATCATCTGGGGTGGATCGGGCGGCTCACGTAACACCGTGGACAGCGGCCGCACGGATCGACGGGGCGGCGATCGCGGCAGCGTCGATGTGGGTCCTGGGCGTCGCGGCTCCGACTCGATCTTGGGCAAGTCCGCCAAGGGTCAGTCGCGGAGCGGCAGCGTGTCGTATGGCACCCGTAGCAACATCGAGGCGACCATTCAGAACCGGGACCTCGTCCGTGGTTTCGAAAGGCCCACGCCGCGCATGGGCAATCGCATCGGGCAACAGGTTGGGCGGGAGAACCGCATCGAAGCCAACCAGCGCTACCGGCACGGCTACTACCCGTACCGCCGCGATTGGCGCGACGACTACTTCTGCTACCCGTACTACCGGTTCAACTGGGATACCCGGCACTGCGTTCTTTCGCCGTGGTACGCCTATCCGCACATGCCCGGCTACCTGCTGAGCGTGCGCGTCGACACCGGCAACTGGTCGTTTATGCTCAACGTGCCCGACCGGTACGTCTGGCGAAGACCGTCTCGGAGCCGCGGTTGGGGGTGGGGCAACAGCTACGATAGCGGCGCCACGCTCGACTACGCCATCGACGACATCGTCCGGGCCTTCGAGAGCGGCCGCATGTCCTACCTGGACAACCTCCTCCCCCGCCATCAGCGCGTGTACGTCGAGATGCGGGACGGTTGGCGCTACAGCATGGACAGCGACGACTTCTACGACCAGATTCGGGACCTGGTAGAGGGTACGGAGACCGCCTCGTACCGCATCCAGAACGTCCGAGTCGGACGCACGGACGTGATGATCGAGGCCCAACACGACTACATCGACTCTTGGGGCGACCGCCGCCGCGCCTACCACAGGATCGGCCTGCGGGAGTACCGGGGCGACTACGCGATCGTCTACTTCGCCTGCGACGATAACCGCTGGTAGGCGCCGCTTGACTCCGCTAACCCGGAAGCCCGGACGCACGAAGCGGCCGGGCTTCCGGTCTTCTTTTTGCAGCAGGGGGAAGTCGACTGCC
>CAZIIS010000053.1:0-18178 GCA_964539295.1 uncultured Fimbriimonadaceae bacterium | reverse complement strand
AGGCGCAAGCCAAGCGGCAGGGCGCCGCGACCCAGTTGGCGGAGGCCCAGGATGCCAAGCGAATCGCCGAAGCGATGCTCGACGAGGCCCAGGCGGGCCGCCGCCAGGCCGCCGCGACCCTTGCCCAAGCGCAAGCCGCCTGCGAGAAGGCTCGGGCGGACTTCGAACGGGCGCGCAAGCTCTTCACCACGCGCTGCGCGACCCGCGCCGAGTACGACGCGGCGCGTGCGGGCGCCGACGCGGCGCAAGCTGGGGTTACGGCCGCCAAGGAGGTGGTTGCGGGCGTGGAGGCGAAGATCGCTGCGGCCGGCAGGCAAACGAGCGTCGCGGCGTCCCGGATCGCCGGCGCACAGAGCCAGGTTCGCGCGGCGGACGCCGCGGTGAGGCGGTACGAAGGCGTGCAGCGGGCGGCGGCGGCGGTATGCAAAGCCGCTGAGGCCCAACTCCGCCAGGCGCAAGCGGGCTCGCGCGCCGCGGCCGCGCAGCTCTCGACCGCCCAGTTGGCGCTCGGCGACGCGTCGCTCAAGTCTCCGCTCACCGGCGTGGTGCTTGCCCGGCGCGTGGAACCCGGCGCGCTGGTCGGTCCCGGAGCCCCAGGTTTCGTGGTCGCCGACATCCGGGTGGTCAAGGTCGCCTTCGGCGTGCCGGAAGAGGTGGCGCGCACGCTCGCCTTGGGCCGAACGATGCGCTTCACGGTGGAGGACCTTCAGCGGGGCTACTCGGGGGTCGTTTGCTCCGTGTCGGCCTCGGCCGACCCCAAGACGCGGATGTTCGACGTTGAGATTCGGCTGGACAACCCGGGACAGGCGCTCAAACCCGGGATGGTCGCGCGCGTGGACGCGGATGGCGGGATCGGCGCGAGCGGGACGGCGCCCATCGTCGCGCTCGTTCGGGGCGGCCAACCCGGACGGCAGGCCGTCTACGTCGTCGTCCAGGAGGGCGGCAGGAGCATCGCACGGCGGCGCGACATCCAGGTCGGCAGGCTGGTCGGCAACTCGGTCGAGGTGCTTTCCGGCCTCAAGCCCGGGGACTCGGTGGTGGTCCAGGGCGCCTCGTTGCTCCACGACGGGGCTGAGGTCGAGGTGATGCGGTGAAGGACCCCAAGGCTCCGCAACGCTTCAACTTGGCGCGCTTCTTCGTCGAGAACCGCACGCTGTCGTGGGTGCTCCTGATCGCGATCGCGGTCTGGGGCGCCTGCGGCTACGCCACGATGCCCAAGCGCAAAGACCCGGAGATACCGGTGCGCGTGGCTGTGGCGGTCACGCCTTGGCCGGGGGCGGACGCGGAGAAGGTGGAGCAACTCGTCACGAAGAAGGTCGAGGAGAAGATCGCCGAGAACAGCAAGCTCGACAAGATCCGCTCCGTCTCGAGGCCCAACGTGTCGATCGTCTACGCCGAACTAAGCGAGTCGGTGTCGGAGACGGGCAAGGAGTTCGACGACATCAAGCTGAAGCTGGACGGCTTGCGCGACCTGCCGGAGGGGGCGGGACCGGTCCAGTTCATCAAGGACTTCGGCGACACGGCTGCGCTGATGCTGACCGTCGCCAGCCCCAAGGCCGATCCGGCGGAGGTGGAGTTAAGGAGCGCCCGGTTGAAGCAGATGCTGCAGGCGACCCGAGAGGGCGCCGGCGAGGGGCGCTTGAGCGTGGTCTGGCTGCTCCCCCACCAGGACGCGGGCTCGATCGGCAGCCGCATCGCCGCCCGCTTGGGCCGGGAGCTGGTGCGACGCGGCTTGGGTTCGGATTGCCGCCAGGTGGTCGGGGACGGGGTCGTGGGCATCGACCTTCGCACCGGCCTTGCCCCGGAACGCCTGCTTGGCGAGCTTCGCATCGACTTGACCGCTTCGGAGATGCTTACGGAGCTGGACCCTGACGCGTGGGGTCCGCTGGCGATTGGCGATCTGGGCCAGGTTGCCGACGTGGTCGCCGCGAACGCTGGGGACAAGTACACCTACCGCCAATTGGACGACTATACGGACCGCATCGCGAAGGCGCTGAAGGCGCTTCCGATCGTTTCGAAGGCAACGCGCAGCGGAGTGCTGCCCGAGGCGGTCAAACTCTACTACTCGAACGACCGTCTGGCCACCCTCGGCCTTTCACCCGTCGGCCTGGCCAAGGCGATCGCTGCCCGCAACGCCGCCACTCCGGCCGGCGAGTACACCGTGGAGGGGCGCTCGGTGCCGCTCCGGACGACGGCGGAGTACAAAAGCGCCGACGACGTAGCGGGCACGGTCGTCGGCGCATCGACCACCGGCAACCCGGTTCGGCTCGGCGAGATCGTGACCGTGGTGCGGGGTTACCAGTCCCCGGCGACCTACCTCAACGACTACTCGTTCCGGGGGGCGGACGGGCGCTGGACGCGCTCCAAGGCGATCACCCTTTCCGTGCAGATGAAGTCGGGCCAGCAGATCGGCCAATTCGGGAAGATGGTCGACGCCGCACTGGCGAAGGTGAAACGCCAGTTGCCGCCGGACCTGATCCTGGCCCGGACGTCGGACCAACCGCTACAGACCAACGAGCTGATCAGCCTGTTCATGGTGAGCTTGGGCGAGGCGATCGCGCTGGTCGTGCTGGTTTCGTTCGTCGGCTTCATGGATTGGCGTTCGGCCGTGATGATGGGCCTGGCGATCCCGATCACGATGGCGATCACCTTTGGCGTGATGCGGGCGATGGGGCTCGACGCCCAGCAGGTCTCCATCGCCACGCTGGTGATCGCCCTCGGCCTGCTGGTCGACATGCCGGTCGTGGCGGCGGACGGGATCAAGCGCGAGCTCGCCGCGGGCACGCCGCCCGGCGACGCGGCCTGGATGGGTCCTGTGAAGCTGGTGAAGGTGCTCTTCTACGCCACGCTGACCAATATCGCCGCCTACCTTCCGTTCCTGATGGTGAGCGGGAACATCGGACGGTATATCTCCAGCCTGCCGACGGTGATGACCATCTCGCTGCTCTCGGCGCTGCTGGTGTCCGTGACCTTCACGCCGATGCTGGGGCGCATCCTTTTCCGTAAGGCGGACGCGAACCCGCGGGATGCGACGAAGAGCCGCTTCGCGGCGTTCTACCGGCGCGTGGTGGGTTGGGTGATCGGCCATCGCTGGACGACCTTGGGCGTGGGCTCGGTCTTTCTTCTGCTCGGCGGGGCGTTGTTCACTGGGCTCACGCAGGAGTTCTTCCCAAAGGACCTCTCGTACCTGTCCTACGTGGACGTGTGGCTTCCCGAGGGGGCGGCGCTGGCCTCGACGGACGCGGCGGCCCGCGAGGCCGAACAGGTGATACGCGAGTCCGCAGACGCCTATGGGCGGCGCAACGGCAAGGGCGACAAGCCCGTGCTCGAGTGCCTGACCACGTTCGTGGGAGGTGGCGGGCCTCGGTTCTGGTTCTCGGTCGAGCCGGAGCTTCGACAACTCAACTACGCCCAGATCGTCATGCAGACCGTGGACAAGCACGACACGGGCCCCTTCGTCCGGTTCGTGCAGGACGAGTTGGACCGGCGGGTACCGGGCGCGCGCATCGACGTGCGCCAACTGGAGACTGGCAAGCCGGTCGGCATCCCGGTGGCCGTGCGCATCTCGGGCGACGACGCGAACCTGCTGCGCGGGTTGGCAGACCAAGTGGCGGACGTGATGCGGGACAGCAAGCTGGCGCGGCGGGTGCGCGACGACTGGGGTGAGCCGGCCGCCGCCGTCACGCTTGCGACCGACCTGGACCAGGCGGCGGTTGCGGGCGTCTCCGCCCAGGAGATCGCGGCCTCGCTGGGCATCGGCGTGAGCGGCGTGCCAACGACCGAGATCCGCGAGGGCGATCGCCAACTGCCGTTGGTTGCCCGTTTGCGACCGGAAGAGCGCGAGTCGCTCGGCTCGCTCACCAACCTCTACGTGGCGTCGATGGGCGGGGACCAGCGGGCGCCGCTCGACTTGGTTGCCACGCCCTCCGAGGCCCTGGAGCCGGCGAAGATACGGCGCCGGAACCAGTTTCGGACGGTCACGATCTCCTGCTTCCCGGCGGCGGGTTACCGACCCTCGCAGGTGATGCGCGACATCCGCGGCGGTCTGGATCGGTATCAAAAGGCGCTGCCCACCGGCTACAAGATGGAGGTCGGCGGCGAGGAGGAGGAGCAGGTGAAGGGGTTCGACGAGCTATCGGCGGTGCTGGCCGTGTCTGTGGTCTCCATCTACTTGATGCTCGTGTTCCAGTTGAAGAGCGTCGTCAAGCCGTTGGTGGTCTTCGCCGCCATTCCGTTTGGGATGGTGGGCGCGCTGGCCGCTCTGGCGGCGATGGGCCAGCCGTTTGGGTTCATGGCCTTCCTGGGGATCGCGAGTCTGGTCGGCGTCATCGTCAGCCACATCATCGTGCTGATCGAGTTCATCGAAGAGCGGCGGATGGAGGGCGAGTCGCTCGAGGCGGCCCTGGCAGGGGCCGGCGTGCTGCGCCTTCGGCCGGTGCTGATCACGGTGGGGGCGACGGTGTTGGGGTTGGTACCCCTCGCCGCACACGGCGGGCCGCTGTGGGAGCCGCTCTGCCACGCGCAGATCGGCGGCCTCCTTGTAGCCACGTTCGTGACGTTGCTGCTCGTGCCCTGCATCTACGCGCTCTTCGTGAAGGACCTGAAGCTGATACGTTGGGAGGCGGAGTGACGGAAAACGCCGATCAGATGGCGCAAAGCCAACCAAGCAGGTAACTTGGGGACGATATGCGAGCCTTGCCAAGCGCCTTTGTCCTTTCGCTGGCGTCGATTGGCTTCGCAAGCGCCGTCTATGCTCAGTTGGATCCGCCCAAGCCGGCGGGGATCCTCGGTGCGCGGCAACTTGCGTTAAGCCCCGACGGCAGCCAGTTGGCTTTCAGCTACCGTGGAGACGTCTGGGTTGTGCCGAGCGCCGGAGGCCACGCCGTTCCGGTCACCAACCACGTGGAGATGGACGACTACCCGGTCTGGTCGCCCGATGGCCAGTGGATCGCCTTCGCCACCAACCGCAACGGCAACTGGGACGCCTACGTCGTTCCCGCGCAGGGCGGCAGCAGCCGCAGACTGACCTGGTACACCGGGTCGGACATCCCAAGCGACTGGACTCAGGACGGGAAGTCGATCCTGCTTCGCGGCAGCCGCGATACTCAGGAAAACGGGCTGTACCTGGTCGACGTTCGGACAGGCGGCACAAAGCGCGTGCTGGTGGACCCGATGAGCGTGGGCAACGCCCGGATGAGCCAAGACCAGACGCGCGTTCTGTATAGCCGATTCGGTTTCCCCTGGATGCGGCCGCGCTACCAGGGCTCGGCGGCGTTCCAGCTTTGGCTCTACGATGTGGCCACGAACAAGCGCGCCAAGCTGCGCGACACCGGGTTCCAGCACTTGTGGTCCTTCTTCGCGCCGGACGGCAAGGTCGCCACGGTCACGGTGAGCGAGCGGACCCCGAGCTCCAGCCCGATCGGCAAGTCCATCGGCAAGATCGTGGACAACGCGAACCGAACCCCGAACGTCTACTCGGTGGACCTGTCGGGCCGCGCCAAGCGCCTCACGGACTTCGTGGGCGGCGCGGGCACGCGCTACCTGGCGGTGGCCAGGAACTCCGGCTTGATGGCGTTCGAGGTGGACGGCTCGGTCTACACGCTCAAGCCAGGCGGCAAGCCGGAGAAGATCGCCATCACGGCCACCCTCGACGACAAGGTGACCAACGAGGAGCGCCTCGTGCTCACCGGCGGCGCCGACGAGGCCGCGCTCAGCCCAAAGGGCGACCAGTGGGCGTTCGTGCTCCGCAACAACCTCTGGCTCGTTCCGACCAAGCAAGGCAAGGGCCCGAACGCAAAGGACGCCACGCAACTCACCGATTGGGCCGGGCTCGACCGCAGCCCGCTATGGCGCCCGGATGGCCAGGCGCTTTTCTTCACCAGCGACCGGGAGGGAACCGAGCGGCTTTACCGCATGGACGTGAAGACCAAGGAGGTTGCGCGGATCAGCAAGCCCGACCACGACGTGCTGGAGCTCCGGCTCACGCCGGACAGGAAGTACGTGAGCTACTGGCTGTGCGGACCCGAGGGCGGCCTTTACCGAGTGGCCGTGGACGGAACGGACTCGGACAAGGTGTTCTCCTTCCCGAACCAGTACCGTTGGGTTGCCGATACTTCGTACTGCTACTCGCCCGACGGCCGCTACGTGGCCTACACGAAGCGCGCCCCCGGAACGGCCACCAACGTGTGGGTCTTCGACACGGTCGACAAGAAGGAGGTCAACGTCACACGCCTGAACGCCGACCAGGGCGCCCCGGGCTTCTCGGCCGACGGCAAGTACCTGTACTTCGTGGGCAATCGAGGGGCTCAGGCGCTGTACGTCGTGCCTTTGACGAAGGAGTTGGCCCGAAAGGACGACGTCGAACGGTCATACGAGAAACCCGAAGGCACGCCCAAGGTTGAGATCGACTTCGAGGACATCCAAACACGGATCCGGCCGTTCGTCCAGGGGGACGTTCAGGGCAACGTGCGGTCGGACGTCAAGACCGGCGACGTCTACTTCCTCCAGGGAAGGCAGATCAAGAAGGTGAACTACAACGGGGAAGAGGCGCGGCAGATGACCTCGGGCGAGGGCATCGGCGGCTTCGAGTTCTCCGACGACGGCGACAAGTTGGTCTACATCCAGGGGAGCGAACTCAAAACGCTCGACCTGCGCAAGCCGATGAACCCGGTCGAGGCCACCGGCTATCGCGCCGACTGGACCCGCGACGTGCGAGCGGAGCGGAAGGCCGCCTTCGGCCAGTTCTGGCGCGACTACAACCGAGGGTTCTACGACCCGAACTTCCACGGACGCGACTGGAACGCCATCCGCGCCCGCTACGAGCCTCTTCTCGACTCCGTCGGACACCGCAACGAGTTCTCGACGCTGCTGAACATGATGGTGGGCGAACTGGAGTCCTCGCACTCCGAGGTCGGGGCCGCCCCCGGCAACCCGCCGAGCCAGAGCGACGCCCATCCGGGTTTCACCTTCGACTACTCGTACCAGGGCCCCGGCGTGCGCGTGGCCTCCGTTCCGCGGCGCGCTCCGGGCAGCTACGCCAAGACGCTGATCGGTTCTGGCGAATACGTGATGGCGATCAACGGCAAGGACGTGAAGCTGGACGAGAACCTTTGGCGCACCCTTGAGGGGCAGGTCGGGCGCGAACTGACGCTGCTCGTCAGCAAGTCGCCTGCCAAGCAGGGCGCCCGCGAGGTCAAGTACCGCGCGCTTTCGTTCGGCGAGTGGGACGACATCGCCTACCGCAACCTGGTCGAGGCGCGTCGCAAGCAGGTGGAGGCCAAGTCGGGTGGGAAGCTCGCCTACCTCCACATCAGCGGCATGGGCGGCGGCAACCTGCGGACCTTCAACCTGGAGGCTTGGGAATTCATCACGGGCCGGCAGGGGGTGATCATCGACGTGCGCAACAACGGTGGCGGCAACATCAGCGACGCGCTGATCGACATGATCGAGCGTCGGCCGACCCACCTCACGCAGTTGCGCGACGCAAAGGCCGAGGTCAGCCCGGACAACACCTGGCGCCTCCCGACCGTGGTGCTGGCTGCGGAGACAAGCCTCTCGAACGCCGAGATGTTCCCGTACGCCATCAAGGCAACGGGGCTTGGTACGTACGTCGGCATGCGCACCCCGGGCTACGTCATCTCCACCTACGGCACAAGCCTGGTCGATGGAACCAGCACCCGGATGCCCACCTGGGGCGTCTACCGGCTCGACGGCACGCCGATGGAGAACAACGGCATCGAACCGGACGTGGTCGTGCCGTGGAGCGCCGAGGAGTACCTGCGGGGCGATGACCCGCAACTCGACAAGGCGGTCGAACTGCTGATGAAGCAGGTCAAGTAGCGACGCACAAAGGCCGGCGGAGGCATAGCCTCCGCCGGCCTTCTTCCGTTCCTTGGGCGCCGGCTTACGCCGCGGCGGCCTTGACCTGGCCCACGAACTCCACCTCGGCCTTTGCGGACACCTCGTTGTAGGCCAACACGTTGAGCTGGGGCATGTACCGCTCGAGCAGTTTGCGGAGCGGAAGGCGGATCTGCGTGGCGCACAGCACCACCGGCTGTCGGCCTTCGGCCATCGCCCGTTCGGCGGATTCCTGAAGCTCCTGCACCAACTCCTGTTGCTCGCGTGGCTCAAGGGCGAGGTTCACCCCGCCTGCGTTGTGCGAGACGGCCTCCTGCAGTCGGCGTTCGACGGCCGGGTCGAGGGTGATGCAGGACAGGCGGTTCACCTCGTCCATGAACTGGCGGCTGATGGTGCGGGACATCGCCGCGCGCACCAGTTCGCCCAGTTGCTCGACGTCCTTTACCCGGGCTCCGAAGTCCGCCATCGTTTCGAGGATTGTCACGGTGTCGCGGACCGGAATCCGCTCGCGCAGCAAGTGCTGGAACACCTTCTGCACGTCGCCGATCGGGAGCACGTTCGGCACCAGCTCGTTGACCGCCGCTTCGTTCTGCCTCTTGGCGTTGTCCAGCAGGGCGATCACCTCCTGGCGGGTGAGTAACTCGGCCGCGTACTGCTTGACGACCTCGCTCAGGTGGGTGGCGACCATCGCCGACGGCTCGATCGTCGTGTAGCCGTTGCGTTCGGCCTGTTCGCGCATTCCCGCGTCGATCCAAAGCGCGTCGAGCCCGAACACCGGCTCCTTGGTGGGCATGCCGGGGACCGGGGCGAGCGGTTCGCCGCTGCAGATGGCGAGAAGCTGATCGGGGTGGGCTTCGGAGCGAGCCACCTCTTCGCCGCGAACCTTGATCACGTACTCGGTCGCGCCGAGCTGCGCGTTGTCGCGGATGCGCACGCTTGGCATCACGAAGCCGAGTTCAAGCGCGATCTGCCGGCGCGTGGCCGTAACCCGCTCGGGCATGTCGCCCCCGGCTCGGGAGTCGGCGAGCTTGGTGATGCCGTACCCGATCTCGATCTCGAGAGGGTCGACGCTGATGAGCGGAAGCACCGATTCCGGCCCGGCAGGCGCTGCCGGCACGGCCGCCTTGGGCGGCTTCTGGCCCGGCTTGACCCCCTTGGCCGATTCGTTGATCGCCTTGAGCAGAGAAGGGTTTCGGTCGACCGCGCGGCTGAGCATGAACAGGCCGCCGCCGATGGCGAAGAAGATGAGGGTGGGGAAGCCGGGAACGAGGCCGAACGCCGCCATGGCGATGCCGGCGGACGCCAGCACCTTGTGCTGCGCCAGCAGTTGCCCGAGCAGCGCGCCGCCCATGCCGGTCTCCTGGCCGGTGCGGGTGACGAGCAGGCCGCTGGCCGTGGAGATCAGCAGCGCGGGGATCTGCGACGTCAGGCCTTCACCAACGGAGAGCAGCGCGTACGTCTTGAGGACCGACATTGCGTCGCCGCCGCCCTTCATGAAACCGACGACGAAACCGCCGATGATGTTGACGACGATGATGAGCAGCGCGGCGATGGCGTCGCCCTTGACGAACTTGCTGGCGCCGTCCATCGCGCCGTAGAAGTCCGCCTCAAGCTTGACGTTTTTGCGGCGCTGGCGAGCCATGTCCTCATCGATGAGGCCCGCGGCCAGGTCCGCGTCGATCGCCATCTGCTTGCCGGGCATCGCGTCCAGGGTGAAGCGAGCGACGACTTCGCTCACGCGTCCGGCGCCGTTCGTGATGACCATGAACTGCACGATCATCAAGATCAAGAACGCGATGAAGCCGACAACGAAGTTACCGCCGAGCACGAATTCGCCGAAGGTGCGGATGACGTTTCCGCCGTCGCCGCTGCCCAGGATCAGCTTGGTGGCCGCCATGCTGAGCGCCAACCGGAACAGGGTTGTCACCAACAAAAGGCTTGGGAAGGTGCTGAACTGCAGAGGTTCGGTGACGGTGACCGCGAGCAGCAGGATGATGATGGAGGTCGCGATGGCCGCTACCAGCCCGAGGTCGAGTGCCCAGTGCGGTAGGGGCAGGATCAACATCGACACCACGACGAGCAGCGCGACCCCCAGCAGGAGGTCGGTGTGTCGCAGCAGCTTCTGTAGCTTCGCCATAAACGGACTCGCGGGCGCAGTGGCGCCCCATCGGTGTTATCGGTGGTTTTGCTGGGATTTGGAGTGAACGATGATGCCAAAACGATCCTCGCCGCCACGTCCCGGGTTCGTCCCGCAGTGGTTTGGCATGCGGGTACACTTCACGACTGTCAGCGCGCTCGTAGCTCAGCGGATAGAGCACCAGCTTGCGGAGCTGGGGGTCGAAGGTTCGAATCCTTTCGAGCGCGCCATCTTCTTCCTCCCCCCACAAAACGCCGCGTCATATGGCGTTTTTGTTGCGCCTTGCACGGCGGCACAACCCATACTTACATGCGAGGGCCGAAGGCGGCCGTCTACGCGAGGTGCGTGGGCGTGGCGCCGCCTGGAGCAAGGCGATGCAGTCTAGAAGGGATGTGCTTTGTGGTCGGCGAATACGGCAGGCGGCGCGGGAGGTCGGGCTTTCGGTACAGGCCTTGGGCACGCGCATAGGCGTGTCGAGGGCGACGGCCTACGCCTATACGGCGGGCACGCTTCGAGTACCGGACGACCGCCTGGCCGACATCGCGGAGGCCACACATCGCGATGTGTCGTACTTCCGCAAAGAGCCCGACGACGAGAGCGGCGCGGTAAGCGAACAGACGCTCTCGCTCATCGATGCGCTCTTGGCTCCACCGAATCCGCGCTTGGCCGCCGACATGGCGCTCGCCCTCGTGGAAGGCCCGCTGGAGCACGACCAGCAGGAGACCGCGGCGGCTCTGCTCCACCGCGCGGGGAACGCGCAGCTGCAGCGCGGCGAATACGTGGAGGCGATCCACCACCTGCAACAGGCCAAGCGTGGCTTCCTGGACACCGGCGAGAAGGCGCGCGCGGCGTCGTGCAGCCAGTCGCTCGGTTACTGCTACATCAACGTCGGCCTGCTGGAGAAGGCGCGCCAGTGCTTCGAACATGCCTGCGAGGCGCTCCCCGCCGAGGATCGGTGGATGGGGGAGGTCTCGCTTGCCGCCTTGGCGGAAAGGGTGGGTTGCTTTGCCGAGGCCACCGAGCGGCTGGACGCGGTACTGGCTTCGCCGCGGCTTTCCGAAGCGGGACAGGCGTACGTGTTGGCAAACCGCGTCAGCCTGCTCTGCGCGTCCGGTTACTGGCGAGAGGCCGGGAACGCATGCCCCGAGGCGCTCGCGATGGCGTCCCGTTTCGAATTGACCGACCAGGTCGCCGAACTGCTCATCGATAGCGGGCTCTGTTTGACGGCTATGGGGAGGGTGGAGGATGCCGGGCTCGACCTCACCCGGGCCACGGACATCGCCTTCGCGGTTCACGACAAAGCGCGCCTGGTCTACGGGCGGTTGGCATGGGCTCGGCTGAGCCTTCTGGTCGGCGACCTGGAGGAGGCGCGGGACCTGGCCTCGGACGCGCTCGCGGAGGCAACGCGCAGCGAGTACCGGCGCAGCGTTTCGCTCGCGTTGCTAACCTTGGCGGAGGTCGCGGCCTCCCGTGGCGATCTGCAGCAGTGTTGCGACTATGCCAAGCAGGCGATCGGCTACTGCGACGCCAACCGGTACCCGGTGGCTTCGGCGTCTTGTTCGGCGCTGCTGGCGATCGCCTGCTGCCGGATCGGCCGGTTGGACGAGGCCATCGAGGCGTACGAGCGGATCAACGGCGCGTGCTCGCGATATGGGCTCGGCGAAGGCTCCGTACGGCGGGCGATGGCGGAGGGCGCGCTGCGGGCCGCCGAGGGGGAATCGGACGCGGCGAGGAACGCGTTCCTCGGCGCGGCCAACCGCGCAGGCGAGCTTGGGCTTGTACCGATGGCAGCGCAGGCGTGGCTTGCGATCGCCGCGTTGCCCGGTGGCGGCGAGCGGGCCCGGGCGGAGGGCCTGCGCCTGCTTGGCCCAATGGCCGGACAGAAGCTTTTTGGCGTTGATCGGCGTTTGAGTTCCGGGTGCAACGCCACGTTGGAACCAATGGCGAGAGCCATGAACTGGTGGTCGGAACCGGCCGCCGTACGAGTATGACTATGATGCGAAAGAACGTGAGAACGGCGTTACTGGGTGTCGTTGCCGCGGCGGTCTTGGCCGGTTGCGGCGGAGGGGAAGGCGCCAGTCCAGGAACGAGGGGCGAGGGGAACATCCCGATCGGAAAGGTGCGCGCGATCGCTCTGCCGGTAGCCCGCGTGGTGGCGGTCGATGCGGCCGGCGCGGTGTTGACGAGCTATACGGACCCGTCCGGGATGTTCAGCATGCCGCGCTTGGCCGCCGGTCCCACCACCTTCACGGTGGAGCCCTTGAGCTCGGACTACGCCGCACAGTCGCTCTCGGTCTTGATGGGGGCCGCGCAGGCCAACATCATGGAGGTGAACCTCGTGCCGGCCACGAGCGACGCCGTGGTCGAAACGATGTCGATCGACCTGCCAGACCGGAAGGACCTGAAGGTCGGCGTGGCCGTTCCGTACAAGGTGACCGTGAACGGTCGGAACGTGAAACCGCTGATCCCGTCGGTGTGGGTCGACTTCGGGCGCGGCCACTTCGAGTCGCCCAACAAGTTCGTCCCCGACTCGCCGGGCGAAGGGCGAATCGGGGCCGAGTTGATGGGGAAGACGGTCTACCTGGACATCACCGTGAAGTGACCTTGGGCTGGCGCTCCCGCCAGCTCTTGGTCTTCAGCGTGAAGAACGCCTTGTCACCCGGCATGCCGGGCGGCATGTGGTTCACCAGCGATGGCGTTTGGTAGATGTTGGGGACGTTCGTGCCCATGTCGAAGTAGTTCGCCACGAACGTCCCGGCGATCTGGTTCTGCTTGGCGCTCACGATCGTGCCCTGGGCGTAGAAGGCGCCGGCCATCGATAGCTGCGCGTCGCCGCTGCCCGTCGCCAGGTTGATGTTCTTCTTGGCGATGATGCCGATGCGGGTGGTCGTCGGGAAGATCGCGCCCGGGGCCGGCAGCAGGTTGCTGTGGACGGAGATGCTCCCGGTGGAGTAGATGGAGCCGCTTCCGACGTACCGCAGGTCCTCCTTGGACGCGCCGATCGTCAGGTCGCCCGCGATGCGCACGATGCCGGTGACGGCGATCGTGGGCGGGGACAACACCGTCTTTCCGGACTTGACGGCCGGGGTGAACGAAATGCTGTTGCCTTTGGTGTCCGCGTAGGCGAAGGCCGGCGTCGAACCGGTGATGCTGGTGATCGGAACGGTCAACGCCTTCGTGTCCAGGAACAGCTGCTGGTTCTCCCATGCGGCTCCGCCCGCGTCCACGTACTCCTCGGCGCCGATGCCGCTGATAAGCGGGAACTTGAACCCGAGGAAGCCGAGGTCGTATTGGTTGGTCGTGCCGTTGTCGCTAAAGACGGATGCGGCGCCCTGGTTCCCCGCGAAGCCGTCGTTGACGAACACGCCGTCGAGCGTGGCTTTGCTCAGCCCGCCGTCGACTGGCGATGGCGAGCCCATCGTCGCCGAGCCGGAGATCGCGATCTTCCCGTGCTTGACGCGCACCTCGGCGTTGAGCGTCTCCACGCCGGTGACCTTTGGCGGGTCCGACACCAGGGCGCGAAGCGCCGCGGGCATGCCGCTGTAGTGGTTGCCGACGTAGGCGGTTCCGCCGAGGGTGGAGTTGAGGTCCGTGGTGGTGATGGGCGGGTCGTAGACGCCGTTGCCGTTGCTATCGTTGTACGGCTCCGCGCTATTCCATACGCCGTCGTTGTTCGCGTCGACGAACGGTTCGCCGGGGTCCCACACGCCGTTGCCGTTGTTGTCCGTGAACGACTCCGCCGCGTCCCAGTGCCCGTTGCCGTTGAGGTCAGAGTAGGCCTCGCCGTCGCCAAGGAGGTGCATCGATCCTCGGATGTCCACGTTGCCGTTGATCGATTGGCCGGAGGCGCCGGTTCCGGCGAAGATCGCGTTGTTCCAGATCGAGACGTCCCGCGTGTCGACCAGCGTGCGCACGCTGCGCGTGCAGCCTGCGAAGGTGGCGGTACCCGTGATCCACGCCGACGATTCGTCGGAGGTGGGTGCGACTGTCGCGGTCGCCGTCGCGCCGGGAGCGATCGAGTCGATCACCGACGAGACGTCGCGCGACGACTGCTGGAACGTGCCGCGGGTGGTGCAGACCTGGTCGTAGGCGGTTGCCACCTCGTTCTCCAGGGCGGCCTGCGCCGCCTGGAAGGCGACAAGAGCCTTGCGCTCCCCTTCGGCGCGCACCAGCGTGCTGCCGGCGTAGCCGGCCAACGCCAGGGCGAAGGTGAGCGAAAGGAACAAAACGAGGACGACCGTGACGGTCGCCATGCCGCGCCGCGTGTTGCGTCTCATTGGCCGTTCCTCAAGATGGTGGTCGTCTTGTAGCGCACGTACCGCGCGCCGCTGGGGGTCGTCTTGCGGGCGATGAGGTTAAGCGTGAGCGCCCGCCGCGAGCCGATCGTCGTGAGTTGGAACGGCGCGTACGTCTTGTTGTACTGGCTCGATTTGGGGTCCGGGTCGGTAAGGACCACGTTGTCGACCAGGACCGCGCCGGTCGCGTCGTCGACCAACTTGCCGTTACCCACGGTAAACGAGCGAGTCACCCCGTCGGAGACGAGCGGGTACAGGTATTCGGCTTCGCCCGTGTCGGGGTCCGCCGTGCTCTCCCTCTTGGGAAGCACGTATGTGACCTTGTCGCCCCCTTCGCTAAGCGTCATGCTCATCGCGCCGCGCATCTTCTCGGAGATGCGCCGCATCGCCAGCGCGCCCTCTTGCGAAAGCTCGATATCCGTGTCGGTCTGGCTGAACATCCGAAGGCTCCACACGAACATGCCCATGGAGCCCAACACCAAAGCGGCGAGGGCCACCATGCCGACGACCAGTTCGATCAACGCCATGCCACGCCGCGTCATCGGTAACCTCCCAGTATCGTCCCCGTCTTGAGGACGTGCTCCTTGCCCGTCGGCCAGGTCCACTTGACCTCTAGCTCGATCTTCTTGGACTTGGCGGGTAGGTCGACGATTCGGAACCGGCCTTCGCCGCCGTGCAGCATCTGCGCCGGGCTGTAGCCGGAGGCCTCGTCCATCGGCACGCGCGTGAAGCTGTACCATTCGTCCCCGTCGTCGTCTTCGGGTCCGTCCACCAGGTTCAACTGCATCAGAGCCGTTTCGTTCAGGTCGGACGGCCGGAGCATCTGCAGGTGCTCCAGCATGCGGTTGGCCACCAGGACGGCGCTCGACTGCTGTTGCGCCAACGCCTGGCTCCTCTTGATGGTCGGGAAGACCGAGAAGAACGCCGTGGCCGACAACATCAGGATGATCGTGCCGATCAGCGCGTCCAAGAGGATGGCCCCGCGGCGTGTAGACCGGTTTCTAGACTGGACGTGGACGTCCATGATCCGATCTTCGGCATCGTCCGCACGGCAGGACAGACCTGCCTGGGGCGGTTGGGTCCGGTTGGCGTAGCTCTTTTCGGGGTCCTGCGCAGATTGCGCCTGCATAACAGTTACGTTCCATAGGGCGTCCAGGAGCAGTCTAGTAGTTGTCCATGGTCTTGCTTTCGAGCTTGCCGCGGCAGGAGGCCGCCACCCAACGGCGAACGGTGGAGGCATGAGCGCGAGTATCTCATCCCATCGGCGCGCGATCTGGATCGGCCTGGCGGCTGCCTTGTCCACAGGGCTTGCCGCGGTCGTTTGCGCCGCGCCGGCTCAACCTCCCTACAAGAATCCCTTGCTCCCGATCGATAAGCGCGTCGAGGATCTGCTCAAGCGCATGACCCTGGACGAGAAGCTCGCCCAGCTTCGAAGCGACGGCAACGAGGCCGTGTTCGGCCCCCAGCTCAAGACCACCGGCTATGGCCAGGTCACGCCGGGCATCTTGCGCGGGCTGGATTCGCGGAGATCGGCCGAGACGGCCAACCGGATTCAGCGGGACGCCAAGCAGAGCCGACTTGGGATCCCGATCGTCTTCCACGACGAGGCGCTCCACGGGCTGATCGGCAACGGGTGCACCAGCTTCCCACAGGCGATCGGCATGGCTGCGACGTGGGACCCCGCGCTGATCAAAAAGGCCGCGGCGACCATCGCGACGGAGGCGCGCTCGCGCGGCAACCGGCAGGTTCTGTCCCCGGTGATCAACGTCATTCGCGACGCGCGGTGGGGGCGCGTGGAGGAGAGCTACGGCGAGGACCCGCTGCTGACCTCGGCCATCGGCGTGGCGTTCGTGCAGGGCTTCGAACAGGCCGGCGTGGTCACCACGCCCAAGCACTACATCGTGAACGCTTGGGACGGGGGGCGCGACAGCCACTCCGTGCAGATCAGCGAGCGCAGTCTGCGCGAGATCTACCTGCCGCCGTTCAAGGCCGTGTTCCAGCAGGGCGGCGCCCGCTCCGTGATGTCGAGCTACAACTCGGTCAACGGCCGCCCGGCCACGGCGTCCCGCTGGCTGCTCACCGACATCCTGCGTAAGGAGCTTGGGTTCCAGGGCTACGTGGTGAGCGACTACGGCAGCCTGGGCGGGGTGATGTACGCCCATCGGACCGCCGCGACCAAGCCCGAGACCGCTGCGGCGACGCTCTGGGCGGGCCTTGACATGGAGTACCCGAGCGAGGATTTCTACGGCGCTCCCCTCAAGGAGGCGGTGAAGAAAGGGCTCGTCAAGATGGGCGTCGTGGACGAGGCCGTGCGTCGGGTGCTGCGCGTCAAGTTCCAGCTTGGCCTGTTCGAGGACCCGTTCGTGGACCCGAACCTTGCCGAAAGGACCGTCCAGAGCGCCGCGCATCGCCAGGCCTCGCTGGACGTGGCGCGCAAGTCGCTGGTGCTGCTGCGCAACCGCGACAACGCGCTCCCGCTCAGCAAGGGGCTAAAGCGGGTCGCCGTGCTTGGCCCGACGGCCAACTCCGCGCCGCTCGGCGGGTACAGCGGCTGGGGGCAGAAGACGACATCGGTCTTCGAGGGCATCCGGGCCAAGCTGCCCAACGCCCAGGTCCTCTACGCCAAAGGCGCGTCGTTCGGCGGCGGCTCGGCGTTGCCGGCCATCCCGGCGGAGGCGCTGAGCCACGACGGCAAGGCGGGCCTCAAAGCCGAGTACTTCGCCAACGAGCAGTGGAAGGGGAACCCCACGTTGGTTCGGGTGGACCGGAACGTCGATTTCAACTGGGTCGACGCCGCGCCCGATTCGACGATTCCCGCCGACCATTTCTCGGTCCGCTGGACCGGCAAGCTGACGCCGCCCAAGACCGGCGCGTACCGGCTCAGCGTCACCTCCGACGACGGCTTCCGGCTGTTCGTCGACGGCCGAATGGTGTCGCAGTTCATCGGCGAGCGCGGGGCAGACACCAACACCTGCACGGTCAACCTGACCGAGGGCAAGCCTGCCGACATCCGACTGGACTACTACGAGGTCGCCGGCCAGGCATCCGTGAGCCTGGGATGGTCGTACGCGGGTTCGTCGGCCAACGACGTCCAGGAGGCCGTCGCGCTCGCGCAGACCTGCGACGCAGCCGTGATCGTGGCGAGCATCGTCGAGGGCGAGGGTCGCGACCGCGCCTTCCTCGACCTGCCGGGCAACCAGGAGGAGCTGATCAATGCCGTCTCGGCGACCGGCGTGCCGACGGTCGTCGTGCTGCAGGCGGGCGCCCCGGTCACCATGAGCAAATGGATCGACAACGTTGGCGCCGTGCTGGATGCGTGGTACCCCGGACAGGAGGGCGGGACCGCCGTGGCGGACGCGCTCTTCGGCGACGTGAACCCGGGCGGCAAGCTGCCGATCACCTTCCCGCTGTCGGTGGGGCAGTGCCCGACCTACTACAACCTTGAGCCGTCCGGGCGCGGCTACGACTACGTGGACCTCAGCGGCCGCCCGCTGTTCCCATTCGGCCATGGCCTGAGCTACACGACCTTCGAGTACTCGAACCTCAAGGTCACGCCGGAGCGCGGCAAGCGCGATACCGTGTTCACCGTCGCCTTCGACGTGACGAACAGCGGCAAGGTGGCCGGCGACGAGGTGGTTCAACTCTACACCCACGACCTGGTGGCCAGCATCGTCAGGCCGCTCAAGGAGCTGAAGGGGTTCCGGCGCGTGACTCTGGCGCCCGGCGAGACGAAGCAGGTGAGCTTCAAGCTGGGGCCGGAGGATCTCTCCTTCCTCAACGAGAGGATGAAGCCGGTGGTCGAGCCTGGCGACTTCGACGTGATGGTCGGAAGCTCCTCCGACGACATCCGGCTGAAGGGTGTCCTCAAGGTAGGGAAGTAACCCGAAAA
>CAZIIS010000052.1:0-18583 GCA_964539295.1 uncultured Fimbriimonadaceae bacterium | reverse complement strand
CGCGCGGTCCCGCAGGCCGCCGGGCTTGGAGAGGTCCGGAGCGTTTAGCAGCGCCTCCAGCTCCAGTCGCGGAAGCGATTTGGGGAGCCGCTTGCCCTTCTTCACGCCGCCGGTGCTCGGCAGGTCGGCGGCGGGGCCCTCGCCCCGGCGCTTGAGAAACTTCAGCAGCGAGCGCAGGCTGCTCATCCGGCGCTGCACCGTGGCGGGCTTCATGGGCGGGCGGAGCGTCGCCTGGAAGCGCACCAGGTGCTCCGGCTCGATGCAGCGCCAGCCGTCGAGCCCCAAGCCGACGAAGAACGCCGCTGCCTGGCGAAGGTCGTTCGCGTAGGCCGCTATGGTGTGCGCGCTGGCCCCACGCTCGACCCGGAGGTGGTCGAGGAACCAGTCGATGGCTTCGTCGAATCGCTCTTGCGCTTCCAAACCCTTACCTCTGGACGGATATACATCAGGTCGTGCACCGCGGGCCCGCCAAAGCCGAACACCTGAACCAGGGTGTAGTCGCGGTCCAGCCGGCGGAAGAAGGTCCGCGCGCGGTCGACCTCCGCCTGGGCCTCGGCCGGCAGTCCGGGGACGTTCATCAGGCGGGCGACGTCGCCAAACTCGAAGCTGGAGGCCACGACCGCCTCGGGCTTGTCCTCGGTCAGCAGGCGCTCGTCGAAATCGACGCGGGCCATGGGGTCGGCGGACATATGCAGCACGGCGCGTGGGCGACTGGTCGCGTCCATGCGCGCGAAGAAGTCGGCCCAGGCCTGCGGCCCGATCGGGCGCATCGTGCCCGCATCCGGGAAGATCGACGCGGACCAGAACCAGGGGTCCTTCACGAGCCCGACGTTGCGCACCCCGGTCTCCGGGGCGCGAAGATAGCGGGCTGCGGAGTCGCGCGGGTCCTCGCCGGCCATCCATCCGGTCCACTGGACGGCGTACATCAGCCCCCCGCCCATGAAGCCGCCGACCGCGAGGATGCCGCAGGCGGTGACCGCGCGCCACTTCCTTTGCGGGTGCACGTGCGCCTGGCCGACCAGCCACCCGAAACCGGCCGCGAGCACCGGGATGAGCGGGAACACGTACCGCAGGAACTTCACCTCGGCGCGGCCGATGAGCAGGTAATACGCCAAGCCGAAAGCCGCCAAGGCCAGAGCCCAGCCGTGACGCCGCCGGCACGCCCGGCCTAGCCCGACCAACCCCATGAGCGTGAGCAGCGGGCCCCAGCCGATGAGTAGGTTCGCCAGGTGGTAGACGAAACCGTTGGCGGTTCCCACGAACACCAGGCCGTGGCCGGTGCTCGTGTGCGTCATCTCGTACCGGAAGTCCTTCATGAACCGCGCCGAGTCGAGCAGCGCGCCCGGAGTGACGACGAGGAAGGCCAGAAGGGCGACGCCGACGCCGACCAGCAACGGTCGCCAGGCGTCGCGCCGTTCGCCGGCGCGCCACCGCACCAGGGCGACCACCGCCAGCGCGACCAGGGCCAGGATGCCGGTGTACTTTGTGCCGGCGCTCAGCCCGGCGAAAAGCCCGGCCCATGCCGCCAGCGACAGGGCGCGCTTGCCGACGGGGCGCTCGCCCTCCGGCGGCAGCAGCTTGAGAGCGAAGAGCAGGCTCAGGGCGACGAAGAGCGTGGCCAGCACGTCCACGGTCTGGAAGCGCGAGTGCACCACGTGCGCGGGGGCGAAGGCGACCGCCAAACCCGCCCCAAGCCCCCCGACCCAATGCGTGCGTTTGTGCAGAAGCAGGAACACGACCCAGGCGGTGGCGGCGCCCGCCAGGGCGCTGAGCACCCGCCCGGCCATGTGGCAGCGGGCGATGTAGCGCCAGAACTCGGCTTCGCTGTCGTCCTTCGGCCCGCCGCCGTAGGAGCGAACCATGTCCGAGGCCACGCGCAGGGTGGTCAGGTAGAAGGTGCCGTAGTTGTAGAAACCGGGGGTGAACTTGCCCTTGGCCGGCTCGACCCGCTGCGCGAAAGACCAGACGACGAGTTCGTCAGGGTGAAGCGATTGGTTGCGCAGGTCGTTGGGCAGCCCCCACCCGATACCCGCGAGGCGGATGAGGAGCGACAAAACGAAAAGCCCCGCCCCGATGAGGAGCGCGAGCCTATCGACGCGCAAGCTGCTTGACTGGCCGGTCTGCACCAGCCGATCTTATCACGCAATGCAGGGCGTCCACCACGCGAGGGTCGTACAGCGTGCCCCTGCCCTCCTCCAAACGAGTGCGCGCGATGACGTCGCCCTCGTGCCGGTCGCTCCAGGCGTAGGAATCGACCACGGCGAGGATGCGCGACTGGATCGGGATGTCGTCGAACGAGGGGAAAAACGGCCCTGCGGCCCCGTTGTAGGGGGTGTGGTGGCACCGAACCATGCGCGCCAGGTGTCGAAGCGAAGGCACGAGCTCAAGCATCGCGCCGCTGACCTCGGGGTGGCGGGAGTGCGCCTCCTCCTCGGCCAGGCTCCACGACCGGCCGTCGGCGTGGTTAAGGCGGAACGGGACGGCGCAGAGCCCCACGTCGCGAAGGCGCGCGGCCATGCGCAGGTCGCGCAGTTCGTCGGGCGTGAGCCCCATGTGCCGACCGACCGCGCCGCTGAGCGACACGACGCGGCGCGTCAGGCCGTGCAACGACGGAAAGCGGCACTCGATGGCCGCGCTGAAGGCCTTCAGCGACTCGTCAAACCGCCAATGGAGCAGCCGCGGCAGGTAGTAGTGGCCGTAGAACCAAAGCGCGAGCGTCGCCGCCGCCATGCAGCCCAACACGCCCAGACTCAACGCGTCCACGCCGACCTCCCGTCCTGCAGCACGCCGCAGAACGCCTTGACCACGCCCGTGTCGAACTGGGCGCCCGCGCAGCGCTCGAGTTCGCGAACCGCGTCGCTGAAGCCCATCGGTCGACGATATGGCCGGCGCTCCGAGGCCTCCGGCCCGCCGACCATGGCGTCGTAGGCGTCGACCACGGCGATGATCTTGCTCTCGATCGGGATCTCGCAATCCTTGAGCCGGTCGGGGTAGCCGTTGCCGTCGGGCCGCTCGTGGTGGGAACGCACCCAGGGAGCCAAGGGACGGAACACCTGCGAGCCCTCGAGGATGTCCGCCCCGTAGGCGCTGTGCAGGCGAACGTGGTCGAACTCGTCGGCGGTGAGTTTGCGCGGCAGGTCGAGGATCTCCTCGTCGATGGCGATCTTGCCGAGGTCGTGCAACACGGCGGCCTCGCGGACCAGCTTGGCCTTGCGCAGCCCGAGGCCGAGGCGCAGGGCGACCTCCTCGGCGAGCTCCGCGACGCGCTCCAGGTGACCGTGCGTGTAGGGGTGGGCGCGCTGCATCATGACGGTGAGCGCGACGACCGCCTCGTAGTGGTTCTCGATCTGGGCGTTCTTCAGCACCAGCGCCCGGCGCAACATGATCGCGGGGAGCATCATGACCGGAAGGGCCAGCGCCATGCCCTGGAACAGCAGCACGGCGATCGACACCGACATCAGGCAGTAGAAGCACAACGCGGCGAGGAGCACGTTGAGCACTCGCACGCCGTGGCCGACGTACATGCGGCCCAACGCCTCGCGCCGGGAGCCGACGACCAGAAGGGCGTTGAGCACCACGTAGGCGACGGCGAACGCCGCAGCGCCGCCGTAAACCCCGGCCCTCGACGCGGGCGCCTGGCAGAAGGCTACGAACGAAGCGCAAGCCAACCCCGATGCGGCGACGGCGACGACCACGTTGGACCGCACGGCGATGAGCGACGAGCGCCGGAAGGCGTGGGGCCCGGCAAGCGCCGAGAGCACGACGAGCAGGGCGTCCGCGGCTATCGCCGCCAACGGGCCGTATGCGACGCAGATGCCGGCGACGAACGGCATGGAGCAGGTGATGCGAAGCCCCTGTCGGGTGAAGTGGACCGGCTGCAGCTCGCAGGCGAGCGCCAGGGTGAACAGCAGCAGCGGAACGCGCCAGTCTCTCCCCGCCTGAGGCGAGGCAAAAAGACTGCACCACACCGCCGCCGCCGCGATGGTGAGCGAGGTCACCGCCCACGCGGCCGTTTGTTGCGCTCTGCGCTGGTTACCCAAGTGTGCAACCCCGGGTCACAACGAGGGCGTCGGTGACGGTGTACGCGCCGCCGACGCCCCCCGGCCTCCGAACCGTGCCGAGAGACCACACACCGGATTATGGAGCAATGTGCGAGGCAAAGATGGCCTCGGTAGCCATCACTTTGCGGACTTTAGTTTCATCAACGTTTTGCCGGTAAGGCGAAGCTGCATTACCGGCTCGCCGACTATGTCCGTGATTTCGATCGCTACGCTCCCCTTCGAGCCGGCTACAGCCTTCAGCGTGCGCCGCGTGTTCAGGTCGAGGTCGTAGTCGATGGTGGCATCCAGCTTGAGCGGGATCGACTTGAGGTGGGTCTCGCTGGCCTTGGCGCCGGCGACCTGGTTGAACCAGGCGGCGGCGTCGGTGTCCAGGTGAAGCACGGCGGTCACGCGGTGCACCTTCTTGCCCCCGGAGTCGACGACTCCGCCGTAGGTGTAGGTGTAGTCCAGGCGCTGAACGGCGGATTTGCCTTCGGTCCCCTTGAGGAGTTGCGGCTGGTAGCCGACGGTCTTCTTCCAGGTGGCGCCCGGCTTCACCGGCGTCAACGGCAGCTTTGGGCTGAAGTCGACGGAGCTATCGACGGAGCCCACGAAGGCCGACATTCGGACGAGGTCCTGGATGAACTGGCCCAAGGCGGCGCCCAACTCCACCTGCGCCGCGCCCGAGGTCATCGCGCAGAGGTTGCCGACGACCGATTTGGCCCCGGCCTTCCCTTTGTTCGCGGGCCCCTTCTTGGCGAGGTCCTTGATGTCGATGAACTCGTTGACCGGCGAGATGGTGAGAAGCATGTCGAAGTTCGTCTTCTCAACGTTCTTCTTGGGGGGCCGCTCGGCGGTCTCCCCCTCCACGATGGTCATGGTCGGCCGCTGGTAATGGATGACGGCGATGCCATCGGGCTTGAGCTCCTTCACCGCCTCGGTGAAGGAGTAGTTCAGGTCCACCTCGTCGGGCATGAAGGTCGGAGAGCCGTACACCTGCTCCTCGATGAGAAGGTGGGCGCTCACGTCGTAGGCGAGCTTTTCGTCCTTCTGGAAAACGCGCGATAGGTCGACCGGTTCGGCAGGCGCCATGACGGCGGCAACGATGAGCGATACAAACATGACGATTTCCCTTATAGACTAGACGTGCGGGCAAGCCCGAGGATACCAGCCCGCGGGCGGGGGGCAAGATCATCCATATGAGGCCTCCGAGATGGTTCACCGCCCCCACACCAATGAGTCATTGGACCCATGATGTAATGCTTTTGCGGGGCTTTCCCCGGCAAGCTTACGAAAAGAACGCCGGATGATGCCGACAACTCGAATTAATCGGCCCACACTATCCGTCACTCTATTCGGGACGTTATTTGCGCCCTTCGGTGCCTCAGACATGTTTACCGTAGATGATGAAACCGCTGTTCGAGATGGAAGCACGAGCGATAGCCTACGACGCCCATCATTGGATCCGCAGATCCTGATAGACCGTGGACCGGTCAAGATGATCGACCTGTTCCGCGAAGTCGCGGAGCCGTCACGTCGGACGATCTTGTCGGAACTGAAGGCGGGTTCGAAAAACGTCGGCGAACTGGTGCGCGCCACGGGGCTGAAACAGCCCAACGTGAGCAACCACCTGGCGAAGCTTCGCGCGCGGGGCCTCGTCCGGGCCAACAAGGTCGGTCGGCAGGTGTTCTACTCGCTGGCCAACCCGGAGGTCGCGAACGCGCTTGGCGGCCTTTTGGCGCCCGAGCCCGAAGCGCCCGAGTGCGTGACGCTGGACGGCGACACGGCGAAGGTGTACGCAAAGGCGGCGATCGCGGGCGACGAGGCCGGTTGCACCCGGTTGGTCGACTCGCTGATTCGGCAGGGAGCGCCGCTGGTCCGCGTCTACTACCACCTGTTCACCGAGGCGCTCAAGCTGATCGGCAAGTGGTGCGACGTGGACGCCATCGACGAGGGCCAGGAGCATCTGGCGATCGGCATCACCGAGCGCATGATGGCCCGCGTGATCCAGTACGCCGGCCCGGTTCAGCCGAACGGCATGAGCGTGGTTCTAGGTTGCTCCGAAGGCAACTGGCACAGCATCGCGCTGCGCATGGTCAGCGACGTGATGCGGCTGAACGGCTGGCACACCCTGTACATGGGTCCGAACGTGCCGACGCGCGCGTTCCTCTCCTCGGTTCGCGACCATCGGCCGTCCGCGGTCTTGGTTAGCTGCCAGAGCGAGGCGAACGCCGACGGCTGCGCGGAGACGCTCAAGGCGCTGCAGGAGATCCGGGACCAGCGCGAGGTCACCTTCATGCTGGGCGCGGGCGGCGCGGCGGTGGTGAAGAACCCGCAGCGCTACGTGGACGCTGGCGCGGACTTCACGGCTGCCGACCTGATGGTCTTCAGCGAAGAGGTGCTGCCGCGCATGGAGCACCGCGAGCACGCGCCGATCGGCATCTTCACCAACAGCAAGAAGTTGGACTAGGCTCCAGCGGATCGGATAGGCGCCCCGTCGAGGTTCGACGGGGCGTCTTTTCGTGTGGGCGCCTTGAAATACGAAAGAAGCCCGCGGCGCTTGGCGCCACGGGCTTTGGTTGGTTCGGACTAACCGAAGGTTAGGCCTTCGCCGGCAGGGTTTGGGCGACCAGAGCCTTGAACGCAGCCATGTCTTCGATGGCGAGTTCGCTGAGCATCTTGCGGTCGATCGGGTTGCCCTGCTGGATGAGAGCGTGAATCAGATCGTTGTACTTGACGCCGCACTCGTTGCAGGCGGCGCTGACGCGCGCGATCCAGAGCCGGCGGAATTGGCGCTTGCGGGCTCGGCGGTCGCGGAAGGCGTACTGTCCCGCCTTCATGACGGTGACGTGCGCCTGCACGTAAACGTTCTTCTTGCGTCCCCAGAAGCCAGCGGCCTGCTGGATCGTCTTCTTGTGGCGCTTGTGGCTCATCAAGCCACGCTTAACTCTTGCCATATTCTTACCTCGTTCTTGTTATGTCGGACCGCTTCCCAGTCCAAGGGGACGGTTACGGTAGAGGGCCGACGAAAAGGCGCCTTATCCAGGCGCCTCGTCGGAGAAACCTACGCCAAGCCGAGAAGGCGCTTAACCCGCTTCCTCTCGGTTTTGCTCAGTTCCGCTTCCTGATCCAGCCGGCGCTTCTGGCTCTCGCTCTTGTTGAAGAACATGTGGTTGTTGTAGCTCTTCCGCCGCATGATCTTCCCGGAGCCCGAGACCTTGAACCTCTTGGCTGCCGTCTTGCACGTTTTCAGCTTTGGCATCCTTCTTCACACTCCCGCCCAACTTGGGCGACAAGACCACGACCAACTCGCGGCCATTCCTTCGTGGTGGCGCTTCCACCTTGGCGACTTCGGCAAGCTCGGTCGCGATCAACTGGAGCTTGCGTTCGCCCACCTCGGGGTGAGCCAACTCACGCGCCCGGAAAAGGCAGATTACCCGGACCTTGTCGCCTTCCTTGAGGAACCGCTGGGCATTCCGGATGACGACCTGCAGGTCGTGGTCGGCCGTGTTCGGGCGGAGCTTGACGCTCTTGACGTCCTGAACCCGCTTCTTGCCTTCCTTCTCCCGCTTGTCCTTCTCGTATTTGTATTTGCCGTAATCCGTGATCCGGCATACGGGGGGATCCGCGTGTTCCGCAATCAAGACCAAGTCCAGATCCTGGTCGCGGGCTCTCTCGATAGCCTCCCTTAGGTTGAAGACCCCAAGTTGAGAACCGTCCGAACCGATGACGCGGACGTCGCGAAGGTTCCGGTTGCGAAGGAGTCGTTCGTTAATCGGGGGCCCTGGATCGCGCCGGGGCCTGCGGTCAAAGCGCCTGATGTTCGTTCACCTCGTACATACGCAAAAGTTTGCTATTCCCTGAGCCATTATATCGTCGGCAGGCTCCGGCTGTCAAACCAGGGCGCGAAGGACGGCCCACAAAGAATCGGGTCGTCGCCGAAGTTACACGGAACTTCCGGCCCGTTGTGGCTCGTGCATAATGCTATTGGGACGGCTCGGAAGGGGCCGAGCAGGGTACGCCGATGATGGAGAACTGCCGGAGCGTCTGTGTCGTGGGTTCGGGGACGATCGGGGTGGGCATCGCGGCGCACCTGGCCAACCTCGGCTTCAATGTGAACCTACTGGACGCGGATCGGCAGGCGGTCGAAGCGGCTCTCGACCGCGCCCGGCGCGCCTTCCCTCCCGCATTCTACGTCCCGGCCACGGCCGACCGCATCCGCGTCAACTCGTTGGAGGGCGGTCAAGAAGCGATCGCCAACGCGGATTGGGTCTGCGAGGCGCTGCCGGAACGGCCCGAACAAAAGCAGGACCTTTACCGCCGCATCGAACCGTTGTTGCGGGAGGACGCGGTGCTGACGACCGCCACCAACGCGCTATGTATCGCCCGGCTCGGCGAGGCGCTCAGCGAGCGGGCCCGCTCCAGGTTCATGGGCACGCACTTCCTGAACCCGCCCCGCTACCTGAAGCTGGTCGAGTTGATCCCGGCCGCTTCGACCAATCCCGCCGCGACGAGGGCGATGACGAGCTTTCTAGAGGGACGGGTGGGGCGGCGCGTCGTTGTCGTCAAGGATACGCCGGGCTTCGTCGCCGCCCGGTTCGGCGTCTGGAGCCAGATGCACGCCGTTCACCTGGCCGAGAGGCTCGGGTTAACGCTCGAACAGGTGGACGCGATCGCCGGGCCGCTCGTCGGCCACCCGCGCACCGCCTGCTTCCAGCTGAACGACCTGATCGGCATCGACGCCATGGCCGACGTGGCCGCGACGGTGTACGCGGAATGCCCGGAGGACCCGTACCGCGAGGAGCTTCGCCAACCCCGCTCGTTCAGCTTCCTGCTCGAACGCGGATGGACGGGCAACAAGATCGGGCAAGGCTACTACCGACGAAGCGGCAAGGACGTGGTGCCGCTCGACCTCCGCACGCTGGCCTACCGCGAGCCGCGGGATGTGGACCTTCCGTCGCTTCGCACGCTCGCCCAGAAGCCGCTCGTCGAGCGTTTGACCGAGGGGTTGCAGTTGCGGGACGAGGTGGGCGAGTTTCTGCGCGAGCACCTCATCCCGGTCTTCCGGTACGCCAACTACCTGCGAGGGGCCGTCGGCGTGGGCGCGGAGGCGCTGGACCGCATCGTGCGATGGGGTTACGGCTGGGAGATGGGGCCGTTCGAGACGATCGACGCCATCGGCGCACAGGCGGTCGGGATCGCCGCGCCGCGCTTCTACCGCAAGGGCGAGGCGCTCGGCCCCGGCGACGACTACGTTCCCCGCCGACACGAACCGGCCTTCTTCGGGCTGGCCGATTACCCGCTCATCGAGAAGCGAGACGGTTACAACCTTCGGGAGTTGCCCGACGACGTGATCGGCATCGGCATCTCCACGGAGCGGGGGCTGATCACGCAGGGGATGGTGAGCGACCTGCTGAAGCTCCTGAAGTCTGGGAAGATGGAGCGACTGGTGATCGGCGGCGAGGGCGCGGACTTCTCCGCCGGCCTTGACCTACGCCCCTACCTTGCGGCGGCGCAGGCCGGTCGATGGGACGACGTATACGCCGCGCTGCAGGACCTGCAGGAGCTTGGCAAGGCGCTGCGGAAGCTGGTCAGCGTCGCGGCGGTGAACGGCGTCTGCCTGGGCGCCGGATTCGAGTTGGCAGCCTCTTGCTCGACGATGGTCGTGGCGGCAGAGGCGGAGATCGGCTTCACCCACGCCCAGATAGGTCTGATCCCCGCCGGCGGCGGAACGGCGATGATGCGCCTGCGCGGGCAGGGGTCGGCCAAGGCGCTGAGCGACGTGGCGCGGCGCATCGTCCTGGGACAGGTCGCCAAGAACGCCGAGGAGGGGCGGGCGATGGGCTACGTTCGACGCGAGGACCTCACCGTGTTCCATCCGGACCGGGTGGTCGGCGAGGCGATCGAGATGGCGCGGGTCGCCTACCCGCAGGCGCTGCCGGACTGGGTCGCGACCGCAGGGCCGGTGGCCGGCATCATCGACCAGGCGATCGCCGACCTCAAGCGCCGAGGCGAGCTGACCGCGCACGGCGTGTTGGTCAGCGACAAGCTGAAGGCGGTTCTCGTCCGCTCCACCGGCTACGAAGACGCGTTGGCGCGCGAACGCGCGGGGTTCGCCGAGCTCCTGCGCGAGGGTTTGACCCAGACGCGGATCAAGCACCTGATCGAGACCGGTCGTCCGCTGCGAAACTAGGCTCAGCGGACGAGCAGGTCGTACACCAGGTCGTGGAACTTCGGCCGGAAGTCCGAGATCTTGAGGTTCTCGCTCGTCGGGTGCACGCGGTTGGCCAGCAGCGTGGCGAAGATGCGGGCCTCAGGGTCCACCCACACGCAGGTTCCGGTATAGCCGGTGTGGCCGAACGACGCCATGGAGAACTTGGCGCCCGACGAGGAGCCTTCGGGCGACTTGGTGTCCCATCCGAGCCCGCGCGTCGAGCGAAGGCTGTTGCGCTTCGTCCATTCGGACACGGTGCGGGCGCAGAGCACCTGCCGCCCGTCGGCCTTGCCGTTGTGAAGCATCATCTTCAGGTAGGCGGCCACATCGCCCGCCGTGCAGAAGAGCCCGGCGTTGCCGCTCACGCCGCCGACCATCAGCGCCGCGGGGTCATGCACCTCGCCCTGGGTGTAGAGCGGGTCGACGCGTTTGAACCCTCGTTCGTCCTCGATCTTCGGCCGCCAAGAGTCAAGCTTCTCGGTTGGCGCGCACTTCTTCCGGAGAGCGGGCGTCGGGTTGTAGCAGGCGCCCTTCATGCCGGCCGGCCCGAACAGGCGCTCCCGCAGGAGACGGTCGATCCCCTTCCCCGCCACCTTTTCGATCACCTGGTAGAGGGTGATGAAGCCCATGCAGCTGTAGACCGTCTTGGTGCCGGCCTGGTACTGCAGCGGCAGTTCGAGAACGGCTTTGCGCGACTCCTCGGGGGTGCGGCATCGGCTCTGCAGACTGGCGTAGGCGGGCAATCCCGACTCGTGGAGCAGAAGGTCGCGGACCTTGACCACCGATTTCCCGTCGCCAGCGAAGCCCGGGAGGATCTCCTGAACCCGCGTTTCAAGTCGTAGCGCGCCGTCGTCGAAGAGCAACATCGCGGCCGGCGTCGTGCCCACCACCTTGGTGCACGAGGCCATGTCCCAGAGGGTGTCGGGCCCGACCTTTGGGGAGGCCGAGTCGTAGCGGTGTCGCCCGGCGTAGCCGAACCAGACCTGGTCATCCTTGCCGACGGCAAACGCCGCACCCGGGAAGGCGCCGTCGGCGATCGCCGACTCCACCAGCTTGGTCAGTTCGCCGGGCACAACGCCACCGACCACTATCCAACCTCCGCCGGCGCCGAGCCCTTACCCGTGGTCCTGTCCAACGGGATGAAGAACAGCGTGGCCATGCCGGGCAACGTGAGGAAGATGACCGCGATGAAGAAGCCCACATAGCCGAACTGCTTCTGCACCAGGCCGCTGAGGATGCCCGCCGTCATGATGCACAGGGCGCCGAGCCCGGTGCCGATGGCGTAGTGAGAGGTCTTGAACTTGCCCCTCTGGGCCACCCACATCAAGTAGACCATGTAACCGGCGAAACCGAAGCCGTAGCCGAACTGGTCGACGAACGCCACGCCGTAGAGCAGAGCGAGGTGAGGGCGCGTGACCGCCGCCCAGAGGTACAGCAGGTTCGGGGTGTGCATGCATATGACCAGCGGCCACAGGCTCTTGCGAATGCCGAGACGCGAAACGAACAGGCCGCCGACGATGCCGCCAATGACGATGCCAAGGACGCCGGCCACGCCGTTCACGAGACCGACCTCGCTCTCGCCAAGCCCCATGCCGCCCTTTGAGGCCGGGTCCATGAGGAAGAGCGGGGCCATCTTCACGACCATCGCCTCGCCGAAGCGGTAGAACATGATGAAGGCGAGGATCGGCACGATGCCGGACTGCCGGAAGAAGCTGCCAAACGCCTCGCCCATCGGCGTGTTCGACATCAGGCGGCGCACCGCCCAAAGCAGCAGGGCGCTTACCGCGCCGAAGGCGACGATCCGCAGCAGGTGAACCTCGACGCCGCTGGTGGGGAGCAACTTGAGCCCTGGGAAGTTGACCAGGAAGACGCCGCTCGCCGGCAGTTCCCATCCCCAGAGGTACAGCGTCTGCCCGAACACGGCCTTCTGGTCGAGCGTCAGGAAGAGGCCGTGACCGGCAAGCCGTGTGGCCGAAGAGAGCGCGAACACCGCGCAGATGGCGAACGCCACCACGCTCAACGTGCGGCCGATGTTCAGCCAGTTCTCCTTGGCGGGGACCTTCGCGGGCGGGGTGTCGGCAGCCGGCTTGGGAACGACGAAGCCGTTGATCAGGCGCCCAGCGCCGTAAACGACGCCGAGACCAAGCAGCACCACGGACCATGCCGTGATCGCAGGCATTCCCGACTCACGGAGCTTGCCCGCCACCCACACGAGCAGGCCGGTGCAGAACAAGCGGCCCAAACGGTAGAAGGTCGAGGTGAGCCCCACGTAGGCAGCCTGCCGCCCCTTGTTCAGGCACAGGATGTAGAAGCCGTCGGTGGCGATGTCGCACGTGGCCGAGAAGATGGCAATGATGAACAGCAGGCCGAGGCTGATGCCGAACCAGTTGGGCAGGCGCAGACAGAACGCCACGCCGGCGATGGCGACCGCGATGAACGCCTGCATGCCGAGCACCCAACGCCGCTTGGTGGAGTTCACGTCCACCAGCGGGCCCCAAAGGAGCTTGATGGTCCAGGGGAGGGCGATCAGGCTCGTCCAACTGGTGATGGCCACGTTGTCGACGCCCAAGCTCTTGTAGACGATGGAGGACATCTCCTGCACGAGCGTGACCGGCAACGCCTGCATGAAGTAGAGCAGCGGAACAAACGTCCAGGGGCTTGCATCCGGGGCGCCCAGTTTGGCCCAGCCTCGCTTGACCCACGACGCCACCGATTCGGCGATCTGACGCACACCGCGCTTGGGCTTGCTTTCGGGCGGACGCCGCTCTATCGTCTTCATACCTATCCTCAACGTAAAGCGTTTCGCCGCCGATATTGTGGGTTCCTCCTTTGTGGAACGCGCGTTGTTCTGTTGATTCCGCAAGGGCGCTCCGGGGCGCGCGATGCGGCCCCGGAGCAGGCGGCGGCTACTTCGCCAGCCTTGGGAACTCGGTGATCCGGATGTTCGTGCAGCCGTAGGGGATCAGGGTCAGGTCCTCGAGCGGCTCTTCGGAGGCCTGCGGCTCGGGCGGAACCTCGCCCGCCCATCCGCTCGCCTCGGTCCAACCCGGGAGCTTCCGACCCTTGGCTTTGGCCACCACGCCTGCGCCCGCCGGGCAGAACGGCGTCTCGCCGATCGGCTTCTCCTCGAAGGTGAACCCGGCGTCGACCAACAGGCCGTAGTTCCAGGGCGTGGTGGGCTTCACCTCGAAGTCGCCGTGCGGAAGCTCGCGGCACGGTTTGTCGGCGTTCACCCGGGTCCACTGCTCGCCGATCTTCAGCGAGTACACCAGCGGACCGCGCTCGACGGAGGCGGCGCCGTTGTAGCGACGCGTGACCTCGACGTGCATCGGGAGCTTGAGCAGCACCTCGGTCGCGCCCTCCCACTCCCGGTCGAGTTTGACGAACGTGCCGGGTTTGAGCAGCTTCTTGGGCCCGTCGCCGACCTTCACGCTGGCGCCAAGCGCCCATGCCGGCACGCGCAGCGAAAGCGGGAAACGGACCGCCTTCCCGGCGGTCACCGTGACCTTGACCTCCTCGCGGAACGGGTAGTCCGTCTGCGTGGTGACGCACACGGGCACGCCGCGCACGACCGCGCTGGCCGAGCATGGCGCGTAGGCGACCGCAGCCAGGCCGTCTTCGGCGGTCTGCATCCACAGATGGGCGGCAAACTTGGGCCATCCCTGGTGCATGTTGGCGGTGCAGCAGCCGAAGTGCGGCTCCAGGCCGTACAGGTTCGATTCTGAGCCGTTGGTGGACCAGAGGTAGTCGGGGTTGTCCGTGACCTGGATCTGGTTCACCTGCTGGTCGTACTGGTGAGCCCACATGTCCGGCGAGAAGGTGGCCGGCAGGGCGTTGAAGGCGATCCGCTCCAACCGGTCGGCATAGACCGGGTCGCCGGTCACGCCGATCACCTCTTCGAGGGAGTACATCGTCTCCACGACCGCGCACAGCTCGGTTCCCTGCAGCGGGTTCTTGCCGGAAATGCACTCGTCGCCCGAGAACATGCCGGTGACCTGGCCGTGGTACTGGTCGAGCACGCGGATCATCTCGGCCGGGAACACCTTCTCGGCCTCCTTGCCCGTGAGCCGCCAGGAGAGCGCGTAGGCCTTGAGCGCCATGGCGACGTTCACCACGTGCTTATCGAAGCGCCAAAGGCCGCGGCGAGGGGTGGGCTGGGTCACGTCGGCGCCTCCGAAGAACGCCATGTAGTCGAAGCCCTGCTCGTGAAGCTTGCGCGCCAGGTCGAGCAGCCAGGCCTCGCCGGTGCGCTCGTAGGCGTAGAAGACGGCGACGAGCCCCTCGTACCACCGGAACTTGCCCCAGTTGAAGAGCGGGTCGCGGTCGAGCACCACGAGCATCGCCTTCAGGTTACGAAGGACCGCCTTCAGGACCGACTCGTCTCCGGTGGCCTCGTGGTACTGGACGAGCACCTTGTTGGCCAGCATGATGGACCAAATGTCGTAGGTCTTGGAGCCGGCGTCCGCGGGGTACGGGGCGTACCAGCCATCCTCTCGTTGGTTGGCGACGATCGTCTCGACGTGGCGCTTGACCTTGGCTTTGAGCGCCTCGTCGTCCAGGACGAATGCGAGCGGGATTACGCCGTCCAACCAGTAGGGGGCGCGCTCCCAGCCTTCGGCGTCGCCGCCGAACCACTGGCTCTTGGCCACGTCCGGCCAGAACTCGTCCAGATGGCCGCTGAGGCCGTCGGCCTGGATTCGAAGCTGGCGCTGCAGCCAGCCCTCGGCCCGCACAGAGCCCAGGGGCAGGCGTCGGAACGCCGGCTTGCCGAGCTTGCTAGGATGCGCGCCGGCCGCTTCGGAGGCCGAAGAGGCGCTGGCGAGGGGGCCCATCGCAGCGGAGGCCGCAGTGGCGGCGACTCCGGCCAAGAACTCGCGTCGGTTCATCGAGGACGCGTCAAACGGGGTTCCGTCGGGCGTTGTCATGGCGAGCCGTTAGTTTACGCAACGGCGCCCCGGCGGTTCAGCGTTTGCCTCGGTTACGGCAACGTTGCGCTAGGCTAGTCCTTCGATTTGACCGTGTCCGGGAAGACCACTTTCATCCCGGCTTTGATGCCCAGCTTCTTGAAGACGCCCGCTTTGGCTTCGAGCGCGTACATGGCGTCGCCCTTGCTGGCGTAGTCGGTATCGACGTCGAACGCCCTCATCGTGAGCACGTTGAGGATCTTCTTGCTCTTGCCGATGTAGGCGATGTCGAGCGGGATGTAAGTGTTCTTCATCCAGAACCGCAGCGGTTGGGGTTCCGAGAAGACGAACAGCATCGCCTGGTTGGCCTTTACCTCCCGATCGCCGAGGTACATCATCCCCTCGCAGCGCTTGGACTGCGTGTCCATGATCCAGGTCTCGAAGGAGTTCTTCTCGATCTTGAGGGTCACCTTCGTCAAGTCGTCAAGCTGGAACTGCCGGAACGGGTTCGCCGGGGACGCGGCGGCCGACTGGCCAAGCCCGCCGCTGAACACCAACACCAACGCCATCAGCATGCCTGTCATCTTCTACACCACCGTCTTCCCTGCATGATGACACCCCGGGCGGACCCGGCGCGCTAGGCGCCGGCCTTGGGGGCGAAGCTGTCCCACTTGGACTCGAACGCGGCGATCTCGGGCTCGTGCTGGAGCGTCGTGCCGACCAGGTCCAGCCCCTTGATGAGTTGGTCCTTGACGGTCGGGGCGATGTCGAACGGCAGGCGGTCGGAGCCGACGAGCACCACCTGGTTCGGCAGGTCCACGGTCACGCTCGCGCCCGTCCCCGCGGCGACCAGCTTGGCGTGGTCGCCTTCGTCCAGTTCGACCAGGAGCAGGCCGCAGTTGGCCGAGTTCTGCCGGAAGATGTCGCTGTAGCCGGCGGTGGTGGCGGTGCGGCGGGCGATCACGGCCACGAAGCCGGCCTGCTGTACCGCCCAGACGGCGTGTTCGCGGGACGAGCCGCAGCCGAAGTTCGTGCCCACCACGAGCACCGTGGCCCCCTTGGCTTCGGGGCGGTCGAGCACGAAATCGGCGCCGCGCACATCCTTGAAGAGCAGTTCGCCGTAGCCGGAGCGCTCGACGCGCGAAAGATAGCGCGCGGGGATGATCCGGTCGGTGTCGACATGGTCTGCGTCCATGACGGCGATGGCGCCCGTGTGCGAGGTGAAACCGCTCATGCCAACAGTCATTGTGGCACGCGCGCCATAGGCAAAAAAGGCCCCGCGGGCTTGAAGCGGGGCCAAGGAGAGGACTTGTACGCTTACGCTGCAGCTTGCCTGGGCAAGCTTACGATCCCTCGTTTCGCTGTTAAGAAACCGGTCAGTTGCGGCCGGCGGCCACGCGCGGCGACGCCGGAGCGACTTCGACAAAGGCGCTGGCGGGCGCGAGGAGGTAAACGTTCTCACCAAGTTCTTCCCAAGTGCCCTCGGCAGCGTAGTTGACGCCGCACAGGAAGTCCTTGATCTTCTCGCGCAACTCGCTGGTAGCCATGCTCAAGTTGAGCACCTGCTGCTCGCCGCGCTTTAGGCCGTCGGCGCAGGCCACGGCGTCCTGGAACGTGACGATCTGCCGTCGGACGGTAACGTGGTAGCGGGCGGTGGTGGAGACCCTCAATGGGGTGGCGGGCATATCGTCAAACACGTCGTCTGACTCCTCGCGAGGGCGCGAAATAAGGGTGGCGATCCGGGAGAAGAACCCGGGCTTCTCAAGCATCTCTTCCATGATCTGCAGTGCTCCGTCCGTGGATTACGCGCGTCCGCCGAATAGCGCCGTGCCGATTCGAACGTGTGTCGATCCCTCCTGGATCGCCACGTCGTAGTCGGCGCTCATGCCCATACTGAGCCATTCCGCGCCGATACGCCGTCCTAGCTCCGCAAGCGAGCGGAACACCGGCCGACTCATCTCCGGATCTGGGGTAACGGGTCCTACCGTCATCAAACCCCGGAACCGAACGCAGTTACATTCTAAGACTTGTTGGTGCAGCGCGTCAAGGCTTTCCGGAAAAATGCCTGCTTTTTGTGGCTCCCTGGCCACATTGACCTCGATGAGCGCATCGATTTGCCGTCCGGCTTTCGCGATCTCCCTAACCTGCGAAGGGGATTCGATCGTGTGGATCGCGTCAAACCGCTCGGCTGCGCGGCGGGCCTTGTTCGACTGCAACTTGCCGACGAAGTGCCAAACGATGTCGCTTGGCAACGATTCGATCTTCGGAAGCGCCTCTTGTAGCCGATTTTCACCGAAATGCCGCAATCCAAGGTCATAAGCCTGCCGGATGACCTCGGCGGAAACCGTTTTGGTGATCGCGATCAGTTGCACCGAGGAGGGGTCGCGGCCCGCCTTTTCGCACGCACGGTCGATGCGTCCCCGGATATCCACGAGGTTCTCCTTCAAAGCCATCGCAACATCCATTCTGGACCAGTTGCCCGAGGGCCCCGGGGGCCGGCTCGGCAATAATGGCTTCCATGCTCATACCATCGCGCAAGGAGTATGTGGAACGAGCGGTCCCCGGCCGCCCGGTTCCGGTGCATCGCGACATGGTCGCGGACATGGAGACCCCCCTTAGCGCCTACTGGAAGCTGGCGCACGACGAGACGTACAGCTTCCTGTTGGAGAGCGTGACCGGCGGGGAGCAGCTTGCCCGGTACAGCTACATCGGGGTGCGTCCGCGGCTGGTGCTGCGCGCCAAAAACGGGCGCGTGCGGCGCCTGAGCGGGGGCACGGAGACGGTCACGACGCTTCAGCCCGGCGAGGACCCGCTGGCGCTCCTGCGCGATGAGGTCACGTTGCTCGCACCCGAGGACGCCGAGGGTCTGCCACGGCTTTGCGGCGGCGCGGTCGGGATGATCGGCTACGACTACGTGCGCACCATCGAGAGGCTGCCGAACGCCCCCGAGGACGACCTGAACGTGGACGACGTGGCGATGATGGTCACGGACTGCGTGGTCGTCTTCGACCATGCCAAGAACCTGATTCGCATCCTGGCGCTGGCCGACGGCACGCCGGAGGGTTACGACCGGGCGGAGGGCGAGATCGCGCGCACCGTCGAGCGGTTGCGCAACCCGTTGCCGTGGCTTCCCTCCGGGCGGGGCGAACCGCACCCGGTGACCGCGAACATCAGCCAAGAGCGGTTCGAGGCGGGCGTCCGCAAGATCATCGACTACATCGGCGCCGGCGACGGGATTCAGATGGTGCCGTCGCTCCGCTTTGAGACCGAAGTCGACGCCCACCCGATCACGGTCTACCGGGCGCTGCGCTCCCTCAACCCGTCGCCGTACATGTTCTTCTACCGCTTCGGCGACTACGACGTCGTGGGCGCCTCGCCGGAGCTGCTCGTCGGCCTGGAGGGCCGCACCGCGCGCGTTCGCCCGA
>CAZIIS010000051.1:4883-19107 GCA_964539295.1 uncultured Fimbriimonadaceae bacterium | reverse complement strand
TTTGTCCTTCGGACCGGGGTGCAAAAGACATCACCCCGGCCACCCAACCCCCAAACGTGTCATCCCGAACCGAAGGTGAGGGATCTCGAACGGATGGGCCTTGAGGGGTGGGAGACGTCCGAGATCCCTCGCTGCGCTCGGGATGACACCCGGGGGCAAGAGACGGAACACGAGGGTCGCCGCGACGCGCGGGCGGGTCACAGACCCGCCCCTACCAATCAGGCGCGTTGCGTATCCGACCAAAGACGGGAACCCGGTGCGCGCGCGGGCGGCAGTCGTTGCTCTGCAGAGGGGCGATTCGTGAATCGCCCCTACAAAGCCACCCCGCAGCAGGTTGCGACCGAGATCCCTCGCTGCGCTCGGGATGACACCCGGGAGCAAGAGACGGAACACGAGGGTCGCGGCTCGCGTCCGGCGGTTCACAGACCCGCCCTCCCCCAATTGCGTGCGATCTCTGTGGGTGGACCGGGGGGATGGCGGAGCAATCCCCCGATCGCGCCAACACGGTTCATGGGGGCGCTGGCCCGAACCTCAGGTCTTCAGCTTTCGGCAAACGATCAACAGCAATTCGGCGGCGGCTCGGAGCAGCGTGGAAAAAACGAAGAACGCCAACCACCACGCAACGATGAAAAAGACGCCAGCAACTCCAGCGGGCACGTATGGAGGGCTTTCCCTCGTCCCGATGGTTCCCCAGAAGTAGAAACCGAGGACAACGAAAACTACTGACAGCGCCCAGCCTGTCCAGGACGAGAACACCAACGCTTTGTACATGCAACGCAACATGAACCAACTAACCGGCGGCAGACTGGTGTCGTCTATGAGTTCGCCAGCTGTACTCGGATCACGTTGTCGCAAAGGCAGGTCGGTTTGAGATGCGAACGCCACGGGGCTGATGCCCGCGGAGTATGCGGCCTCCAGCGCCTCGCGGTCCAGCATCTCCATGCTGATGCCCTTATGGTGTGTCCGAAGCGTGGCCGCGACTGCATTGGACCATGCGGTGAACTGTTGGCTCATTGAATCCTCCCTTTAGCAACCATACCACCATTGGGCGTGGCCGGGCGAGGCGCTGAGGGGGCCGGTCGAGATACCGGCATAGGCTGCTCGCGGGCGGCGCTGGTACACTGGCCGGGTGCCAAACACCCCTCGGCACGGTGAGAGCGAGTCGGTAGCGACCACGTCGGGCGCCGCGGTATGCGGGCCGATGGTCGTCGTGCCTTCGGGCGCCGAGTCGCTCATCCGGGAGATCTCGCAGCTTGCGGACCCCCAGGAGCAGCAGAACCCCATGGACAACTTCGATGCGGACCTGATCGTCATCGGCGCGGGACCCGGCGGCTACGTGGCCGCGATCCGCGCCGCCCAACTGGGCGCGAAGGTGATCGTCGTCGAGCGGCAGTTCCTCGGCGGCACGTGTCTCAACTGGGGATGCATTCCCAGCAAGGCGATTCTGGCCGGCGTCGAGCGGCTGCACCAGGTGAAGACGGCCGGAGCGCTCGGCGTGGAGGTGACCGGCGAGGTCAAGCTCAACTTCGACAAGCTGATGGAGCGCAAGACGAAGGTCGTCACCACGCTGCGCGGCGGGGTGGGGGCGCTCTTCAAGCGCAACGGCATCCAGCATGTGGAGGGCACGGCGCGGTTCCTGGACGGCCACGCGATCGAGGTCGCGAGCGAGTCCGGCAAGAAGACGCTGCGGGCGAAGAACTTCATCCTGGCCACCGGCGCCAGCGCGATCCGGCTGAGGATCCCCGGGCTTGAGGGCGGGCGCGAGGACGGCGTTTGGACGAGCGACGACGCGGTGACCGCTCCGTACGTGCCGAAGCGGATGTTGATCCTGGGCGGCGGCGCGGTGGGCGTCGAGTTCGGCACGGCGTTCCACGGGTTGGGCGCCGAGGTCACCATCGTCGAGCTGCTGCCGGAGCTGATCCCGCTGATGGACGCGGAGTTGGGCAAGGAGCTGAACAAGTTGCTGGGCCGCAAGGGGATCAAGGTTCGCGTGGGCGCGGGGCTCGAGAAGTGCGAGCGCGTGGGGAACGCGTGGAAGTGCACGGTCAAGAAGGGGGACGCGGTCGAGGAGATCGAGGTCGACGTGGTCCTGCTCGGCGTCGGGCGGAAGGCGAACACGGACGGTTTGGACCTGGAGAAGGTCGGCGTCAAGCTACACAAGAAGGGCGTCGAGTTGGTGGACGACACGATGCGCACGCACGTGCCGAGCATCTTCGCCATCGGCGACGTGACCGGTCGGATCCAGTTGGCGCACGTGGCGTCGGCCGAGGGGATCGTGGCGGCCACGAACGCGGTGACCGGCTCATCCAAGAAGATGGATTACCGCGCCGTGCCGAGCTGCGTCTACACCAACCCCGAGGTGGCGTCGGTGGGGCTCACCGAGGAGCAGGCGAAGGAGCAGGGCCACGACGTGTTGGTCGGCAAGTTCCTTTTCCGCCCTCTGGGCAAGGCGATGGCGACAGGCGACCAGGACGGCTTCGTGAAGGTCGTGGCGGACCGCAAGTACGGGGAGGTGCTCGGGGTCCACATGATCGGCGCGCACGTGACGGACATGATCATGGAGGGCGTGGTCGCCATCAAGCTGGAGGCCACCGTGGAGGCGATGGTGGACGCGATCCACGCGCACCCGACGATGTCCGAAGCGGTGCTCGAGGCGTTCGAGGACGTCGAGGGCCACGCCATCCACAAGGGCTAGATCGCGGGCGCGGGGGCGCCGATGTCGAAGCCGGCGTCGATAAGGGTTTTGCGCACGAGGTGCGCGACCGCGACGCGCTTGGGCGCGTCGGCGCGGATGCTGATCGTGTCGACCTTGGCGGCCAGACGCAGGGTCTGGCCCGCGATCTCGTCGGGCATCTCGATGACGCCGCCCAGTTCGGAGGAGGGGACGAGGTGGCCGCTGGGCAGGTAGGCGCGGTCGGCGAACCCCTCGCGGATGAACGGGACGCCGGCGTCCGCAGCGATCCGTTCGTGGTCGCACCCGGGCAGCCCCATCAGCGGCAGCTTGAACTCCTCCAGCAGGTCGCGCAGCACGCTCCGCCATTGGCCAAAGCGGGAGGTCTCGAAATAGAAGGCGCCATGGGGCTTGAGGTAGGCGACGGGGGCGCAGTCGAGCGCGAGCTTGACCTGGTCCTGCAGGCTATGGGTCACCTCGATCAGGACCCTGGGCGTGACCAGGCCGTAGAGCCGCCACCCGGTCGACTCGGGGTCGGGGTAGCCGATGTGGGCGCCCACCCTCAGGCCCATCGCGACGCAGTGGGCATAGGCGCTTCGGGTCAGGTCGGGGGAGCCGGCATAGGCGCCGCTGCACACGCTTGTGCTGGTGATCAGGTGCAGCAACTCGTCGTCGAAGGGGAAGTATTCCGCGACGTCGGCGTTGAGGTCGATGCGGCTCATGGTCTGCTCCTGGAAGGCGCCGGTTGCGGCGCTTCGTTGGTTTGCGTGACCCTAACGAAAGGATAACGCCGAAATGCGCGGCTTGCCAGGTAAACATGAAGTGAGAGCCTTATGGACCCTGTGGTTTCGATTGTGTTGGAGGAGGGCGCGTACGCGCCGGAGTATCAGACGGATGGCGCGGCGGGCATGGACCTGCGCCTTTTCGAGGACGTGAGGCTCGAGCCGTTGGAACGGAAGTTGGCGCGAACCGGCATCCGGATCGCGGTGCCGCCGGGATACGAGGCGCAGGTGCGGCCGAGGTCCGGGATGGCGCTCAAGCACGGGGTGACGATAGGCAATACGCCCGGCACGATCGACTCGGACTACCGGGGAGAGGTGAAGCTGATCTTGGTGAACCTGGGGGGCGAAGCGGTGACGCTGGCCAAGGGGGACCGGGTGGCGCAGATGGTGATCGCGCCGGTGGCCCGGGCGAGCATCCAGGTGACGGCGTCGCTCGACGCGACGGAGCGCGGAGGAGGCGGTTTTGGGAGCACAGGAAAACGGTAGAACGCAATCTTGTCCACGGTGCCTGGCGGTGGTTCCAGTCGGGGCGCCGTTCTGCCCGGAGTGCGGCGCTCCGCTGAGCGCCGAGAGGGGGGCCGAGGGCAGCGACCTGGAGGTGTACGAGGAGCTGGCGAAGGCGAACCTTCTGCGCATCCGGGGGGAGTACGAAGCGGCGGCAGGGGTGTGCCTGAGCATCCTCAAGCGGTTCCAGAACAACTCGACGGCGCACACGTTGCTGGGGGACATCTGTGCCGAGGCGAACGACCTCCCGCAGGCGGTGCAGTGGTACGAGCTCTCCCTGGACCTCCAACCGGACGCGGAGAGCGTGAAGAGCAAGCTCGCGGCGGTGAGGGCGCGCATGTCGGAGCACGAGGCGGCGATGACGGCCAAGCAACTCGGCATCCCGCAGACGCGGCCCAAAGCGCAGGTGTTCGCGCTGGTGGCCGCGGCGCTGGTGATCGTGGTGGGCGCTGCGGCGTTCACCCTGGGCAGCAACTACCGCCAGCAGATGGCGGCGCGGGCGCAGATCGCCAACATGCCGGTGGACGTTTCGCCGGCGGCCAAGCCCCCCGAGCCGCCCAAGCCGGGAGAGGGCTCCAAGGTTGCCTTTAGGGAGCCGGAGGGGGCGACGGTGCGCGAGCGGGCCGCGCTGGAGGCGCTGAACCGTCTAGGCGCGATGGGCAAGGCGATCGGCGCGATCGAGGAGCCGCGCGAGGGGCGGTTGACGGTAAGCGTTTCGCCCACGGGAACGACGGAGCCCGAGGCGCTGGCTGCGGCCTCGGCGGTGGCGCTGCAGGCGGTGCTCGCGGAGTACCGCTTGGTGACGGTGCGCGTGGTGAGGGCCGGGACGGTGCAGTACATGGCCGACGTGGCGGGCGACAAGGTGGCCGAGTTGATCGCGGGCAACCCGGGCGTGACGCCGGAGAGCGTGCCGGCCTCCGAGGCGGGCAAGATGCTGGTCAACACCTGGAAGCCGGGGGGAACGCAACCTCCGGGCGATGGCGAGGCCGCGACGGCATCGAGCTGAGCGGCCGCCAGGCACAAAAAGGCCGTACCGACGCTGGGTCGGTACGGCCCTGTTCTAGATTAGCCCCAGATGAGGTTGGGGCGGACCATGATGGTCTCGGCGCGGTCCGGGCCGACGCTGGCGATGGAGACCGGCGTCTTGGTGTACGACTCGATGAACTCGAGGTAGTTGCGCGCCTCGGCCGGCAGGTCCTCGAAGTGGCGGGCGGTGCGCACGCCGTCGTTCCAGCCGGGAAGGGTCTCGTAGACCGGCTCCACGGCATCCCATGCGCTGGGGGTGGTGGGCATGCCGCGAAGCTCCTTGCCGTTCAGGCGGTAGCCGGTGCAGACCTTGAGCTCCTCGATGCCGTCCAGCACGTCGATGCGGGTGACGATGAGGCCGCTCATGGAGTTGATCCGGCAGGAATATCGCAGGGCCACGAGGTCGAGCCAGCCGCAGCGGCGGGGTCGTCCGGTGGTGGCGCCGTACTCCTTGCCCTGCTCGCGGATGCGGTCGCCCATCGCGTCGAGCAGTTCCGTGGGGAACGGGCCGGCGCCGACGCGCGTGGTATACGCCTTGCTGACGCCGAGTACGGAGTCGATGGCCCGCGGGCCGACGCCCGCGCCAAGGCAGGCGCCCGACGCGATCGGGTGGCTGCTGGTGACGAACGGGTAGGTACCGTAGTCCAGGTCGAGAAGCGTGCCTTGTGCGCCCTCGAACAGCACGCGTTCGCCGGCCTCAATCGCTTCGGCAAGCTCGGTTTCGGTGTCGATGACGTAGGGGCGCAGGCGCTCGGCGAGCGGCTGGTACTCCCGAAGGATGGCGTCGGCGTCGAGTTCGGGTTCGTTGTAGATGGAGAACTGGCGGTTCTTGAGCGCCACCGCCTCCTTCAGCTTCTCGGGGAAGACGTTCGGGTCGACGAACTCGCCCATTCGGATGCCGCAGCGGGCGGTCTTGTCCGTGTAGGCCGGGCCGATGCCGCGCGCCGTGGTGCCGATCTTGGCCTCGCCGCGGGCCTGCTCCTCAAGCACGTCGCAGCGCTTGTGGTACGGGAACACGACATGGGCCGCCGGGCTGATGAGCAGTCGGCCGAGGTCCGGCTTGACCGCGCGGGTCTCGTCGAGCTCCTTCAGCAGGTTCTTGGGGCAGACCACCATGCCGCCGCCGAGGATGGCGGTTGCGTTGGGATGGAGGATGCCGGCCGGCAGGAGGTGGAACTTGAACACCTGCTTGCCGACGGTGACCGTGTGCCCGGCGTTATCGCCTCCGCTGTACCGAACCACGTACTTGGCCTGGGGGCCGAGTGCGTCAACGATCTTTCCTTTGGCTTCGTCGCCCCATTGGGCGCCGACGATAACGAGCGTAGGCATGGTTTTGAGGGCCGTCCTCGCGCCGGAACGACCGGCGCAAACCTGGATTATACCGGCCGCACCCCTCCGGTCCCCGGCCGGCGCGGCGGGGCGCCAAACGACGCGAGCCCGGTCCACGGGGTGGACCGGGCTCGCAGGCAGGGCAGGCTAGGGCCTTAGGCCGAGCGCTTCTTCAGCAGCGGAGCGCAGGCCGATGCCAGCGCGGCGCTCTTGATGGCCATCCCGGGAAGGAACGGCAGCAGGCCGGCGACCAGGACGGCGGACCACCCGGTGTAGACCGCGAGCCAGGGAAGGCCGAAGGCGAAGATGGTGGCCTCGCCGGCGAGGGCGACGCCCAGCGCGACGAACCAGGACCGCGGGCGGAGGCGCTCCCAAAGGAAGCCGGCGACCCAGGCGGCGGCGATGAAACCGAGGATGTAGCCACCGGTGGGGCTGAGCAGCTTGGCCAGTCCGCCGGTCCAGTCGGCGAAGACGGGCATGCCCATCATGCCCTCGGCCACGTAGGCGGCGACGACCGAAGCGCCGTAGCGGCTGCCGAGAACCACGCCGAGCATCACCACGGCGAAGGTCTGCCCGGTGATCGGCACGGGGGTAAACGGGAGGTGGATGCTCAATTGCGAGCAGGCGACGAGGAGAACGTTGGCGGCTATAAGAGCGGCGACTTGGGTGGCCAGGCTGCGCTCGCGAAGCCACGTGGCTGCATGAGTCATCTCACCAGAGAAGGTACCCGTGGCGCGCCGCGCCGGGCAGGTCCCGGCCACGGCGGGGCGTTCCAAGGCCGATATGCCCGCGCAGGGGCGCTTTCTCGTCTATTATCCAAGCTGAGGAGATATCGCAAATATGAAGCGAATTGGCGTGTTGACGGGTGGCGGCGACGTTCCCGGCCTCAACCCGGTTATCAAGGCTCTGGTTCACCGAGCCACGGACGAAGGATACGAAGTGGTCGGTATCCGAAATGGCTGGGGCGGCCTGCTGAACCTCAACCGTGACGACCCGGAGTCGGAAACCCGGTACATCATGAAGCTGGACAAGAACGCGGTCCGCACGATCGACCGCACGGGCGGCACCATGCTGCACTCCAGCCGCACGAACCCGGGCAAGGTGGCCGAGAAGGCGATCCCGGACTTCCTCAAAGGAACCCCGGCGACGATCGACGAGAGCGGCAAGTACGACTTCACGCCCCACGTCCTGAAGAACCTGGAATACCTCGGTCTGGACTACCTGGTGCCGATCGGCGGCGACGACACGCTGAGCTACGCGCACCGGCTGCACACCGAGAACTTCCCGGTGATCGCGGTGCCGAAGACGATGGATAACGACGTCTACGGCACGGACTACTGCATGGGCTTCTCGACATCGGTGACCCGCAGCGTGGAGTTCATCCACCAGATGCGGTCGAGCATCGGCAGCCACGAGCGGATCGCGGTGATCGAACTCTTCGGCCGCAACTCGGGCGAGACGTCGCTGTTCGTCGGCTACCTGGCCGGCGCGGACCGCGCGTTGATCTCCGAGGTGCCGTTCGAGCCGCATCGGCTCTCCGAACTGCTCGTGAAGGACAAGAAGGACAACCCGAGCAACTACGCGATCGTCACCGTCTCGGAGGGCGCCACGATGATCGGCGGCGAGATCATCGAGGGCGGCGAAGAAGATGCCTACGGCCACAAGAAGCTGGGCGGCATCGGTGAGGAGACCGCCGAGATGATCAAGACGATCACCGGCGAGGACGTCCTGACCCAGCGGTTGGGCTACCTGATGCGCTCGGGCGCTCCGGACAGCGTCGACCTGATGGTTGGCTTCAACTACGCGACGTTGGCCGTCAAGCTGATCGTGGCGGGCTCCTCCAACCGGATGGTTGCCCTGCGCAACGGCCTGTACACCAGCATCCCGATCGACATGATCACCAGCGGCCTGAAGCGCGTGGACGTGGATGCGCTTTACGACAGCGAGAACTACGTTCCGAAGCTGCGCGACGTCGAGAACAAGCCGATGTTCCTCTACTGAGGACGCGGTCAGCACAAGCAACAAGAAAGCGTGCGCCCCGATGTGGGGCGCACGCTCTTTCTTTGCCTTCAGGGCGGGTGGCTACTTGGGGTCCTTGAGCCACTTGATCGCCTCTTCCACGCCCTTGTCCTTCTCGCCGAAACGGGTGACGGGGGCGGCGATGTCGGGGACGAGCCCGGCGCCCTCGATTCGGTAGCCACCGATCGTCACGTAGTCGGTGACGGGGAATTGCAGCAGGTATCCGGGCTTGACCGGCATCATGACCGACGCCAGCACGGCGCCGGCCGACTTGGAGCCGACCAGCACGGAGGCCCGGTGTTCGCGCAACGCGGCGGCGAGCATTTCGGAGGCGCTGCCGGTTCCGCCGTCGACCAGCACGGCCACACGGCCGGAGAACGGCTCGATGTCGTGTCGCATGGGGCGGAGCTTGTCGTCGGACCACTCGGCGATCGCTTTCACGTCGTCGCCCGGTTTGCCGGTCTCCTTCTTGTACTTGTCGACCATGGTGCGGCTGACGAAGGTGCCGAGCGGGTTGTCGTTGGGGAGCAGGTACCCGGCGAGGTCGAGCAGGCAGCGGACCTGGCCGCCGCCGTTGCCCCGAAGGTCGAGCACCATCGACTTCGCCTTGAGTGCCTCGGTCATGACCTTGGCGACGTTGTCCTTGTCGTAACCGACGTCGAAGGTGGGGATCTTCACGACGGCGATCCCCTTCTCCGGCCAGGCGATGGATTCGGGCACGACGGTGGAGAACGGGAGCCGCACGACGGCAATCTTCAGCTCCTTCAGCTGTTTTTCGACTTCGCGCTTGACGCTCACGAGCACTTTGGTGTTCTCGTCGCCAGTGAGGTCGGTGGGGCCGGACACCTTCTTGCCGTCGGCCTCGAAGATGAGGTCTCCGGGCAGAATGCCGGCCTTCTCGGCGCCGGAGCCGGCGATCACGCTGGTGACCCGGATGCCACCCTCCTCGATCTGAATCCGTACGCCGAGGCCGACCATCTTGCGGTTGCGGCGCTGCTCGGCGAACTTGGGAGAGTAGAGCACGATGTGGCTGAAGCCAAACTTGCGGAGCGCCTGGTTGACGGCTGTGACGAACTCGGCCTCGGTTTTGGACTCCTTGATCGCCTTGTCGTTGCGGCTCTCCATCTCCTGCCATTTGGAGAAGTCGACGCCGGGCACGAAGGCCAGGCGGGTGAGCACCTTGTCCATCTGCTCGAGAACCTGAGTCTTGACCTCTTGGCCGAACTTCGGCGCGGCGACGTCGGGCTTGGGGGCGGATTCTTGGGCGTAGGCGGCAAGACCGACTGCGCACAGCAGGCCAAAGACGAGGGCACGGACGATTCGCAAAGACAACCGTTCGAAGTACAACATGGCTTCCGCTTCACCGAAGGACTACGCGTTCCGGACGTGCCGCGTGCCCTGACGATACAATAGTCGGTCGATGGACGTATTAGGCCTACTCGAACGGCGGGACAAGTGGTTCCTGGGTGGGGGACGGGGGACCTTGTATGCGCCGCCGTTCCCGCGGTTTCTGACGGCGCCCGGCTTCTGGGACGAGTGCTACTTGGCCGACCTGAAGCTGGAGCGGCTCTTCACCGTGCTGTTCCTGGACGGGCGGGGGCGACCGATGCGGTGGGCGCCCTCCGTTCTGAGTTGGCGGCCGGACCGTCTGATCGTGGAGCATCGGTCGGCGGACGCCACGGTCCGGGAGACCCGGTGCGCGCTACCCTGCCAGGCGTGGGCCTCGACCTTCGAGTTGCTCTCCGGCGGGACGTTGGAGGCGTTCGTTTGGTCGTTGCAGGACGTGCGCGAGGAGGGCTACGGCACGCCCTGGCGGTCGCTGGTCGACTGCGGTTTGACGCCGGAATCGGCGGAGATGGCGGTGGAAACGCGCTGGCCGCAGGAGTTGGCGCCCGACCGCGCGGCGGTGGAGGCGGAGGCGCTCAAGCCCGAGGGCGGAGCGATGATGCCCGGCGTGACCGCGCACCTGGCCCTGGGCGCGGACGCGCCGCGGATGGGCGCGACGGTGAACCTTGCCCAGCGGCACGACGACGCCCCCCTATACGAGCTGAGCGTGTTGCCAGAGCAGTTCCGCGACGGCCGCCTTCGCGAGGACTTCCGGCTGCAGGTCGGGGCCGACCACGACGGACTGCTGCACGTGGTGCAGCGGTACCAGCTGACGCCCCGCGCGCCGCTGACGGTGGCGTGCGGGGCCGGGCTGAGCCGTGAGGCTGCGGCGTCGGCGCTGCGGACGGCGTTGGCCACTCCGCCCGCCGAGCAGAGCGAGGCGGCCTGGCGCGGAGCGTTCGTGGGCGTGCCGCAGTTCGAATCGAGCGACCCGTGGCTGACGGCGGCCTACTGGTACCGGTGGTACGGCCTCAGGCTGAGCACCGTGGACATGCCCGACCTGCCGGTGAAACGCCTGGACGAGCGCAAGTCGTGCTACGGGCCGTTTGTGACCGAGGGGATTGGCTTCTTCCGGAACTTCATCACCTACTCGGCGCAGGCCCACCTGCGGGAGGTGGCGTGGATGCGGTCGCCGGAGCTTGGCGCGGGCATCCTGGACAACCTGACGCGGGTGCAGCGTCCGGACGGCAGCTTCCCGGGGCACAACTACTCGGCCCGGGCCCCGCGCGACTTTTACCACGCGGACTTCGCGACGGGCGCCGAGCAGTTCGACCGGATCCACCCGGGCTGCGTAAGGGGCGAGCACGTCGAGGCGTTCCGGCGGTACCTGGAGTACTTCCGGAGCGAGCGCGAGGCGACCGAGGCCGAGAAGGGCGGGTGCTACGGCGATTCGCCTTCGCGCATCGGCGCGTATTTGATCTTCGATCAGAACGAGACCGGCCAGGAGTACATGAACCGGTACCAGTGGGTGAGCCAGGACGCCGACAAGTGGGGGCAGTTCAAGGTCGCGGGCGTGGATGCGACGGCCTATGTGGCGATGCTGGCGCGGTTCCTGGAAAGGCGCGGGGCGCTTCCTCAGGGCTTCGAGGCCCCGCGGCTGTACGAGCTTTGGGACGCGAAGGCCGGCTTCTTCTGCGACCGGGGCGAGAAGGGGCTCTCGCCGGCGCGGCCGGCAACCGGCTTCTACCCGCTGTTGATGCCGGAGCCGCCGGTCGACGAGAAGCAGGCGCGGGCGACGCTGGAGCGTTGGCTTCTGAATCCGGACGAGTTCTGGCTGGAGAAGGGGTTCCCGGCGGAGGCCGCCACCGAGCCGACCTTCTGCGCCACGCCGGAGTGGAAGGAGAAGCGCACCAACTGCCCGTGGAGCGGCCGCAGTTGGCCGATGGCGAACTCGCACCTGGTGGACGCGCTGGCGAACGTGGCGCGGCAGCTTGCGCCCGACCTGCGGCCGAAGGCGGCGGAGGGGCTGCAGAAGGCGGTGGAGATGCTGTTCCACGACGGCGACCCGGCACGGCCGTGCTGCTACGAGCACTTCAACCCGCGCACCGGCACGCCGGCGCTGTACCGCGGCTACGACGACTATATGCACTCGTGGGTGGCGGACCTGATCCTTCGGCACGCGGTCGGCGTGCTTCCGGACGGGGCGATGGCAGGCGAAGGTGCGACCGAGTTGCCGGGCGGATGGGCGCTCGACCCGTTGCCGGTAGGGGCGGAGATCGAGTGCTCCGGCATACCGCACCCCGAAGGCGAACTGAGGGTATCGGTCAAGGGCGGCAAGGCCGACTGGAAACTGGAGTGAAGCGGCTCCTGCTCGAACGGTTCCGGGAGCGGCTGGCGGAGACCGGCCTGATCCCGGAGGGCGCCAAGGTGCTGGTCGGCTACAGCGGCGGGCCGGATTCGACCTGCATGCTGAGCCTGCTGGCGGACTGTGGGGTCCATGTCGTCGGCGGGCACCTGCACCACGGGCAGCGGCCGGAGGCGGACGAGGAGCAGCGGCGCTGCGGCGAGACCTGCGCCGCGTTGGGCGTGCCGTTCCTGGCGGGGCGAGCGGACGTGCCGGCGATCGCCCGGGCCAAGAAGGTGGGGATCGAGGAGGCGGGGCGGCGGGCCCGCTACGAGTTCTTCGAGCGGGCGCGGGTGGAGACGGGTTGCGACCTGATCGCGACGGCCCACACGCTGGACGACCACGCCGAGACGGTGCTGCTCAACGTAGCGCGCGGCTCGGGCATCGGCGGGCTTGCGGGTATCCCAGAGCGGCGGGACCGGATCGTGCGGCCGTTGCTGGCCTTCACGCGCGCTGAGGCGCGGGCGTATTGCGACGAACACGGCTTTTGGTATCACGACGACCCGTGCAACGACGACCTGGCGTTCAGCCGGGTGCGGCTTCGCAAGAACGTGATGCCGGAGCTGGAACGGATCAACGCCGGCGCCGCCGAGGCGCTAGCGCGCCTCGCGGACGTGGCCGGCGAGGAGGACCGGTTCCTGGACGGCATGGCGGCCGCGGCGCTGGAGCAGGTGGAGGAGCCGTTGAACGGCGCGCTCCGATTTCTGACCATCGACAGCGAGGTGGCGTTCCGGCGGGGCGGGCTGATGGCGCTGCCGCCGGTGCTGGTGTCGCGCGGGTTGCGATTGGCGTTTGGCGTGCTCGGAGCGCAGCTGGACTTCGCGCAGACTCGTGCGCTGCGCGCGGCCTTGGCGGCCGAGCGCAAGGGATCGCTGACGGCCGAGGGCGGCGTGGTGGTCTTGGAGTGGGACGAGAAGCGGGTGCATCTGCGCCAGCTGCCCGGTCCGCCGCCCTTTGGGGGCGCGTTGAAGACGCCCGGGGAGACGGACAGCCCGGCGTTGGGCTGGCGGTTGGCGGCGCGGTCCGCAAACCCCGCGGACTACCGGCGCGAGCCGAGGGGCCTGGAGGCGGTGATCGACGCCGACCGGGTGAAGGGGGCCCTGTCCTACCGTAGCCTGGAGGCGGGCGACGCGATGGCCCCGCTCGGCATGACGGGCCGCAGGAAGCTCTCCGAGATGATGGCCGAGGCGGGTTACACACCGGGCGTCCGGCGCGTCCTACCATTGGTATGCGACGAGCTCGGCCCGGTCTGGGCGCCCGGTACGGCGCTCGCGGAGCGGGTGAAGGTGACGGAGGCCACGACCCGGGTGCTATCCCTGGTGTTTGGGCCGATTGGGTAGGTACGGACGTGCTTGGCTGCGCGGGCGCCGGCCGGTTCCCCGAAGATGGTTGGAACGCGAACGGTCCGGTCAGCGTAGGCTTAGTGCGGAGTATCCTCTAAGCAGGTTAACGGCTTGAATAAAGGCGCACGCATTCTCTTCCTCACAGTGATCGCGGTGGTCAGCATCATCGTGCTGATGAACGCGATGGGCAATCCAGCTTCGTTGCCGTTTGGCGCGCCGGCCCCGAAGGAGCTACAGACCGGCGAGTTCAAGAAGTACGTTCGCGAGCAGGGGATCCTGACCGCCCGGTGGCAGCAGAACTCGATGACGGGCGAGCTGTCGAACTCCCAGAAGTACACGGCGCGGGTTCCCTCGCCGGACTCCAACGGCGGCGCGGAGTTGTCGCAGTTGATGGACGCCAACGGGGTCAAGTACGACATCCAGGAGCCGCCGGCCAGCCAGGCGATCATGCCGATCCTGTCGCTGTTCGTCGTGCCGATCCTGGTGATGGTGCTCATCTGGCTGTTCCTGATCCGGCCGGCGCAGGCCGGCGGCAACCAGGCGATGAGCTTCGGGCGCAGCAAGGCCAAGCGGGCGGGAGAGCTGAACCCGAAGGTGACGTTCGACGACGTTGCGGGGATCGACGAGGCCAAGCAGGAGCTATACGAGGTCGTCGACTTCCTGAAGAACACCAAGCGGTACGTGGCTCTGGGCGCGAAGATTCCGAAGGGCATCCTCTTGACCGGCCCTCCGGGAGTTGGCAAGACCCATTTGGCGCGGGCCATCGCCGGCGAGGCGGGCGTTCCGTTCTTCCACATCAGCGGCTCGGACTTCGTGGAGA
>CAZIIS010000051.1:0-4865 GCA_964539295.1 uncultured Fimbriimonadaceae bacterium | reverse complement strand
GGGCGCGGCGCGCGTGAGAGACCTTTTTGAAACGGCGAAGGCGCATCGGCCGTGCCTGCTGTTCGTGGACGAGATCGACGCGGTCGGACGCCAGCGCGGCGCCGGACTGGGCGGCGGCCACGACGAGCGCGAGCAGACGCTCAACCAGCTCCTGGTGGAGATGGACGGCTTCGAGGCGAACACCGGGGTGATCGTGATCGCGGCGACGAACCGGCCGGACATCTTGGACCCGGCGCTTCGACGGCCCGGGCGCTTCGACCGGCACATCGTGGTCGACACGCCGGACGCCAAGGGGCGCGAGATGATCCTTCGGATCCACGCCAAGGGCAAGCCGCTTGCGGAGGACGTGGACCTGAAGACGATCGCGAAGCGTTCGCCCGGCTTCACCGGCGCGGACCTGGCGAACAGCCTGAACGAAGCGGCGCTATTGGCCGCGCGGCGCAACCTCTCGCGCGTCGGCATGGCCGAGATCGAGGAGGCGCTGGACCGCGTGATGATGGGGCCGCAGCGCAAGAGCCGCGTCATCGAGCAGAAGGAGCGCGAGGTGATCGCCTACCACGAGGCGGGGCACGCGCTCGTCGGCGAACTGCTGGAGAACTGCGACCCGGTTCACAAGGTGACGATCCTGCCGCGAGGCTGGTCGCTGGGCGCCACCTGGTCGCTGCCCGAGAAGGACACGCACCTCCAGAGCAAGCAGCACCTGCTGGACGAGATTTCGATGAGCCTTGGCGGCTTGGTCTCCGAGCAGATCGTGTTCGACACGCAGTACACGGGCACGACCAGCGACCTGGAGCACGTGACGCGGATCGCGCGCGCGATGGTGACCGAGTACGGCATGAGCGACAAGGTCGGCACCCGGGCGATCGGCCGGCGCAGCCGCGACCCGTTCCTTGGCCGCGACGTGGTCGAGGACCGCGACTACTCGGAGGAGGTGGCCAAGCTGGTGGACGCCGAGGTGCACGACATCGTGTTGCGGTGCCGCCAGCGTGCGTACGACGTGCTGACCACCCACCGGGAGAAGCTGGACCACCTGGTGAGGGCATTGCTCGACCGGGAGTCGCTCACGCGGGAGGAGTTCTTGGCGGTTTTGGATGGCCGCCCGTTGCCGGAACCGGAAAACGAGGGTGAGACGCCGCTCGGAGGGGAGCCGGAGGCCGAGCCGTCGGTCGCTTCGAACGACGGGACGAACGCTCCACCGAGGCTCGAACCGGGGACAGCGTAACGCGGACTGGACTTGACATCTACGAATGCTCCGGTATTATTCAATAGAACCTGAACGCGTGCCGTGATAATGAGTGTGCAAGAAAGCTACGAACGCGGATTCCAGTTCCGTTGCGACGGACGGTACCGCGAAGCTAGAGAAGAGCTACAGAAGGTGTTGGCAGCCGACCCCGGCCATGCCGACGCGAATTGGCAGTTGGGGCTGATCCAGGGTTTCGAGGGCGATTTTGAGGGGTCGCTCGAGACGCTTGCCCGGGTCGTAAACGGCAATCCGAACCACGTGAACGCGCGGTACGACCTGGCGATGACGATGATGATGCTGGGGATGATGGACGAAGCCGCCGCTCAGTTCCAGGAGGTGCTTCGCATCGAGCCGAACCACTCCAACGCCCAGAAGCAGCTTGCCTTCTTCGGTTAGGGGAAGGGTGCGCCCGTGATACGACGCAACTGGCCACTGCTCGTCGCAATGGCCTTTTTCGCAGCGCTGCCCCTCTGGCGGCCGCTCCTTCTGGGCGAGGCGATCGGACCGCACGCCCAGATCCTGCAGATGGCGCCCTGGCGCGAAGCCAAGCCGGCGGGGGCCTGGGACGTGCTCCAGGCCGATTCCGTGCTCCAGTTCCACCCCTGGCGGCAGATGGTGTTCGACGCTTGGCGGGGGGGCGAACTGCCGCTTTGGAACCCGTACTCGCTTTGCGGCACGCCCCTGCTGGCGAACTCGCAGTCGGCGGGCTTCTACCCGCCTCATGTTCTCGCGGCTTTCTGCGGTTTCGACGCGGTGGGCGGGATCGCCTTTCTGGCCTGGTTGCACCTGTTCTGGGCGGGATTGGGCGCGGCGTTCCTGGTTCGGAAGCTGAGCGCGTCGAAGCCCGGGGCCTTGGCATCGGGGGCGTTGTTCGCCATGTCGCCGTTCCTGCTCGCATGGACGCCGCTGGCCAGCGTGACGACCACCTGCTCGTGGATCCCGTGGTGCCTGGCCGGCGTGCACGGCGTGGCGGGCGGGGTCGGCAAGCCGCGCTTGCGCGCCGCGGCGCTCCTGGCGCTCGCGGTTGGAATGATGCTGCTCGCCGGGCACTTGCAGTTTGCGGCGTATGGCCTGATGGCCGTCGTGGTCTTTGCCGCGTGCCTGCTGGTCGGCGAGGGCGTCGGGGGGCGATGGGCTACCGCGGGTCTGGTGGCTGCCGCGCTGGCGTGCGGCGCGGCGCTTGCGGCCCCGCAGTTGGCGCCCGTGATGGCGTACAGCCGCTTCAGCCACCGCCAGGGCGCGGCGAGCGAGGCGGGGTACCAGGCGTACGTCGCCGGGGCGATTAAGCCGTTTGAGGCGGTCGGCCTGGTTGCGCCAAGCCTGACGGGGCTTCCTGGGCAGGCGGTTGCGGGCGACCCGAACCGGCTTGCCGCGTACTGGCCGGCCTACGTCAAGCGGGGTGCAAACTTCGCCGAGTCGGCCCTGTCGATCGGGCCGGCGGCGCTGGCTTTGCTACTGGCGCTTCGGCGAAAACGGTTTGGCAAGGGAGCGGCGGGCGTGGCCTTGGTGGGCGCGCTGTCGCTGCTGTTGGCGTTCGGCACGCCGCTCAACCGGGTGCTCTACTTCCTCGTGCCGGGATGGTCGGCCTCGGGCAGCCCGGGACGGGCGGTCGTCCTGTTTGTGCTGGCCGCGTGCGTCATCGCCGGCCTGGGTTGGCCGAGCGAGGAGGACGAGGTGGACGGCAAGCGGTCCGCCGTGGGGCTTGCGGTCGCGGCCGTGCTCAGCCTGGTGGCGGTGGGCGGGCTGATGGGCTCGCTGCAGAGCTGGTTGCCGGAGGGGGCCATCGACCTGAAACGGCTGATCGCGCTGCAGTTGATGGGCGGCGCGCTGCCGCTCGTGGGCGGTTGCGTCCTGGCTGGAGCGGCGGTGGCGGCGCTGTTGCGGCGCCGGCCGTTCGTGGCGGGGGCGTGCCTGCTTGGGGCGCAGGTCGTGGGCGTTGGGTTGAACCTGGTGAGCACCAGCCCGCACGCGGCGCCGACGGGCGAATCCGACCCGAACCTGAGGGTGGCGTTCGTGAACCGCAGTTGGAGCCTTTTGGGGGCGGGGGAGGCGGTGATGCCGCCAAACACCGCCGCAACCCAGGGCGTGCGCGAGGTCGGCGGGTACGACTCGTTGCTCCATCGGGACACGGTGGCGTGGCTGAGGAGGCTCGACGGCGGCGTGGACCCCGCCCCGGAGGCGAACGGCAACATGATGTTCGTCAAGCCGACGCTCGACCCCGAGCTGTTGGCCGACGCCGGGGTGAGCCAGGTGTGGAGTACGGAGCTGTTGTCGCAGCTCCGCAACCCGGAGGTGGCCGGGGAGAGGCTCTATCGCTACGACGTGCCGACGAAGGGCCGAGCCTACACGCCCGCGGGCCCGGCGAAGATCACGCGCGACGGCTTTCAGTTCCAACGCGTGACCGCCCGGGGGCCGGGGAGGTTGGTGGTGAAGGACCGCAACCTGCCCGGTTGGACCGCGACGGTCGATGGGGTGCGCGTTCCGGTTGGCGGAACGCTCTGGCGCGAGGTGGAGCTGCCCGCCGGGGAGTGCCAGGTGACCTTCCGGTATGTGCCGCCGGGGATGCCGTTTGGGCTCGCGTGCGGCGCCTTCGGGCTGGTATTGACGCTGGGAGTGCTGGGGTTCAGCCGTCCAAAGCCGGTCGGCTGAGCGAAAACGGACGGCGATTCGCCCTAGAATGGTTACAATGGACTCGGGGCTATGCCTGAGGAGGGTCGCAACATGGGGCAGACTTCGCCGAAGCCGGGTGCTATCGATGGGACGAGAAGCTTACGGCGGTACATGGTGGTGATCTACAACAACGAGACCAACTCGTTCAACGACGTTGTGTCGGCGTTGGTGCTTGCGACCGGTTGCGAACTCCAGGAGGCGTTGATCGAGACGTGGGAGGCGCACACCTTCGGCAAAGCGTCGGTTCACTTCGCGCCAGAGGAGGAGTGCCAGGAGGCCGCGGCCGTCATCGCGCGCATCGGCGTTCGGACGGAAGTGCGCCCGGAGTGGGACGACTGATGGGAGGGGCCATGGGCCAAACCGCCGCGTTGCCGGCGAGGTGCGCCAAACCTGGGGGCATCGAGCTTCCGGCGGGGTATGAGGAGACAAGGGAGAGTCCAGGGGAGGGGTGGATGGTGACCGTCTACGACAACGACGAGAACACCTACGAGGAGGTGATCACCGTCCTGATGATCGCGACCGCCTGCTCGCAGCAGGAGGCGTACATCGAGGCCTGGGAGGTGGACCACTTCGGGAAGTGCGTGGTGCACCGTGCCGGGCGTGAGGAGTGTCAGGACGCCGCCGAAGTGATCGCCACCATCGGCATTCGCGTGGAAGCAACGCCCGAGCCCTAAGCTATACTGCGTGCCAACGCTTTGATGGAAGTGTGATATGGCACGCCTTACCGCATTGTTTTTGTCGTTTGTCATCGTCGTCTCGGCCGCATTCGGGGCGCCGCCGGTGGAGAGCAGGGCGCAGAAAGACGCCCGCATGAAGTGGTGGCGCGAGGCCCGCTTCGGCATGTTCATCCACTGGGGCGTTTACTCCGTGCCGGCCGGCCACTGGGGTGGAAAATCGGTGCCCGGCGCGGCGGAGTGGCTGATGAACTCCGCCCGGATCAAGGTCGCCGACT
>CAZIIS010000050.1:0-19128 GCA_964539295.1 uncultured Fimbriimonadaceae bacterium | reverse complement strand
CGCCGAGGACCTCGTCGACCACCGCGTTCCACACGAACTCGATCTTGGGGTTGTGGAGCGCGCGCTGCCGCATGATCTTGCTGGCGCGAAGCTCGTCCCGGCGATGCACGACGACCACCTTGGAGGCGTGGCGCGTGAGGTAGACGGCCTCCTCCATGGCGGTGTCGCCCCCGCCGACGACGATGACCTGCTTTCCGCGGAAGAAGAAGCCATCGCAGGTCGCGCAGGCGCTGACGCCGAAGCCGGAGAAGGTCTTCTCCGACTCGATCCCGATCCAACGGGCCGTGGCGCCGGTGGCAACGATGACGGCGCGCGCCTGGTACTCGCCCTCAGTCGTCCTGACGGTGAACGGCCTTTGGCCGAAGTCGACGGATGTGACGATCTCGGCGCGCACCTCGGCGCCGAACCGCTCGGCCTGCTGCCGGAAGTTCTCCATCATCTCCGGGCCGCTCACGCCCTGGGGGAAGCCCGGGAAGTTCTCCACGTCGGTGGTGATCATGAGCTGGCCTCCCGGCTCAAGCCCGGCAAGCATGAGCGGTTTCAACCCGGCCCGGCCGGTGTAGATGGCGGCGGTGTAGCCGGCTGGCCCGGCGCCGATGATGATGACGTCGTGAAGCATGGTCGTAAAGGGAGAGTACCCGCGGGCCCCAAAGGGTTCAACCGTCGCGGCCGTCAGGTCCGGTCGTCGGGGGCGGCTGCTCGGCCTGCGCGGCGAGCCTGGCCCTCAGGCGGGCGTAGGCGTAACCCCCGGCGAGCAGGGCCAATCCGAGCGCCATCAGCACGATCACCTTCACCGAGGCTTCGAGCGCGGCCAGGTCGTAGAAGACCACCTTCAACACCGTGGCGCCGAAGACGAGGAAGCTCCAGTACCGAAGGAGCGGCATCGAGCGCCAGAAGCCGATGGCGATGAGCGCCGCACCGTAGATCGTCCACGAAAGCGACGTCGCGGCATCGTGCCCCATCCCGATGGGACGCGAGGTGAGGATGTGCGTGCACATGGTCGCCCCGAGCACCCAATCGAGCGCCACGACGCACCCCACGATCGGGTTCGCATATCCGCCGGCGCGCAGGCACGCCCGGCAGACCATCAGGCTGGCGACGATCAGCAGCGCGAGAGCCGGCGCCAGATGCAGGGCGCGCACAACCTCCTGACCCTGCCAGTAGACCAGCAGATGGCCGGCCCCGCCCAAGAGCCATGCCGCACAAAGGATGCATAGGCTGTGCCATCCGCGTCGGGCGGCGATGTGGGCCACAACCCCGGCGGCCGCCGCGCAGGCGGCCATGGTCGCCGCGGGCCGCGCGATCTCCAGCGGATGGCCGGCCAGGAGCAGGAAGACGGCCCGAGTCGCCAAGGGCGACGCAAAGGCGGAACCCCAACCGACGGCCGCGTCCATCTGCTGGTCGAACGCCCGAACCAGCGTCGCCGTGTGCAGAAGGCCGAACACCGCAAGCACCGCGGCGACGACCGCCTCCATCCCTTCCCCGCCCGTGGCCCGGTACAACCAGGCGTACTCGACGAGGTCCGGATAGGCAAGGAGCCCGACGACGAAGTAGGCCATCGCCACGACGGCGAGCGGCTTCCAGCGCATGCGATAGGCGACAAGGGCAACCAAGGCCGAGAAGAGCGCGACGCCCATCATCACCACGGCGGACTCGGGCATGGGCGTGACGGTCCCGAAGGCCAACAGGAAGAACAGCCGGACGAAGAAGGGCGCGGCCACCAACGATGCGACCGCCGCCACGACTTGGCGAGCCGCAACGCGCGCGGGGACCGACCAGCCGGCCGCGACGAGCGCAACGACCAGGGCCGCCAGCATCGACTGCTCCGTGCCCCGCGCAGGAACCCCGCCGTAGAGCCCCCCAATGGCGACGAGGTAGGCGCCCGCCGAGAAGAGCGCCAAACCTGCGACGAAGACCCAACCGCTTTCGCGAAGCGTCGCGCCGAAGCGGGCGCCAAGCCGCTCTGAGCCAGCGATCAACGCCGCCAGGACCACCGCAAGCGCGGCGTAGAGGAACGCGGCCTGCTCGGCCACGAGCCCGAACGGCGCGATGGCGAGCGCAACGCCCGCCGCGGAAAGCCAGAGGCTTCTCTTGGCCTCGGCGGGCACGCGCAGAAAGCCGAGGGCGGCCATCGCCGCGGCCAGCGCGAACACCCCGCCAGAACCGGCCGGGCAGGCCACCTCGCGCATCGCCATGAACGGCAGGACGGCGGCCGCGAACACGCCGACCGGCACGAGCGCCGCCTTCGCGTCCCATCTGCCGGGCACGAAGCCGCCCGCGTAACCGGCCAGCACGATTCCCGTGAAGGCGTAGAGCATGGCGACGCGCCAAGCGGGGCTCGCCACATCGGTGTTCAGCATCGGCAGGTCCGCCACCAACGCCGCGAACCACAGCGCCGGGCCGATCCCGCTCCACCGCCGCCGCCAGACCACCAGCGCGCAAGGGACCAGGATGAGGGCCTCCAGCACGAACGCCATCGTCACGTTGTCCTTGTCGAGCGGCAACCACGCCGAGGCGAGGCCTCCCAACATGCCGATGACGAAGAACGGCTTGGTGGCCCCCGCATAGCTGTACGCGACGTTGGCGAGGCTAAGGAGCACAAAGAGGACCACCAACGCCCCTCCGCCGTAGAGGTGCTTCGGTTCGAAGCCCCCGGCGAAGCTCAGGTAGGCGCCGCAGGAGCCAATGCCGATGAGGAGCCTGCCGTAGTCCTCGCGGCGACGGGCGAGCCATGCGCCGAGCCCGACCGACGCGGCGCAAAGCGCGAGTTCGCCCGCGAACTGCATGGGCGGCGTGATCCAGCCCTGGCGGATGGCGATGCCAACCAGCGTGAAGATGGCGCCGAGGACCAGCACCGCGCCGACGTAGGGCATGACGGCGCCGATGCGGAGTTCCCCGCCGGCCGAAGGAGGTCTGGGCGCTTCGGGCGGACGCGCCGCTTCGGCCGCGGGCACAGGCGGTTGGGGTTCGCGGGGATGGACCGGGGGAGGGGGCGTAACGGCCGCGCCTTCGCCTCGATCCAGGGCGCTTACCCTATCCAACAACGCTCGGACCGTCCTCTCGAGGTTTTCCACGCGCTGCCGGAGATCCTGATCGCCTTCGTCGGGCATATGCTCACCTCACAAGCGCATTGTAGCTCCCAGTTTGGTTTGCTGTGCACATTCAGGCCGGAAAGGGGCCGAGGTGTCGAGCGGCGGAACTTTGGACCCGTCCGGTACCTGGCGATCTTGCTGTTTGCTTCGCGGCGCAGGGGGTTGGTGGTGCGGAGCTATATGTGCGTTCCCGAAGATCGAAGGTAGGAACGGTTGTTCGCCATGGGCAACCCTCACTCACACCGCGGCCCTACCAGGCTGCTCACTGGTTGACCCGATGAACGAGGTCCTGTCCGTACAACTCGACTACCCGTTGGCCGCGCTGGGTTGCGCTTCCTTGCTGGCCCTCCTCTGCATACACCTCAGGCGCGTCGGCACGCGGAAGAGGGCCATCGCCAGGTTGTGGGCGCTTCATTTGGTGCTCATCGTCCTCGGCGCGTTCCCGATCCGGTGGGCCGAACTGCACGCCCAGGAGGACGTGCAGTCGACGATGGAGTCGTTCAACCAGGCGTACGCGGCCGCGCTCGTCGGCATGGGGCACGAGCACATCACCGACCGCACGCCTCCCAATGACCCGCGCTACCAGGCGATCGACGCCACCATGCGCCGCTGGAACCAGGCGCACCACAGACAGGCCTCGGCCTACACCATGCGGCTCCGGCCCGACGGGAAGGTCGAGTTCATCATGTCCCCTGCCGCAGACCTGAACGGCGACGGCAAGATCGTTGGGGATGAGGATCGGATGCCCGTCGGGACGATCTTCGACGATGTCGATCCGTACATGATGGAGGCCTTTCGCGGGCGCCGGAGCTTCACCCCAAGACCGTTTCACGACGACTGGGGCGACTGGATAAGCGCCTATGAGCCGCTCTACGATTCCCACGGCCGGCAGGAGGCGATCATCGGGATCGACCTGCCGGCCAAGGTCTGGTACGAGGCCCTTCGCGAGGGACACGCCCACTCCATTCCCGGAATCGTGTTCTTCATCGTCGTGGTGACGGCACTGACCACGCACACGCTGCTGTTGAGGGTGAACCTGCGCCAGCGCCAGCAGCGAGAACTGGAGACCGCCAAGCAGGCGACGCTCATGGACGCCAAGAACGCCCAGTTGCAGCAGGCCCACGCCCAGTCGGTGGCGAGCAACTTGGAGCTAAAAGAGAAGGAGGCGTTGCTGGCCCAGGCCCTCGCCGCCGCGCAGCGCTCCAGCGAGTTGCACGCCGCGGCCGCGCGGAGGTTCGAGGAGCTGTTCCATGGGTTGCCGGTGGCATGCTTCACCTTCGACAACCATGGCGCGATCTACGAGTGGAACCGAGCCGCCGAACAGTTGTTCGAGTTGAAGGCCCACGAGGTGCTGTGCCGAAACGGCGCCGACCTGCTACCGGACTGTGAAGAAGCCGCCGAGCTGCAGGAGCACGCGAAGGCCGCTCTGCAGGGCGAGGTCACCGAGCCGTTCGTCTGGCGGCCGCACCTCCGAAGCGGAACGGTCAAATCGGTGATGAGCTCCACCTTCCCGCTGCACGGCCCCCTGGGCGATATTGTGGCGGTGGTGTCTGCGCACACCGACATCTCGGAACTGAAGGAGCACGAGCGGTCGCTTCAGGCCAGCCGCGAGCAGGTCAAGGAGCAGCTCAGGCTGCTGGGCGAGGCGTACGACGCGCTGAACCATCAGCAGGTTGCGCTCCGCGAAGCCAACAGCCGCCTGAAGGAGCTTTCGGAAACCGACGCGTTGACTGGCCTGAAGAACCACCGCGCGTTGGCCGTGCACACCAAGGAGGAGGCGATCCGCGCGGCCGCCGATGGAAAGGCGACGTCGGCGATCATGGTGGACGTAGACCACTTCAAGTCGTTCAACGATAGCTTCGGCCACCCCGAGGGGGACAACGTGCTTGCGCAGGTCGCCGAGTTGCTCAAGAGCAACTCGCGCCCCACCGATTACGTGGGCCGCTACGGCGGCGAGGAGTTCGTCGTGGTGCTGCCCAACACGAAAGCGCGCGAGGCCACGGCGGTGGCCGAGCGCCTAAGGCGCGCGATCGACGAGCACCAATGGCCGCTGCGGAGGGTGACGGCCAGTTTCGGCGTCTCGACCCTGCCGGCCAGCCGCATCTCAAGCGACGAGCTGATCGCACAGGCCGACCGCGCCCTCTACGCCTCCAAGAAGGCGGGGCGCAACTGCGTCACGCACTTCTCCAAACGGCTGCAGCAGATCGCCTAGTTACCAGACGTTGCGGTGCACGCGGTCCCCGCGGAAGCGCGGCTTCTCTTCGCACCGCACGGTCGTGTGGCCGATGACGACGAGCGAAAGCGGGTACACGCCGGCGGGCAGGTCGAAGAGCGCGCGGTATTTGGCCACGATCTCGTCGTGCGGATAGGCGCCGGTCCAAACGGCCCCGAGCCCCAGCGCGTGGGCCGCGAGCAACAGGTTCTGGGTGGCCGCGGCGCAGTCCTGCGGCCAGAAGCCCGGGCCGGCATCCAGCTTGCTGTCGCCGCACACGACGATGGCCAACGGCGCGCGGGCAGCCATCGCGGCGTAGTGGTTCGCGGCTGCGATTTTGTCCAGCATCGCGCGGTCGGTCACGACGACCAGATGCCAGGGCTCTTCGTGATGAGCGCTGGGCGCGTCCATCGCCGCTTCGAGCAACAGCTTGACGGTGGCCTCATCCACCGGTTCCTCGGTGAAACTCCTAACGCTCCGCCTGGTTTTGATGGCTTCGATTGCGTCCATCGCGTCCCTCCTGGTTCATTGATACCCCCATTAACGACGAGAGCCGGCCGAGCATTCTGCTCGGCCGGCTCAGAAGCGCGGCAAAGGCCGTGATTTACTGCATCTGGGCAGCGACGGGCGCGTTCGACTCGCGCGGAACGCCAGTCATGCCAAGCGAAGAGCCACCCTTCTGGAACGCCGCATTGACCTTGTCGGCCGGGTACGGGAAGTACGGGAAGGTGCGCATCATCAGCTTCTCGGGGGTCTTGAAGCCGCCGCCCACGCCCAACGCCACGTGGCCCCCGGCGTCCATGTAGACCGAAACCGGATAGCGCTTGATCTCTTTGAACTCCGTGCGACCCTTGGCCAGCTCAAGCTGCTTGTTGAGCACCTCTTCGTCCACCGGACCCAGGCAGACGACCTGCGCCGCCGGCTGCGGGGCCTGCGAACCGCCCATCGCGGGCGCCTGGATGCTGAGTTCGACAACCACGAGCGGGTGGGCGGCCAACTGCTCGCCCATGTTCACGACCTTGCCACCGGAGGCCGGGTCCTGCAGGCGAACGGAGTAGTTGTAGAGCTTCGAAGCCTTGTTCTTCACGTCGACCTCGCTGAAGGCGCTGAGGTCGGGTCCGCCCTGAATGCCGAACAGGTCGGCGCCGAGCACCGCCTGGATGAACTGCAACTGCTCGTCGGTATCGAGGCCGGCATCTTTGATGCGCTTGTCGGCCCGGACGTCCTTCGCCTCGACCTCGTAGGCTTCGATCTTCTTGGCCTTGGCGATGTCGCTGGCGACCGTGTGGACCAGCTTGGCGTTCCGCATCTGCAGGTCGTTGGCCGTGACTAGCTTTGAGCCGTATTGGGAGCCCAGGTGGCCGCAACCGGAAAGCGCGAACGCGGCGGCCAGGACGACCGCGCAGGAGACCGCGCGGCGAACGAAGAGACGGTGATTGCTGTTCATCGCAAATTCCCACAGAAGCCCTGCGAGAGAGGCTCCTTTCACCGGAATGTACCTTGCGGACCGCGCCGAATGCCGGGCCCAGTTGAACGACCTCTACGCAGGAAGGCAAGATCGGGTCCGGCCGATGCGCCACGAAACGGCCAACACCGCCAGTTCGGCAACCTGCATGGCGGTCAGCGCGAACGCGCCGAAAAGCATCGGCGGCGCCTTCAGCGCCAGGCCGATGAAGAGCCCGACGGCCAAGGTGGAGACGGAAACGACGATGGCCAGAAGGCGCGCGAAGGTCAGGTGGTGGGCAGTCAACATCCCGCGGATGTAGCACATGGGGGCGTTGATGATCGGCATCAGACCGGAGGCGATCGTCGCCACGTGCGCCGCGTTGCAGACGTCGGGCGCTGCGCCGAGAACGTGTCGGTAGAAGACGACGTCAAGCCCGGTGAAGCCCGTGAAGACCAGCGCCCCGCCGGTTAGGGCCCCGACGCCCATGCTGAACCGCCGCAGCTTCTGGGCGCTGCGCTCGTCCCGGTAGAGGGCGATGACCACTTCGGGGAGGGCGAAGGTGATCGTGCGGGTCAGCCACACGAAGGTCATGGCCACCTGCCAGGCCGCCAGCGCCAACACCGAGTCGCTGGTACGGGCAAGCGAGGAGCTGATGAGCGGCCCCGAGATGTTCACGATGAGGGTCGTCGCCAACAGGGGCAGGTGGAAGCCGAGCAGCTTGTTGGTCGTCATCGGCTCGGACTCGTGCGGCTCTCGCCTTGAGCGATAGTGCCCCCGAACCACGTCTCGGCTGACGAGGTGAACGTAGACGGCCTCCACGAAAACGGCGCCCGCCAACGACCAGGCGCCCACCTCCAGGCCGGTCATCCGAGAGCAGGACAGCAGCACGAGGCCGATGACCAGCACGAAGAAGATGCGGATGAAGGTGCCGTAGCTGATCGGCCGCGTTTCGCCGTGGCGGATCATCAAGCCCTGGTGGTAGCGTCGCCAACCGATCGCCGCGCTCCAGGTGGACATGATCAGCATTCCGGGCCTCGCGGCGTCCGCCACGTGCGTCGGCACGCCCATGACGTTGACGACGATCATGTCCCACAGCGGGGTGACGGCGATTCCCACGTGGACGAACGTGACGAGCGCCATCATCCAGGCCACGTACCGGCAGAGCTTGAGGTAGGAGGATCGACTCCTGGCCAGCGCGGTGCCGACCGTGAGCAGGTCGATCACGGGCGCTTCGATCCAGATGGCGACCTGGAGCAGGACCAGGAATGCCGCCGTGTTCTCCTTCGCATGGGGCAGCCGCGAGATGAAAGCTGTGGCGATGGGGCCCTCTACGGCCATGAAGACCCACGAGATCGCAAGCGGCAGGTAGACCCGCAGGATGGTCTTCGTGGTGAGCGGCGCAGCGGTCTCTCGAGGAAGCTCGACGGCAGGTGCGGACAAAACTATAGAAGATGGTACCGCGCCGCTTTTCCGGCGCCCAGAAAGGCCCGAGCCGGATTACCCACGCACGCCCTTGACCGTCTTGTAGACGAAGGCGAGCACCTCGGCGACCGGCGCGAAGAGGTCGCGGGGGACGTAGTCGCCCACCTCGCACTGCTTATACAGCGCGCGGGCCAGCGGCGGGCTCGGCACGATCGGCACCTGGTACTCGGCTGCGATCTCGCGGATGCGCAGGGCCAGGTAGTCCTGCCCCTTGGCGACCACCATCGGCGCGTGCATCGTGCTGCGTTCGTACTGAATGGCGACCGAGAAATGGGTCGGGTTGACGACAACCACGTCGGCCTTCTGCACGCGCTTGGCCAGGGCGCCCTTCGAGAGCTGCCGGCGCTTGCGGTACTGCGCCGCTTTCACCTCGGGCGACCCCTCCTGCTCTTTCATCTCGCGCTTGAGTTCGTCCCGCGACATCCGGAGTTGCTTCTGCACCTGGGCGCGCTGGAAGAAGTAGTCGAGGGCCGCCATCGCCAGCCAGGCGATGGCCACGCGCACCAGGATGGTGTGGAGGATGGTCCCCGCGACCGCCATGCTCTGCGACGGCGCAAGCCACGAAAGGCCGATGATCTGGTTCCAGTCTGCCGCGACGGCGCCATAGGCCAACGCGCCAAACACGCCGAACTTGAACAGCGCCTTGAGCCCCTCGACCCCGGCGCGGGCTGAGAAGAGCCGCTTCAAACCGTTGAACGGGTTGATCTTGTCCAGCGTGGGGTTGAGCGGCTCCAGGCTGAAGACGAATCCGACCTGGGCGAAGTTGGCCACCACCCCCACCACGAGCGTCGTGAGGATGATGGGCGCCCCGGCAGCGGCGATCGGGCCGATGAAGCCCTGGGCATAGCGAAGGATGGAGCCGTAACTCACCTCCGTCGGCGCCTCCAAGATGCGCGAATCGAGCGCGCGAAGCATCGAAGCGCCCAGCGCCTTGCTCACGCCGGGCGAGATGAAGGCGATGGCCAGCAGCGACAAGGCGCCGACCAGGTCCGTCGATTTGGTGACGGTCCCTTTGCGCCGCGCCTCCTGTTTCTTGCGTGGCGTTGCCTCTTCGGTCTTTTCCTGGGCGTCGGCGGCCATGGCTCTGGGTTATCCTCCGGCTCCGAGCATCTTGGCGATGGCGTCGAACGCTACGCCGACGCCGCTCTGGACCGCGGCGACCATCGCCGGCAGCCCCAGGCCGAGCACGAAAAGGCCGACCATGAGCTTGGCCGGAAGCGCGAGGAGGAAGGGCTGCGTCTGCGGGACGGCCTTGTTCACCACGCCGGCGGCCGCGTCAATGATGAGCGTGACCGCCGCGACCGGCGCCGCGATCTGCAACGCGAGCAGGCACACCACTCCCACAAACGAGGAGAGGGTGGAGGCGATTGCCGGCAGGCTGCTCGCCGACAGCATCGGCAGTCGGTAGCTCTGGGCGAACGCCTGGAACATCATCTGGTGGCCGTTCATCAGCAACAGCAGCACCACGCCGAGCATGTACTTGAACTGCCCGACCGGGGTCGTCGTGTGGCCGGTCATCGGGCTGAAGACCTGGGCGGCGGACAGGCCGAGTTGCAGGTCAAGGAACGCGCCCGCCATCTGGGCGGCGTTCGCCAAAAGGGTGACCGTGCTGCCGATGAGCAGCCCGACCAGCACTTCGTAGCCGACCGCCATGATGAGCGTGATCAGGTCGGGCGGGACGGGGCCGATCATCGGCTTGAGTATCGGCACGAGCGCCATCGAGGTCACCCCGCAGAAGGCGATACGGATCGTGACCGGCGCCGCCGACGTGAAGAACGGGGAGCTGAGCGCCATCGCGGAAAGGCGCACGAACACCAGCAGGAAGGCGAACATGAGGGCCGGTTCCAGCCTCATCCGCCTATCCTCGCGATCTGCTCGAAGCAGACGTGCACGAACCCCACGAGCGTGGAGAGCATCCACCCGCCCATCAGGAGCAGCACGATGCCGGCGCCGAGAAGCTTGGGCACAAAGGTGAGGGTCATCTCCTGCACCTGGGTGATGGCCTGGAAGACGCTGACCGCAAGCCCAACGAACAGCACCACCGCCAGCACGGGCAGCGTGACCATGAACGAGACCACCAGCGCCTGGCGAGCCAGGTCGAGGACTATGCCCTGATCCATGTCACATGTACCCCGACAAAAGCGCTCGGACGAGAACGGACCAACCGTCCGCCAGGACGAACACCAGCAGCTTCGCGGGCAGCGAGACGGTGACGGGCGGCATCATCATCATGCCCATTCCCATCATGAGGCTGGCGACGATGAGGTCGATCACCACGAACGGCACGAAGATGTAGAAGCCGATGATGAAGGCGGTCTTGAGTTCGCTAATGACGAACGCCGGGATCAGGGCGACCAACGACACGTCGGCCTTGGTCTGGGGCCGCTCGTGGCGCATCTGCAGGAACATCTTGAGGTCGCTCTCGTAGGTGTTCTTCAGCATGAACTCGCGGGCCGGTCCCTGGGCGCGCTGGAGCGCCTGGTCGAAGCCGATCGGACTCTCCTTGCTCAGGTACGGCTTGATCGCGACGTCGTTGATCTTCGTGTAGGTCGGTTGCATCACGAAGAAGGTGAGGAAAAGGCTCAGGCCGATCACCACCTGGTTCGGCGGGATGGACTGCGTGCCCAGCGCGGTGCGCACGAAGCTGAGGACGATGACGATGCGCGTGAAGGCGGTGGTCAGGATGAGCAACGCCGGCGCAAGGCTAAGAACGGTGAGCAGCGCCAAGATCTGCAGCGAGGTGTTGACCTGCTCCTTGGCGTTGGCGCCCTGCACCCCGACGCTGATGCTCGGAATCGACGGCGCGCCGTGTCCCTGCTGGGCAAGCGCCACGCCCGCCATGGCGACCAGCGACAGCACGGTCGCCAGCCGCAAGAACCTCACAAAACGGTTCAACTTTTGGCTTCGGGGCGCGGTGGGTTTGCTCATGCCTGTCTCGACCTCCTGTTAGCCGGTCAGTCGGCTGAGCCTATCGAGGGCGGCCTGGACCGCCTCGGGGGCCATCTCGTTGCGGCTCGCCTTCTGCGAAAGGCGGCGGCGGGTCTCGGTCTCGAGGTCCAGATGGGGGACCGCGTCGACGGCGGCCACGGTCCGGTCGACGGCGCCCGGCTTGACCTCCTCGGTCTTTGCGGCCTGGTCGAGCAGTTCAAAAAAGGCGGGCTCCTCTTGGCTCTTCCCTTCGCTTTCGGTGACGTCGGCAAGGAAGGCGACGCCGTGCGACCCGGCGGCGATCAGCAGGCTTTTCCCGCGCACGCTCACCACGTACAGGTTGCCGGCGGCGAAAGAGGCGCTGTCCTCGATCTTGATGGAACTGCCGACCGAGGTGGCGATGCGGCCGTTCATCCGACCGATCAACTTGGGTAGACCCCACTTCAGGAGGCCGACCACGACGATCAACGCGACCAGCATCTGGGCGACGGCCAATCCGTTCACCGCCGAGGCCGGAGCGGAACCGGTCCGAAGCACGATGTCCGGCTTGGCGCCCAGGTCGCCGACCGACTCGACGGCCATCGCCGCGCCCGCGGCCAACAGGGTGGCAAAGGCGGCGATCGACCTCATCAGGCGGCCTCGTTAAGCTTGACCAGACGGTCCTGCGGGCTAAGGATCTCGGTGATGCGGACGCCGAAGTTGTCGTCGATAACCACCACCTCGCCCCTCGCCACCAGCCTTCCGTTGACGAGAACGTCCACGGGCTCGCCCGCGGCTTTGTTGATCTCCACGATGGAGCCGGGGCCGAGTTCCACGACGTCCTTCACGAGCATCTTCACTCGCCCGAGTTCGACGCTGATCTCGAGCGGGATGTCCATGAGAAGGTCGAGGCCGTTGTCGTCGCCGGAGGGTCGGGCGCCGCCCGATGACGAACCGGCGTCGCCGGAACCCAACCCGGGGAAAGGCGTGGCCTCCTCGTCGCGCATCTGGATGCCGGTGATGGCGTGCGCGGTCTCGGAGTCGAAAAGCCACGTGGCGCTGCCACTGAAGCCGTCACCCGTGAAGGCGATGTTCGTGCGGACGATGTCGTCGCCCTTCTGCAGGTTGGGCGGGAAGCTGAAGATCTGGAAGCGGGTGCTGAGGCCGGTGGCGACGATGGCCTCGTTGCGCACGTTGCCGACGGCGACGCAGATGCCCTGAACGATGCTCTCGAGGATCGGCCGCACGTCGCCGACCATGTTGTCGTCCAGGCCCGTGATCTCCTCGTTCTTGACCAACCCGACGAGTTCGGCGAAGGTCTCCTGCGTGAGGAGGATCACCTGCGAGTTCTCGGGCGTGTTGGCGAACGAGAACTGGATGACCAACTTGGGCGCCCCCATCTCGGCGTAAAGGTCCGCAATCGGGGTCACGACCGTAAGCGGGTTGCTGAAGTTCAGGGCCACATTGGCGGACTCGCTCGCGGTCAGCGAGACGGTCTGCCAGATCTGGTTCTGCAGCACGCCTAGTTTGGAAAGGACTTCGTTCGGGATGGCTGGCATGGTCTTGGGCTATTCGGTCGGGTTGGTGACGTTGAAGACGAGCTTGGAACCGCTGAGCGCGGGTCTCCCCTCGAACTTCGGCGTCTGGGCGACAAGGAAATCGATGTCTTCGTTGACTCGTTGATCGAGGCGCAGGACGTCGCCTGCGCGAAGGTGGAGGAAATCGTGGATATGGATGCGGGTTTTGCCGAGGCGAACGGCGCACTCGACCTTGGCGCTCTCCACCTGATGGCTAAGCAGCCGCCGGTTTCCGGGGTTGTGCTTCCGGTTGCTGCCGACGAACCACTTCTGGGCGCTGAGCTTGGTGGTGATCGGCTTGAGCACCATGTAGGGGATGCAGAGGCTCATCGCGCCGCGCGCGTCGCCGACCCGAACCTCAAAGAGGATGCTGACGACGATGTCGGTGGGCGGGGCGATCTGCACGAACTGCGCGCTCGTCTCCAACCCCTCGATGCCGGGGTTGACGATGACGACGCCCTCCCACGCGCTCTTGAGCGCAACGAACATCCGCTCGACGATCTGCCGCACCAGGGGGTGCTCGATGTCGGTGAGCACCGACCGGTCCAGCGAACGCCCGGGGCCGCCGAGAAGGCGGTCGATCATCGTGAAGATGAGGGAGAACTCGATCTCCAGCACGGCTTGTCCGCTCAGCGGCGGCAGCGACATGATCGTGAAGACCGACTGGTTGATGCTGCGGAGGTACTCCTCGTACGGCACCTGTTCGAGCGAGATCAGGTCGATGTTGACCGTGGTGCGCAGGTTGGCCGAAAGGCCGGTGCTGGCGAGGCGCGCGAACGTCTCGTGCAGCATCTGAAGCGTGCGGAGCTGCTCCTTGCTGAACTTGTCCGGGCGACGGAAGTCGTAGACCTCGTAGGCGATGGCCGACCGGTTGGCGGTCTTGGGGGCCTGCGCGTGGGGCGAGAGCCCGGGGGCAGCCGCCTGAGGAGCGCCGACCGGCGCGGGCGCGGGTCCCGACGCAGCCTGATCCGCTCCGCCCGCGTCTTCCTCCGCGTTGAGCGAACTCAAAAGGGCTTCGATTTCGTCTTGGGACAGAATCTCCGACACGCCATCCTCACCGCCGACCCGGCCTTTTTGCGGGCCTTCTCAGGGTCGTCAGTTTGGTTATCGGCGGTCAGCTCAAGATCTACAGGGTTCCCAAGCCAATAGTTGACAGATCGCTCCAGGTTTTTCTCTCCGGGGCGCCGAGGTCCTGCATCCCCGGCGCCCCGATCGTGCGGTCAAACGATCTGTAGCTCGGGGCTCGGATCGACGTTCATGCTGCGGTGGCCTTCGGCGGTCGCGGTGGCGATGTTCTCGATGCGCACGCCAAACCGCCCCGGAAGGTAGATGCCGGGCTCGATGCTGAAGCAGAAGCCGGGCTCGAGCGGGACGGTGTTCCCTTCCACCATGTTCGGCTCCTCGTGACCGCGCATGCCGAGGCCGTGGCCCAGGCGGTGCATGAAGTACTCGCCGTAACCGGCGGCGTCGATGACGCGTCGGCCGGCGCGGTCGATCTCCTGGCAGGGCACGCCGGGTTTGATGGCCGCGCGAGCGGCCATGTGGGCGTCGTAGACCAGGCGGTAGACCTTCTTCTCCTCTTCGGTGGCGCTGCCGACGGCGGCGGTCCGGGTGATGTCGCTCGGGTAGTGGTTCACGCTGCAGCCGAAGTCCATCACAACCACGTCGCCGGATTGGATGACCGTGTCGTCCGTGATGTGGTGCGGCTCGGCGCCGTTCTTGCCGGCGGCGACGATGCAGAAGTCCGGCCGTCCGCCGCGCTTTCGCATCTCCGAGAGAAGCACCTCGGCCAGGTCGAGTTCGGTGATGCCCGGCTTGAGCTGCGGGAGCGCCGCCACATAGGCCTCGTCGGCGATGCGGCCCGCCTCGAGCAGGTTGGCGATCTCGTCCTCGTCCTTCACGCGCATCAGGCGCGAAAGGAGTTCGTGGCCGGCCATGAAGCGTGCGGCCGGAATGGTGTTCTGCATGCCCAGGAGCATGCCGGCGCCCATGTCGTCGTCCACGGCCACCAGCCCGGAGCGGAGGCCCCAATCCTCGGAAAGTTGGCGGAAGTGGGCGTAGGGGTTCTCGCCGTCGCGCCAGGTGCGGACGTCCTCGAAGCCGGCCCGGCGCGCCTGGCTTTCGGACAGGCCGGGGCAGATCAGGCGGACCGAACCGTCGCTGCGGACGCCCATCGACATGAAGCGTTCACCGCCCCCCTCGAAGAAACCGTGAAGGTAGCCCATCGAGATGGGAGAGGCGCAAAGGTAGGCGTCGAGGCCGGAGTTCTTGAGCTCGGCGGCCAAACGGCGAATCCGTTCGGAATGGCGCACGTCAAGAGGCATTTCAGGTTCAGTATGGCGCCGCGCGGCCCTCGACCTGGTTCGCCGGGAGGTATCATCCGGGGCGGTTTGGCGGATCGTCTAACGGTAGGACAGCGGTTTTTGGTGCCGTCAGTCAAGGTTCGAATCCTTGTCCGCCAGCCACGATCCTTTGCCCTTCCCTAGCGCCGCGACGCCCGTGGTGTTGCAGAATGGGGCATGTTTGCGTCGATTGCTCTCGTAGCGTGCGGGCTGGTTAGCCCGGCGATCGAAGACACGCTCGTTTTTGCCGGCGGCGAAGGCGGCTTCGCGACCTACCGAATCCCCGCGGTGTGCGTGGCCCCCGATGGCTCCATCCTGGCGTTCTGCGAAGGTCGGTCCTCGATGTCCGACCCCGGAACCAAGGGCGGCATCAACCGACTGGTTTGGCGCCGAAGCGTCGACGGCGGCAGAACCTGGTCGTCCATGGAGCGGTTCGACTACCCGCACGAGAACGGGATCGGCGACGCCGGTAACCCCGAACTGGTGGTCGACTCCAAGACGAAGACGGTCTTCGCCGTGTACAACAAGTGGCCCGAGGGAAAAGGGTTGCTGCAGGTTGGGCCAGGGCTCGATCCCGGCAAGAGCTGCACGATCTGGGTGCGCGAGAGCCGCGACAACGGCAAGACCTGGTCGCCCGAGAGGGACATCACCGCTTCGGTGAAGGACGCGGCCTGGTGTGGATGCCCGCTCGGGCCGGGCGCCGGCATCCAGCTCAAGAAAGGGAAACCCGGACGCCTTCTGGTCACGGGCTACCGCCTTCTTTCACGCGACCTGAGGACCGGCGACCCCTGGGTGTTCTACAGCGACGACCACGGCAAGACCTGGCAGAAGGGCGGCGTGGCCGACGGGCCCGACGGCGTGGCCAACGGCGACGAAAGCTTGACCGTCGAACTTCGGGACGGGCGCCTGCTGATGAACTCGCGGTTCAACTACGCCAAGAAGCGGCTTCAGTTCGTGAGCGCCGACTGCGGCGAGACGTGGACGGCGTTCGACCCCGCGGTTCTTATGCAGGGTATTGCCGGCGACTGCGCGGGCTCCATCGTGCGGGCCCCGGGCCGCAACGCCCCGCTTCTCTTCTCCGGCCCGGAGCACCCCGACCGCGCGGACCTGGCGGTGTGGGCCAGCTTCGACGAAGGCAAGAGCTACCCGGCCAAGGCGCCGATCCACTCCGGTTCGGCGGCCTATTCCTGCATGGCCACGCTGAAAGACGGCTCGGTGATCGTGCTCTACGAGGCCGATGACTACAAGCAGATCCGGATCGCGCGGTTCAAGCCTAAGGACGTCGGGTTGACGCCGCCTAAGCGGTAAGCGCCGCCACCAGGCGGTCGACCTCCTCCTGCGTGTGGGCGCTGGAGAGGGTCAGTCGGAAGTGGCCGCCCGGCGGGCAACCGGGGTAATCGACGAAGTTCGGGTAGATTCCGGCGTCCAGCAGCCGCTCGGCCGCCTTCTGGTTGGCCTTGGCGTTGCCGAAGGCGACCGAGGCGATGGGCGATGGCGTCGGTTGGAGCCGGAGTCGCGCCTTGAACTCGGTCGAGCGGCGCTGCAGCGACGCCACCAGTTCGGGCTCGTCGCGCAGCACCTGGATCGCCCGCAGGGCGGCGGCCGCCGCCGGGATCGGCGCGGGGGTGCTGCCGATGAACGCCCCGCTGCGCTCGCGCGCCCTGGCCACGAACGAAGCCGAACCCGCGACGAAGCCGCCAAAGGCGCCGAACGCCTTGCTGAGCGTGCCGGTCTGTACCAGCCACAGCCCCCGTTCGAGGCCACACTCGGCGTGCGTGCCCTGCCCCTTGGGCCCGAGCGTCCCGGCGCCGTGGGCGTCGTCCACCAGCACGGTCGCGCCAAGTCGGGAGCCCACCCGCACGATGCCGGCCAGCGGCGCAAGCTCCCCGGTGTTGGCCTCCACCCCGTTCATCACGATGAGCGGCCTCCGCTCGAATAGCATCTTCGCCCGGAGCGCTTGGCCGAGGGCCGTGGAGAGCGAGACCGGGCTCCACGTGTGAACCGGCCCAAGCGACGCGGCGGCGTCCACGAGGCTGGGGTGGATGCCGCCCGGCGCAAAGACCGGGCCGTGGTCGTCGGCCAGAGCCTGCACGGCGACGAGGTTGGCGACGTACCCGCTTGAAACGACCAGCACGTCCTCGGCGCCGAGGTACTCGGCCAGCGATTGCTCCAGTTCGCGGTAGATCGCGTGGTTGCCGGTGGTGCAGCGCGAGCCGGCGGTGTTCAGGCCCCAACGGCGAAGCGCCTCGTCGGCGGCGGCGAGCACCTCCGGCCGTCGGGAAAGGCGGTGGTAATCGTTGCCGCCGAAGAAGGTGAGCACGCGACCGTCGTAGCGCACCTGGGTCGCGCCGACGAACTCGAGATCGGGACCCAACATCAGACCACGCGCTCCAGACGACCCAACCACGCAGGGTCGGGTCGGGCGCCGAGGCCGGGCTCGTTGGGGAGTTCGACAACGCCGTCCTTGACCGTGACGCCGCCCAGCACGGGGTCCTCGGCGTGGTCAAGGAAGGAGTCCAGGTCGTAGAAGCGGACGTTCGGGGGAACGGCGGCCATGTGGGCCGCAGCGGTCAACCCGATACGCGATTCCAACATGCACCCCACCATACACGACAACCCGGCGGCCTCGGCGATCGTGGCCACCCGAAGGGCCCTACGGATACCGCCGGCCTTGCTCAACTTGATGTTCACGTAGGGGGCGGCCTGCGCCCGAACGAGCCGAAGGGCGTCCTCCGGCCCGAACACCGACTCGTCGGCCATCACTGGGATTGCGCAGCGCTCGCTTACCCACCGGAGCCCGTCGAGGTCGCCCGCGCGCACCGGCTGTTCACAGAACTCGACGTCCAACGGCTCCACGGCGCGCAGCGCCTTCACGGCCTCCACGCGGTCCCAACCCTGGTTGGCGTCGATGCGCAGGCGCACGTCCGCCCCGACCGCCTGGCGAACAGCTTTCAGGCGGGCGAGGTCTTCGGCATGGTTGCGCCCGACCTTGGTCTTGATGATCCGAAAGCCGCGCTCGACCGTCTCCGTGGCCTTGCGAGCGGCGGACTCGACGTCGCCGATCGAGACCGTGAGGTCGGTCTCCATCCGACGCGGGCTTCCGCCCAGGAACTGCCATAGCGGCATGCCGGCGGCTTGCGCGGCAATGTCGTGCAGCGCGGAGTCGAAGGCGCTCTTGATCGTCGTGTTGTGCGGCAACGTGCGCTCCATCTGCTCCACGCGGTCCGCGATGGCGAGCGGGTCCTGGCCGAGCATGAGCCGCGCGAGCTCGGCGCCGGCCGACAGGCAGGTGGCCTGGGTTTCGCCGACGATGGCGTGCAGCGGCGAGGCCTCGCCCCACCCCACCAGGCCTTCGTCGGTGGTCAGTCCGACCAAAACGTTGGGGCTGGCGGTCGCGGTCATCGTAGCGATAGCGAACGGCTCGCGCACCGGGATGTCGAACCTGTAGACGGCACAATCGACGATCTTCACCGCCCGCAGTTTACGCGCTTCGGTCAAGGACCCGGTCATGCGGCCAGGTTATTGGCGCCACTCCGAACGAAACAAGGCAGACGGAGCGTCCGACTCAACAGGCTTGGCGACAGCTTGGTCGCCACGGCTCGGCAGTGATCGGCTTGGCACATTCGGGCCGGTCCTTCGTGTCCCTGTGACACGGCCATCTCCTGCATCTCCTCCGAGACCGGTCGGCCACGCGATACCGACCGGAGTGAGGGCCGCGGTTCTCGCCCGTTGAGGGCGGAACCGCCGGCCGCTCGCCCCTACTTGTCAACCACCGAAGCCCGAAAAGCTACTGGGCCCCCGTCTTGACCTCCAACGCGCGGATCGCCTCTTGCAGGGCCTGGACGGTCCACGAGGGCGGTTGCTTCTCGACGGCGCGCTTCAGGGCCGGCACGAGCTTGGGGTCGCGCCGCGCGATCGCCGCGGCCGCCACAGCGTCGAGCACGCGCCATTCCTCGTCGCCAAGCGCGGCCTCCAGGGCAGCCCGCGATTTGGGCTCGTCGGAGCCCAACTGGCCCAAAGCGGCTATAGCCACGAGCCGGGACCTCAGTTCCTGCTTGCGCGACGCGCT
>CAZIIS010000049.1:0-19388 GCA_964539295.1 uncultured Fimbriimonadaceae bacterium | reverse complement strand
CATCGGCGGCGGCCAGCTGGCCCGCATGATGCACGCCGCGTCCATCGGGCTCGGCCTTTGTTGCTGCTGGCTGTGGGGCCGGTTGTCCGGGCGCCCGGCGCCGGCTAGTCCGACGACGGACGCGTAAGCCTTTCCTTGGCCTCCTCGACGGCGGCGAGCAGCGCCGAGGGGGCCGCCTTGACCACCGTCTTGGCGCCCCGGTCGCGAAGCTCCACGACGCCCTGCTTCAGCCCGCGGGCCCCGACCACGACGCGCAGCGGGAAGCCGAGCAGGTCGGCGTCCTTCAGCTTGACGCCCGCGCTGAGCCCCTCGCGCTCGTCGTGCAGCACCTCGTAGCCCGCCGCCTCCAGCTCCTGCTCGGCGGCGCACGCCACCGCGAACACCTCGACGTTGGCCGGGTCGAGCGTCACCAGGTGGACCTGGTACGGGGCGACCGACCAGGGCCACACGATGCCGTCCTCGTCGTGGTTCTGCTCGACCACCGCCGCGATGGTGCGGGTGATGCCGATGCCGTAGCAGCCCATCGCCATCGGCCGCGACTGGCCCTGCTCGTCGATGAAGGTGCAGCCCATCGCCTCGGAGTACTTCGTGCCCAGCTTGAACACCTGGCCGACCTCGATGCCCCGGTAGGCCTGGAACCGCCCTTTGCCGCAGCGCGGGCACCGGTCGCCCTCCTCGGCGACGCGCAGGTCGAAGAAGCCCTTGAGGTCGCGCAGGTCGCGGTCGGGGCGGAACCCGAAGTGGTGGTCGCCGTCCTGGTTCGCTCCGCAGGTGAGGTTGTACGCCCCCTGCAGGCTGAGGTCGACGTAGGTGGGCACGTTCAGCTCAACCGGCCCGATGAAGCCGCTCCGGCAGCCGGCCATCGCTTCGGCCTCCTCGATTGGGACCAGTTCGAGCAGGTCGGCGCCCAGCAGGTTGCGGAGCTTGACGAAGTTCGGCTCATGGTCGCTGCGCAGGACGAGGCCCACGTCCCACGTCTGCTCGCCGCGCGTGGCGCGGCAAAGGTAGTACTTGCTGGCGTGGTCCAGCGGCAGGCCGTCGTGGCTCTCGTCGCGGAACGCCTTGGCCTGCTCCTCCATGCCGATCACGCCGGGCGTATGGAAGTGGGCGGGCATGAGCGGCAATTCGGGTTCGTCGGCGTACGCGAACGGCTGCCCGAGCGCCTCGGTCTTCTCGATGTTACTGGCGTAGTCGCAGGCGTCGCAGGAGAGGATCGCGTCCTCGCCCGAGCCTGCCAGCACGTGGAACTCGTGCGTGGTGCTGCCGCCGATGGCGCCGCTGTCGGCCTCGACCGGGCGGAACCGCACGCCCGCTCGGCCGAAGATGCGCTTGTACGCCTCGAACATCGCCCAGTACTCCCGCTCCGCGTCGGCGTCGTCGGCGTGGAACGAGTAGCCGTCCTTCATGATGAACTCGCGCCCGCGCATCAGCCCGAAGCGGGGGCGGATCTCGTCGCGAAACTTGGTTTGGATCTGGAAGAGGTTGATCGGCAGTTGGCGGTAGCTGCTTACGGTTCGCCGCACGACGTCGGTGATCACCTCCTCGTGCGTCGGTCCAAGGCAGAACTCGGCCTCCTTGCGGTCCTTGAAGCGGAGCAGTTCCTTGCCGTAGGCGTGCCACCGGCCCGATTCGACCCAAAGCTCCGAAGGCTGGACGGTGGGCATCAGCAGCTCCTGACACCCGGCGCGCTCGAGCTCCTCGCGTACGATCGCCTCGAACTTGCGGATGGCGCGGTAGGCCAGCGGCAGGTAGTCGTAGACGCCGGAGGCGACCTTCAGCAGCATCCCGGCGCGGGTCATGAGCTGCTGGCTGGCCACGTCGGCGTCGCGGGGCGCTTCGCGGAGGGTGTGAATGAGGAGTCGGCTTTGCTTCATGGCGGCGGTTTCGTTAGTGTAGTCGCAGGGGACGGGCGGCGCACGAAAAAAGGGCCGCGAGCGGAGCTCGCAGCCCTTCGACAAGTGGCGAGTGACTTACTTGCGGCGGCGGGCAGCCAAGAAGGCGGCGCCGAGGCCGAGAACGGTCATCGTCGCGGGCTCCGGAACGGCCGGTACCGGCTCGCCCTGGATCCTGAAGTTGTCGATGTAGGCGCTGTCGGCCGTGCCGGAGGCGCCGTCGTGCTGAAGGCCGATGGTCCAGGCGGTCAGGCTCTTGATGCCCGAGATCGGGATGTTGTTGTCAACCTGCTTGCCGTTGTACCAACTGCTAGCAGTCTGGTTGGCCAGATCCCACTCCATCGTAACGTTGGCCCAGGTCTTCGGAGCGACGGTCGCTGCTCCGCTGGCGCCCGTAGCCCAGCCGAACGGGAGCGTCTGGCCGCCGTCCCACTGAAGCCCGTAGCCCGGCTCGCCCTCGTCCGCCCAGTACCACCACACGTTCTGTGGGGACACTCGCGTGCTGTTGTTGTGGTAGATGTCAAACGACACTTCGACCTTGCTGTAAAGCGGGACGAGGTCGCCGACGTTGATGGTCATCTCGGAGTAGCCGCCCTGGGCCGTTCCGACGCTCAAAAACACCGTCTTGCCGCGGTTGGCAAGGTCGGTCGGGGAATTGTAGACGGTCGGCGCGTACCCACCATCGCCATTCGTGGCTACCCAGCCGCCTTTACCGTTGAGCGTACCGTTCACTGTGTAGGCATCAAAGTTGTCGTCCACGATGGGGGTCCAACCCCAAGCAAACGCGAACGTCGTACCCAGCGCGGCGATCGCCGCGATCCGTAACGTCTTCATTCGATCACTCTCCAGACGAAACACCGGCTCGTCAGAGGTCTCCTCTAGACGAACCCTGCTACCTGATTCTATGCTAGATGCGGGCCAGAAAGCTCCACAGAACCCGCTTTGCCTGCTGATTGCGCGCCTTTTGACAATAGAGGGATAGCTCAAGCGGGGGCTCCTGGCAGAGATACTTGGCGTTTTTTAGCGTCTTCGGGACCGACGGCCGCAGCGCCCTGGGCGCCCCATCGGGTGGTGCTGGTCAACCTAACAGTACGCAAGCGTGTCCAAAGGCACAGGCGGTCGCCGCCTTTTGGCGCCAGGGTGCTTTCCGGCAGATGTTGACCTGCCAAACAACAGGTGCACCGACGTCTAGGACCTCGGTGCACCCACTATTCCAGGCCCGAGAACGGCCTAGAACTGCACTTCTCGGGATTGGGAGATCACGCCGCCGTCCTTGTACCGGACGAACTGCACCATCGCCCTCTGACCCGAGCGAAGCGCGCCGACCGCGTCGGTGAGCTCTCTCGGTGTGGCGATCGCCGTCGAGCCGACGCGCTGGATGACGTCGCCGACCTGGATGCCGATCGCCGCGGCCGGCGAGCCGTCGAGCACGCCCACGACGGCCACGCCGGAGACGTCGTCCGGGATGCCGAACTGCCGGCGGACCGTGGGGTCGATGATCTGAACCTGGACGCCCAGCCGAGCCCGACCGACCGGCGCTCCGGGGCGCTGGAATGGCTGGAAGAGGCGGTCCGGGCCCTCAAACGGCGAGAACCGCGCGTCGGGCTGGGGCGGCACGTTCATCGCCACGTCCTGGCGCTTGGCCACCACCATGTCGACGGCCTGCTTGCGTCCGCCCCGGACGTAGGCCACCGTCACGCGCTTGCCGGGCGCGTTCTCGTACATCGCGAGGCGTAGGTCCAGTTCGTCGCGGACGGCCTTGCCGTTCACGGCGACGACCACGTCGTCGACCTTCATACCGGCCTTCTGCGCCGGGCTGCCGGGGGAGACCTCGCGCACGATGGCGCCGGAGGCGACGCCGTACCGCTTCGCCTCAAACGGTTTGAGGTTCTCGGGAATGACGCCCAACATGCCTCGGTTCAGCTTGCCGTTGGCGATGAGCAGGTCGGCGACGACCTTGGCCTGGTTGCTGGGCAGGGCGAAGCCGATGCCCTGGTTCCCGCCGCTGAAGGAGTTGCTGAAGATGGAGGTGGTGATGCCGATCACCTGGCCGTCGACGTTCACGAGCGGCCCACCGCTGTTACCGGGGTTGATCGCGGCGTCGGTCTGGATCATGGTGCTGTAGCCCCGCGCCCCAAAGCGCGCGTCCAGCACCTCGTTCGAGCGGCCGATGGCGCTCACGTGGCCGATGGTGACCGAGTTGGCGAAGACGCCGAACGGCGAACCAATGGCCATCGCAAGCTGTCCTTGGCGCACCGCGGAGCTGTCGGCGAGCGGCAGCGCGGTAAGGCCGCGCTCGTTCACCTTGACCACGGCGATGTCGGCCTGTGGGTCGTTGGCTCGGGTCACCTTGCCGTCGACCTCCCGGCCGTCGGGCAACACCACCTTCACGGTGTCATAGCCGGCAACCACGTGGTCGTTGGTGACGATCCACCCGTCGGGGCGGTAGATGAACCCCGAGCCCTGGCCGCTCGGGCCCGCGCCTGGGCCGCCCTTCGTGCCGACGTTGATCTCCACAACCCCGGCCAAGGTCCGCCGGGCCAACTCCGACACCTCCGCGTCGATCGCGCGCAGGCCGGCGGTTCCGGGACCGCCCATGACACCGGCTACGGCCGAAGTCGGTTGGACGATGACGGGCCGGGGCGTTATCGCGCCGCCCTTCGGCGGGTAGGCATGGGGGGCGGTGGCGAACGCGGCGACGACGATGACCGCGCCCGCTGAGATGACCGTGTAGGGCCTGCTTAAGATGGTCGCAATCTTGTTCATCCTTACCTCACCTTACCGGTGATTGCGCCGGCCGGGAACGGCTTTGCCGCTTTGCGGAAGGGCGGCGCCGTCCGAGCCAGGCTTGATACGGAAAACCAGTTCGGGCCTGCGCGGAGTTCCCTTAGTCCCGAGACCCGTTGATCTGGCGCACGACGCTCTCGACCAGCCGCTCGGTGACCTCCCTCGGCAGGTCGCCGAAGGCGGAGTAGGCCACGCCCCGGTAGTCGCTCAGCGCCCCTCGACCGCGCATCGGCCGCCGATTTCGGAGTCGTTGCGGGCTCCACTGGTACAGCGTGACGCCGGCCAGCCCGTCAGAAAGGCGAATGCCGATGAACGGCTCCTGCTCCGAACCGAGCAGGTTGACCGCCTCCACCCGCATCCCGTAGGGCAGGGGCTGCGGGATCTTGGGTTCGAAGCCGACCACCGCCGCCGCTTCGTTCAGGTCGGTCACCAGGCGCGGCCCCCAATTCCGCACCACCTTGGTGCCGGGCGGGCAGGAAAGAGGCTCCACCTGGAACTGCTTGTCGAAGGTGGCGGATTTGGTGTCCATCGTCCGTTCGAACTCGCCGCTTCGGCCGACGACCTCATACCGGAGCATGGCGTAGGTGGCCTTGTCCACCGCGATGCGCCGCGCGGGCAGGTCGGGCGCGACAGGGTTGGCGACGATCACATAGGCGGGTCGGCCGGCGACGGTCCTGGAATCGTCGAACTGCAGCCTGTAGTTGCGCGTGACCAGCCGCATGCGGGACTTGACCGACGATTGCCCCTTCTTGGGAGAAACCTGCACGAACACGCGGCGGGCGTCGGGCACGTAGGTGCGTCTCTCCTCGCCATCGTCCGTGGTCACCGTTCCTTGCATGCTGATCGGCTGGAGCACGGACATGCGGAGCAGGTGATTGGCGCCCACCTCGACCTTCATCAGCAACGGCGGCCCGCCGTGACAGCCCATCGACCGCTCCTGGACAAGCGAGCAGGGAAGCCAGTTCTGGCGGATCATCGCGCGCCGAAGCACGTCGGCGGGGCTGTTGTCGGCCAGGGAGGCGGTCGCCAAAGGCGCGAGCAGCGAACCCGCCAAGCAAGCCCGGAAGAGGCCGCGCGCCCTAGCGAGCGCCATTGACGGGGTAAGCAGCGGGGATGACCGGAGCATAGTGGCTAAACGGGTCGGAGCCGTCGACGTAGACCTGGTCGTTTCGAACGTCGAACGACGGACGAGGAGGGTCGCCGGCCTGGATGGGGCGCTCGGTCAGGCGTTCAATGAAGAGGAACGCCGCCAAAACGGCCGCCAGCGAAGAAGCGGCGAGCAATCCGACGAGCCGCGCGACCTCGCGGCCATCGTGATGGATAGCCGTCGCTTTGTCGCAGATCGTCAACCGGAGCGCCTCGGGCGCCTCGCACACGGGCATCTCGCTGACCATGTGCTTCAGGCGCAGCATCTCATCGAGTTCGCGGCGGCAGGTTTCGCACTGCTCGAGGTGCTCGCACAGCGACCACTTCTCGGACGGCGTCAACTCGTCGTCCACATATGCGGAGATCAGGTGAGAGGCGCAGCGGCAGTTCATGCCAAGCTAACCTCCTCCGACGTGGCCTGGCGGCTTTCGAGGTATTGGCGCAGTTGCTTGCGTCCGCGGTGGATCCGGGAGCGCACGGTGCCGACCGAGGTCTGCATGACCTCGGCGATCTCCTCGTAGGAGAGCCCTTCGACGTCGGCGAGGAGCACCGCGGTGCGGAACTCCGGGGTCATGGCGCGGAGACCCGTCTGAAGCTGTTCGCCGACCGCTTCGTGCATGATGCGTTCGTCGGCGTTCATCGCCTCGTCGGGCAGGTCCCAGGTTTTGTCGCCGTCCAGTCCGCCCTGCTCAAGGCTCACGGTCTTGATGCGGGAGCGCCGCCGGACCGTGTCGATGTGGACGTTGGTCATGATTCGGTAGAGCCAGCTCGTGAACGGCAACGACTCGTCGTACCGGTGGAAGAACCGGAACGCGCGCAGGTAGGCCTCCTGCAGTAGGTCCTCGGCCTCGGCGTGGTTGCCCGACAACCGCATCGCCAGGTTGTAAGCCTGACGATAAGAGTCGTTCATCAGCCTCTCGAAGAGCGGCCTTCGGTCATCCCGCGAGCGAATACCGAACCTAACCATGTTCCCGATCACGATCTTCCTCCACCCTACAAAGGCTTACGCAGGGAGGGCTGCCGATCGTTCCTTAGTCCATCTCCATTATGTGACACAGCAAGGCATCAAGCACCGCTGCTGGGTTGGCGTTGCCCTGGATCAGGCGATGCGCGTCGGTTGCGCGCTTCACCAGGTCGGGCCTTTCGGGACGGCGGTGCGCGAGCCAGTCGGAAAGCGCCCGCAGCATCTCCACGTTGGCGGCTCGGGCGCCCAGGCCGCTGCTCTTGGCCAGGGCCTCGGACGCCTGTCGGCACTCGGCGGCGATGCGCAGGCCGCCGCCCATCGCCAGGGCGAGGCTGCGTTCCAACGCCTGGTACAGCATGTCGTACGCCTCGGCGTTCTTGCGAACCTGGAGGATCAACCCCGGGGTGTCTTCGCCGAAGGCGACCTCCGCCGGGCTCTGCTCGCCCAGCGCCTCGCCAAGCTCCTTGGCGTCAGGAAGCTCGCACGCCACGGCCATGCACCGCGAGCGCACGGTGGGCAGGATGCGGGAGACCTGGCTGGTGGTGAGCACCAGCTTGGCGTGGCCGGTCGGCTCCTCCAGCGTTTTCAAAAGCGAGTTGGCGGTCGGCCCGTTCATCCGGTCCGCCTGGTCGATGAGCACCACTTTTCGGCGGGCCATCAGGGGCGGCGTGCGCAGGAAGGTGATGAGCGGCACCGATTCGGGCTCGTCGTTCGACGGCCCGCCCTGACCGCGCTTCTCCGTGATCGCGCCTACCTTGATGAGCGAACTCTTGCCGGACGGCTCGACGAGCAGGAAGTCGACGGCCCGGCCGACGTCGAACGCGCGGCACACGGCGCAATCGCCGCAGGCGCCCTGCTGGGTGGGGTCCTTGCAGAGCCAGGCCTTGGCCAGCGACATCGCGAGCGCCCGCTTGCCGCACCCCTCGGCGCCGTAGAAGAGGACCGCATGGACCGCGTCCCCTTCCCGCTGCACAAGGCGCGTCACGACGTCCTTGGCTCGGCCCAAACCGAGCAAGGGCACGGGATCAGAAACGCTCGAACTGGTCGACATTGAGCACGAAGACGACGGCGCCGCCGACCGGTACCTTGACGGGGCTTGGGATGAAGGCGCCGGGAGGAGCCGCCTCGAAGGGCATCACGTTGACCAGTTGCTCGCGGGTTTTGCAGTTCTGCTGGATGAGCTTGAGCAGACCGGCGAGCTCATCGACGGGCACGCCGATGAGGATGGTGGTGTTGCCCTCGCGCAAGAACCCGCCCGTCGAACCGATGACGGTGAACTTGAACCCCGCCTTGACCATCTCCTCGGTCAACTTGTTGCGGTCCCGGTTATGCACAATGCAGACAACGAGCTTCACGGCTCTCACATTATAGCAAGCTTGCGCAAGAGCGCGGCGGCGCAACCCCGCGCGGCTTCGCGCGTCTCAGTTCGAGAGTCAGGAGGTAGATGATGCTTTGCACAGCTTTGGCGGCGCTCTTGATGGCGCCGGACGCAACACCGTTGGACGCGAAGGTCGTGGGGGCGTCCCTTTTCAAGAACGGGTACGCCGTCGTGTTCCGGGAGTCCACGCTTCCCGAAACCGGCGAGGCCACGCTGAAGAGCCCGCCCGTCGCCTCGCTCGGCGCGCTCTGGATCGGCGCGACGCCTGGGGTGAAGATCCACGGCGTCGTGTGCACGAACCAGTTGACCCAAGGGGAGCGGGAAGCGGCGACCGTGGACGAACTCCTTTCGGCAAACGTCGGGCACGTCGTCACGCTCTACAGCCGCGATGTGGACGAGGCCGACCAGCGCAAGCTCACGGGCAAGCTGGTCAGCGCGTCGGGCCCGATGGTGATCGTCGAGAACGCCGCAGGGCGAACGATGGTTCCGAAGGGGGCGATCGTGCGGCTCGCCGCGTCGGGCGCGGAGCTGACCTTCAAGGTTCCGCAAACCACCTCGGAGCGCGTGCTCAAGATCAAATACGATGCGCCCAAGGGTGGCAAGGTCTACACCGTGTCGCTCCAACGCGGCCTTACGTGGGCGCCCGCCTACCAGGTGGACATCAGCGACGAGAAGAAGCTGACGGTCACGGCGAAGGCGACGATCCTCAACGACCTGGCGCCGTTGGAGAACGTCGAGTTGCGCCTGATCACCGGCTTCCCGAACGTGGCCTACCTGAATCAGCTCGACCCGCTGACGAGCGGCCAGGACGTGAACAGCTTCGTGCAGGCGCTGATGGGCGCGGGTTTCAACGCCATGCCCCAGGCAGGGGTGCTGACGCAGAACGTCCTTCGAAGGGAGTCGTACGGCGGCATGGGCGGCCCCGGCGCCGACGTGTTCGCGCCGTTCGACACGAGCAACCTGCCGGGCGTGCAGTCCGAGGACCTCTTCCTTTACCGGCAGCCCGGCGTGACGCTCAAACCCGGCGACCGCGGCTACTACGTGCTGCTGCAGTTGGAGTCGGCCTACGAGCACATCTACACCTGCGAGATCGCCGACTCCCAGATCGGCCCGCAGCCGCGCGACGTTCGCCCAGGCGTGCCCCAGTCGACGCTCGACGTTTGGCACACGTTGAAGTTCAAGAACACGGGCAAGCAACCGCTTACGACCGCGCCCGCCGTCACCGTGCAAAACGGAGAGATCCTCGGCCAGGACACGCTCAGCTACATCAGCGTGGGTTCGGACGCGTACCTGCGCATCACCAAGGCGCTCGACGTGCGCGCCGAGAGCGATGAGGAGGAGACCGCGCGGGAGCGAGGCGCGCTGCGCATCTCGGGCAGCCCGGCGTACGACCTCGTCACGCTGAAGGGAACGGTGCAGATCACGAGCATGAAGCCGAAGGAGATCAAGATGAAGGTCTCCCGGACCCTGACGGGCGAGGTGATCGAGGCGGGCAACGAGGGCAAGGTCGTCAAGACCGCCAAGGGGCTCCGTTCGGTGAACGTGAGCTCCGCCATCAACTGGACGCCCACGCTCAAGCCGGGGGCGACGCTGAAGCTCACCTACAGCTACAAGGTGTATGTGCCGACCGGCGGCTACTAGGGGATAGGCGACGCATGGGCGCCGGACGATGATCCGGCGCCCATTTGCCGTTCTAGAACGCGCCGCTGTTGGCGATCGCGTTGGCGGAGATCGCCGCGTCGGGCGCTTCGATGACGATGGAGAGCTGGTCCGTCTTGCGGTACGCCAAGCCCGCGGCCTTGGTCACGTTGTCCAGCGCGAACCTGAGGGAGGTGTCGATCAGGTACACGTCGAGTTTATAGGCCGGGACGCTGGGGCTGACCTCGATCTTCACCTTGGTCTGCTTGCTGATCTCCTTGAAGACGTCGCGGATGTCGGTCTTCGTGTAGCGGACGGTGAGCTTGCGCTTCAGGTCCTGGTCGGAGACCATGCCGAGCGGTTTGGGCGGCGCTTCGCGGACGACCGCCACGTTGGGCCGGAGGGCTACCGCCGCGGCGACGCCGCCGATCTTCTTCTTGCCGATGAAGTAGATGCCGTTCTGGACCTCGAACTGCAGGTCCGAGACCTGGCACACGATCTGGAGCGCCTCGTCGAACTCCACGCCCGAGAGGGAGAGGAACAGCGCCTGGTGGACGTTCGGTTCGAGGACGAAATTCTTCTTGGCCTGCGTGAACAGGTCATACAGCACGTTCCGGATCTCCAGGCCCTTGGAGGCGATCGAAACCTGGTTGGTGGGGGCATCGATCGCGACGTCCGGGGTCTGCTGGGCGGATGCGCTCGGGTCGGCGGTTTGGGCCGCCGGCTGGGGCGTGTCGTCGCCGAGGGCTCCGAGCGGGAGCATTGCGGCTAACAGCAGTGGCATCAGCTTCTTCATGGTCTAGTCTCTTTTGGGGTTTACGAGGCGGGACCCGTCCGGCGCGTAAACGCGGGTGGAGCCCACGGAATGCTTGGGTTGCGAATTGGTGCGCCACGAGTGGCGTTTCGGTAAAGGTTTGTGAACGACGGTAAGGCGCTTCGAACTGCTCGACGCCACGATCACGTCGTCGCCCAGCGTCGGTTGACTGGGCACGTTGAGCTTCCGCGCTTCCTTGGCGGGGCCCGGAGCAGGGGCGGGTTTCGGCGTTTGGACCGCAACCTCGGTTTCGGTCGGTTGCTGCTCGTTGACGGACTCGCGCAACGCGGAGCCGGCCACCTCTCCGACCACGCCGGTCTTGGCGCTGACCGGTTCGCCGTCGAGGCCCTGGGTTGGGTCCTCGTCGCTCGGGACGCTTGCCATCGCCGCGACGGCCTCCGAAGCGGCCTGCACCGGCGTCTGCTCGTTCGTCGGCGCCGGTTTGGCGGCGGGGGCGGCCTTCGAGGGGAGGGCCCTCGGGCCGAACATCGCGGTCGGGTCCCGGAACACCGTGCTCATCAGGATCAGCACGATGGCGAGTCCGCTCGTCAGTCCCAGCGTCTTGAGGTTGTTCCGGTTGCGCCAGAACGGTTGGGCGGCAGGGGCGATCTCCGCGCCCGGCTCGGCGAGCACGTCTGCGGGCGTTGCGAGGTCGGGCTCGGATTCGGCCTTGGGCCTCCTGGCCACGATCGCCGCGAACGGGTTGGGCAGCTTGATCTTCGGCGCGGCGGGTGTGGCGGCAGCCATGCCGTTGAGAGACGCCTTCTGCTGGTCGACCACCTTCTGGCAGTCGGAGCAGTTGCGCAGGTGGTTCTCCAGGTCGGACAGAAGGTCCGCCGGAAGCTCTTCGCCGGCCAGGTACCGTTTCAGTTGCACCCTCGCCAGTTGACACTCGATGTTCTGAACCTGCATCCCTAACAACCCGCTTTAGGTTTGGTGCGCCGCCCGAAAGCAGCCTACTGGGATCATCGGAGCAGGTCCCGGCGATCTTTAGGGGGCGGCGGTGGAAACAGGCGGGCAGGGGCGGGACCGGCCCCGGGGGACCTTGCGGTCGGCCGTTGGGATCGCGCATAATGCGAGATTGTCCAGGGCCTTTATGCGCCTGGCGGAGTGGTAGGCGATGGCAAAGAAGAAAGGCGAAAAGCGAGAGATCATCCGGCTCGTCTGCACCGAAGACAACAAGCACTACGTTGTCACGACCAAAAACAAGCAGAACACCCCGGACCGGCTCGAGCTGAAGAAGTACAACCCGAACCTCCGCAAGGTCACCGTGCACCGCGAGAAGAAGTAGCCCTAGGAGTTTTCAGCAATGCCCAACCCAAAGCGTAAGTTCTCCCACGCCCGCAGCGCCAAGCGGCGCACTCACTGGACGACGGACCTGCCGGAGATCGCCGAGACCAAGAACGTGGGTGGCGAGCCGTTCCACCTTCGCCACAGCGCGTCGCCTGACGGGTACCACAAGGGTCGCCGTCTGCCCGGGTACCGCGACGGAAAGTAGCCTCCGTCGATGAAAATGGGGCGCCTTGGCGGATACCGTCGAGGCGCCTTCTGCGTCATAACCCTATGAACCAAGCCCGGCGCCCCAACACCCGCCGCCAACCCGGAGGGCCCAAACGGAAGGCGTCCGGCGCCATGGTTGCTTCGAAGCCTATGAGCCGCACGAGAAGCCGAGGTCGTACCTTCGTGGGTGTCTTGGTGATGTGGGTGTTGATCCCTATCGCGCTGGGGTTGATCGGCTTCTACGTGATCGGCCCGAGGATCGGGGGCGTCCCCGCGTTCAAGAAGAGCGCCGAGTCGCTCAAAGGGATCATCAAGGAGAAGAGCGCCAAGGCGGACACGGAGTCGGAGGCCCGGCGTACCGTGCATCCGGCGAGCGAACCCGAGGTGGAGGTGAGCGTGGAGCCCGCGCTCCAACCCGTTCGGGAGCCGGCGCGCAGCCACCGGCGTCGCACCCGCACCCCAAGGCGTCCCGTCGTGGTTCACCCCAGCGACGAGCCCTTCGACCCCGCCGGAGTGGACGGCATGTCGACTCCGAGGGCGACCCCTCGTCCGCGCCGCAAGCCAAGAACGGCGACCCCGCCGCCGAGCGCCGACACGGCCGACGCCGGGTTGCGCTTCTAGGGGGCTGAACTCAGCCCCTCCGTTCCGAGTACCATACGCGCATGAAACGCGCACGCCTCGTATGCAGCCTGGTCGGGATTGCCGCCATCGGCGCTTCTGCGATCGCCAACGCCGCCAACGAACCTTGGTATGGCGCCAACGCCGGTGTGTTTTTCCCCAGCAACGCGGCGATGCGCGAAGCAATGGGCGACCAGTGGTTGAGCGTTGGTCTGAGCCAGGTACAGCAGAACCGATATGAGCGCGTCCATTCGATGTTTGACTGGAACGTGCTGAGCAACGACAACCGCGGCAACCACGTGTTCATCCTGACGCCGTCGATGGGCGTGATCGCCCCGCTTACCGGCAAGGTGGGCGAGGCCCGAACCTACGTTGCGCTGCGGGTCGGCGCCAGCTATGTCGATTACTCGATCGCGGATTCGATGGGCGTCGTCGCCGACGGCAAGCGGTTCGGCCTGAACGGCAACGCGGAGTTCGGCGTCCAGATCGGCGAGCGGCTCAACCTGTCGGTTCGGTACGACGTCTTCAACAAGATGGACGGCCTGACGTTCGATGGCACGACCATCGTGTTGAAGTACGGGTTGGCGCGCTTCTAGGAGTTTCATTGCCCAAGAAAACGGAAAGCACGACCGCACCTCAAGAAAAGCTGTTCTTGGTCCTCGTCAACGAGGACTCCGCAGACGACGATTACGTGCAGCAGGAGCTCGAAGGTCTCTGCGAGGCCGCCGGGGGCGAGGTGGCCGGCTCTGCGCGTCAGCGCGTCGACCGCCCCCTTCGGGGAACGTACATCGGCACCGGCAAGGTGGAGGAGATCGGCGCCTACGCGACCGAGGCCGGCGCGGACGTGGTCGTGGTGGACGCCGAGCTGTCCGGCATCCAGTTGCGCAACCTCGAAGAGGCGTGGAAGCGACGCGTCGTCGACCGCACGCAGCTGATCCTCGACATCTTCGCCAGTCGCGCCCGCACCCGGGAGGGGCAGTTGCAGGTGGAGTTGGCCCAACTCACCTACATGCTCCCTCGCCTGATGAGCGTCTACACGAAGTTCGAGCGTCAGCGCGGCGGCATCGGCCAACGCGGTCCCGGCGAAACCAAGCTCGAAAGCGACCGGCGCATGATCAAGAACCGGATCGCCAACCTGACCGGCGAGATCGAGGAGGTCAAGCAGCACCGAGCCCAGCAGCGTGCGGGACGGCGGCGCAACCCGTACCCGGTGGCGGCGCTGGTCGGCTACACGAGCGCCGGCAAGTCCACGCTGATGAACCGGCTGTGCGGCACGGAGCTTCTCGCAGACGCGATGCCGTTCGCGACGCTGGACCCGACCACGCGGCGGCTGGAGCTGCCCGACGGCTACGCGATGTTCGTGACCGACACCGTCGGCTTCATCCGCGAACTGCCCACCCAGTTGGTCGCGGCGTTCCGCTCCACGCTGGAGGAGGTCACCGACGCGGACGTGCTGCTGCACGTGATCGACGTCAGCAACCCCGACTGGGAGATCCAGCGCGACGCGGTGATCCAGACGATCGAGGAGCTCGAAGCCGGCGGAATCCCGTGCATCACGGTGTTCAACAAGATCGACGCGCTGGGCGACCATACCGAGGCGACGCGCCTGGTGGCCGACTGGCCGGACTCCGTGGCGATCAGTGCGGTGAACGGGACCGGCGTGGACGACCTGCTCCGAACGCTCGTCCGCAAGGCGCAGGAGCACCTCGGCGTGGTGCGAGCCCTGGTGCCGTACGACCAGAGCGCATTGGTGGAGAATTGCTACCGGTTTGGGCGCGTGCTGAAGGCCGAGTACCGCGAGGACGGCATCTACGTCGAGGCGGAGTTGGTGCCGGAGATGCGCGCTCGACTGGCCGGATACGCGACGCCATGAGGTTGGGGGAGTGGGTCCTCCGGGCGGCCGAGCGGCTCGAGGCGGCGGGCGTCGAGTCGTCCCGCATCGAGGCGCAGATGCTGGCGGCGTACGCCCTGGGCCACGACCGAAGTTGGGTGCTGGCCCACGGCCCCGACCCCGTGGACCCGGAAGAGTTGGAGCCGTTGCTTGCGCGGCGCATGGCGCGAGAGCCGCTGGCCTTCATCCTGGGCGTGCGCGAGTTCTTCGGGCGGGAGTTCCGGGTCCGGCCGGGCGTACTCATCCCCCGTCAGGAGACGGAGACGCTGATCGAGACCGCGCTCGACTGGCTGGACGGGCGGCCCCAAGCGCGGACCGTGCTGGACGTGGGCGCCGGCTCGGGCTGCCTGGCCATCACGCTGAAGCTGGAGCGGCCCGCACTGAGCGTGGCCGCGGTCGACGTCTCAGAGGACGCGCTGGCGGTGGCGCGCGAGAACGCGGCACGCCTGGGGGCGGAGGTGGAGTTCGCGCTGTCGGACCTGTTTGGCGCGCTCGGAGGACGACGGTTCGACCTGATCGTCTCGAACCCGCCATACATCGCCGAGGGGTCGCAGCTGGCGCCCGAGGTGGGGATCCACGAGCCCAAGGAGGCGCTCTACGCCGGCCCCGAAGGGCTCGACCTCTACCGGCGGTTGGCGGCCGAGGGACCGGCGGCGCTGGGGCCGGAAGGGGCGCTGATCGTGGAGTTTGGCGACAACCAAGCCGCGGACGGGGTGCGGGTCTTCGAGCAGGCCGGTTGGCATTTGGTCCTGCTGGCCAGGGACCTTTCGGGCATGCCGCGTGCGGGGCTTTTTGGCCGGTAGGCTCGAAACTGCCATAATTGTCAGCAATGGAGATCGTCGTACCGGACGAGTATAAACACCTTTACGCCGCCAATCCAGACTGCCCCATCGTCAAGATCCCAGCCGAGGTGTTGCGCAGGCCAGCGAACCCGATCAAGAAGGTGACCAACCATCACCGCATGCTTGGGGACAACATGCTGCGCATCATGCGTCGGTGGAACGGCGTGGGCCTGGCCGCGCCGCAGGTGGGTATCTCCGAACGGGTGGTGGTGATCGCGCCGACGGAGATGCGGCCGATCGTGCTGTTCAACCCGGTGATCACCAAGAAGGAGGGGGAGGAGCTCGGCGAGGAGGGCTGCCTGAGCCTGCCGGGGCTCTATGGCGACGTGCTTCGCGCGACGTACGTCGAGATCGAGGCGCTCGACCGTAGGGGCAACGAGGTCGTGTACGAGATGGAGGACATGGCGGCGCGTGTGGCGCAACACGAGATCGCCCATCTGGACGGCCAGCTCTTCGTCGACGTGGCCGACCCGGCGTCGCTCCACTGGGCGCTTCCGGACCACACTCCGCCGGCGGTCTGATGCGCATCGTCTACTTCGGCACGTCGGAGTTCGCGGTGCCGCCGCTGGAGGCGGTGGCGGCGCAGACGGTGCTGGTGGTGACCCAGCCCGACCGACCGTCAGGCCGCGGTATGTCCTTGCACCCGTCGCCGGTGAAGCGGGCCGCCATGCGCCTGGGGTTGCCGGTCGAGACACCCGCCAAAAGCCGTGCGCCGGAGTTCGTGGCGCGCTTGGCGGAGCTAAAACCCGACCTGTTCGTGGTGGCCTCCTACGGCCAGCTCCTGTCCAAGGCGTTGCTCGACACCCCCGCGCGGGGCTGCTACAACCTCCACGGTTCGTTGCTGCCCAAGTATCGGGGCGCGGCGCCGATCCAGCGGTGCGTGCTCGAGGGCGAGGCGGCGACCGCCGTGACGCTGATGCGCATGGCCGAGGGGCTGGACACCGGCGACATGGTGGCCAAGGAGGCGCTCGACATCGGCCCGGACGAAACGGCCGGCGAGCTTCACGACCGGCTGGCGCAGGTGGCGGCGCAGATGATCGCGGCGTGGCTTCCGGCGCTGGCGGGCGGCGACGTGCCGCGCCAGGCGCAGGACGGTTCGCTGGCGACCTATGCCAAGAAGGTGGAGAAGGAAGAGGCGGGGTTGAGCTTCGAGCGGCCTGCTGCCGAGGAGTACAACCGATTCCGCGCCTTCACTCCGGCGCCGGGGGCGTTCATCCCGACGTCGGCGGGGCCGCTCAAGCTTCTGCAGGTTCGGCTCGAACCGGGCGTGGGGGGCGAGCCGGGCGTGGTGCTGGCGACGCGGCCGGAGCTGGTCGTGGCCTTTTCGCGCGGGGCGCTCCGCCTGATCGAAGTTCAGCCGGCGGGGAAGAAGCGGATGGCGGGGCGGGACTTCGCCAACGGCGCGCGGCTCAAGCCCGGATCCCCTTGGCCGGCATAGTGGTTGTGGCTCAACGTGCGCCATACTGACGGGCTATACGACGATGAACAAAAGGATCGCCATTCGCTTCGTCATCGGCCTCTTCGCCATCGCGGTGCTGTTCTTCGGTTGGCAGACGCTGCAGCAGCGCGTGTTCGTGGACCCGTTCTCGCTGGGCGGCGCCAAGACGTCGGGCTTGATCGCCGCGATCGAGTACCTGGAAAGCGGTTCGCGGGCGGTGCTGTTCAAGGCGGACGGAACGAAGGTGGAATCGCCGGACTACAAGAGCGGGGCGCAGGACACCGACGTCGCCTGGAGTCCGGATGGCAACCGGGTCTACTTCTCCAGCGACCGCAAGCGGTTTGAGAATCCGACCGACTCCGCGTTCCAGATCTTCCGGTGGAACCCGCAGCGGAACAAGGTCGACGCGCGCACGAGCGGCACGCGCAGCATGAGCGCGCCGTGGCTTGGCCCAAAGAACGACCCGAAGGCCAGCGAAAGCGCGGTGGTGTTGGCGGGCGGCTTCGTGCTCGACCTCGACGTGCGCCATGGGGTGACCACCCAGCTCCTGCCGCCGGTGGAGCGCGGTAACGCGACGACGGCCAACCCGGAGGAGGGCGGCGTGACGGGCCAGTTCGAGGGACCCTACGCGCGCATCGGGCAGAGCTTCAAGGAGGCGCGCTGGGGGCTGGACCGGCAGGTGATGTACGCCGTGATGCGGCGCGACGAGGGCGAGGTGTTCCTGGTGCAGCGCATGTCGTCGTCCAGCTCGGACCCCGAACTCGCGGTGCGCGAGATGATGCCGATGCCGCTCTTTGCGGCGAAGGAGATCCAACTCGACGTCGCGCCGGACGGCGCGGCCGTGGTGGTGCTTCGCGACTTCCAGTTCGTCGACCGGAACAACATCCCCAAGCAGTTCATCAAGAACGGGGTGGCCATGCCTCCCTATCGGCACGCCGTGATGCGGTTCACCTATGGCGACGATGGGCCGAAGGTGGCGATGATCATGTTCTCGAAGGACGACCGGCAGTGCGCCTCGGACCCTTCGATCTCGCCGGATGGCTCCATGGTGGCGCTCTCGTTCGGCGTGTTTGCCGATGGCGTGAACTTCAGGCCGCAGGCGCTGATGGTGATGCCGTTCGAGTTGGCGGGCGTGAAGCAGGCGACGCCGCTTGTGCGCGGTTTCGTGCGGCAGCCGAGCTGGTCGCCGGACGGCAAGACGCTGGTCTACGCCAAGGCCGCGGCGGGTGATACGCGGTGCGGCATCTGGACGATCGGCGCCGACGGCGCGGGCGAGAAGCAGGTGTCGGGCGAGGGCGACTTCGGGATGCCGAGCTTCAGCCCGCAGGTGAAATAGGCCGCTCCAGGCGCGCCACCCGTTCCCCGGGGTCTTGGACCCCGGGTTGCTGTCCGGGCCTTTGTTTGTGTGCCCGTAGGGCGTGGCCGACTTCGCCGTCGCTCCCGCGATCGCGATGGAGATCCCGACCTCGACGACCAGCTGGGCGATCCAGCATTCGCCCGACGCGGGCAACATCTCGCGCGGCGACAGTGCCTACATCGATAACGGGAAGATCACGGGCGAGCCGGTTCTGGAGCCCGCGACGTTGGTCGCGCTCGCGGCCTTTTTTCGTTTTGGGCGTGGGGTTGGGCTCCATGAGAGCCTTGCGCCACGGGCGAAGGGAAGCGCCAAGTATTATTGTCGGCCGCGGCGCCGGCGTGATGGGCGAAGTTGCGAAATGGTAGGCAACGGTGCAACAAACGATGCGCACAGGAGGCCCAGCGGTCGCGAACTTGCGCAGAATGATATGTGGACGACTCGATAGGTCATCGGACTAGAGTCGTTGCTTTCTTCGTGGAGAGAGACAGCATGGGAACTTTGAGACTAGCGGCTATTGCTGCGATCGGAATGCCGTTCGCGTTCGCTTGGGGCTGGGCCCCGATCGTGGACCACGACTTTGAGAACTTTGACCTTGGCGCTCTCGACGGCCAGGCCGGTTGGGTCGGCGAGGTGAAGGCGGCCGGCACGACCCCGACCGTGGTTAGCTCCCCCGACCCGACGGTGGGCGACAAGGCGGTCAAGCTTGAGGTGACGAAGACCCAGGGAGACGCTTCGATCATGTCGATCGAGCTCGCGAACCTGGAGAAGGACTACAACAAGGTCCGGGTGTCCTTTGACATCTACCGCACCGGCAACGACGACTCCAACCAGAACATGTGGTGGTGGTGGGTGGACGACACCACGCCGGGTTACGGCCTTCAGTGGGACAACGGCGGCACCTTCCCGCACGGTTGGAACGACGGGGCGGGTTCGGCCGATATCATCTATGGCCGGTACGCCACCCTCGAGATGGAGTGGGACGCCCTGAATGGCACGGCCAGCAGCTGGTACGACGGCGTGCTGGTGGACGACGCGATCCCGGCAGATGTCACCACGCTGACCGGTTGGACGATCGAGTTCGGCCATGAGGGCGCTAGCTCGGACAAGGGCGACACCGTCTACT
>CAZIIS010000048.1:15392-19478 GCA_964539295.1 uncultured Fimbriimonadaceae bacterium | reverse complement strand
CGATTCGTGAATCGCCCCTACAACGGCCATGCGGCGCGCTGCCCTGTGCCCGGACTTGGAGACCGGGGGAACCCTACAACGGCCATCCGGCGCGCAGTCCAGGGCAGCGCCTATGCCCCGAGCCACGCCGTCAGCACGCCCCTGGCGGCGGCGATCAGGGCGGGCATGCCGGCCTGGACGCCCGGCGTGAACCGGTCGGCGAAGCCGAACGGGTTCGCCACCTCGATCGCCAGGATGCGCAGTTCGCTCGGAAGCGGGATCCCCAGCCGCTCGGCCATGCCGAACACCTCCGGGATGCCCGCGTAGTGCGGCGAAGGGGCGACCACCTTGCGGAAGTCGCCCGGCTTGAACTCAATCACCGTACCGGGCTCATGCGCGCCCGTCTGGACCGAGTCCATCAGCAGGGCGCGCTCGTACCCGGTCAGCACCTCCATCAGCGCCAGCCCGGCTTCGGAGGTCTCGACGACGTCCAGAAACGGCGGCCCGAACTCCTTGCCCAGGGTTCGGGCCGCCGCCAGCGCCGCGCCGTCGTCGCCCAACAGGTCGTTCCCCAGGGCGAGCAGCAGGTTCTTCGCGGGCCTCGTCATCGACGGATCTCTTGCACCACCTCGCCGCCGGCGTTGCGAACGCGCACGATGAGCGGCATCTGCCCCGGCAGCGAGTGGGTCGCGCAGGCGTGGCACGGGTCGTACGCGCGGAACGCCATCTCGATCCGGTTCAGCATCCCGTCGGTGACCTTGCCGTTCTTGATGACGCCCTTCGCGGCCGCCTCGACGCTCATGGCCATGCGCGCCGAGTTGTTCTGGGTGGCCACGATCAGGTTGCACAGGGTGATCAGCCCCCGATCGTCGGTCTCGTAATGGTGGAAGAGCGTGCCGCGCGGCGCCTCGACCACGCCGACGCCCCGCTTGGGGGTGGCGGTCGGGATGACGCGCAGGTCCTGGCTGGCGATCTCGGGGTCGGCGAGCAGCTCGTTCATCCGCTCGGCCGCGTATACCATCTCGATGACGCGGGCGTAGTGGTTGGCCAGCGTGTGATGCACCGGCTTGCCGAGCATCTTGCCGTACTCCTCATACGCCGCCTGCGCCTTGGGGGTCGTGAACCCCTCGCTCGCGTTGAGCCGCGCCAGCGGAGCGACGGAGTAGACGCCGTCCTCCTTGCCACCCTTGAACCCCTTCCACCCGACGTTCTTCAGGTAGCAGAACTTGACGTAGCTCCAGGGCTCCACGTGCTCGGCGATGTGGTCCAAGTACTGCTCCTCCTTGAACTTCACGTACTCCTTGCCCGTGGGGTCCACGACGCGCACGTCGCCGTCGTAGAAGTTGGACTTGTTGTTCTCGTCCACGAGCCCCATGTAGTAGGTTTGGTGCGTGTAGGCCGGGCTCGTGATGAGCGCGACGTACTCCTTGTTCGCCAGCACCAGGTCCTTGAACACCTGGAGCGTGAAGAGCGCGAAGTCGAGCCCCTCCTCGGCCACCTTGCGGAAGCCGTCGAGCTCCTCCTTGGCGATCCCTTTGGCCACGCCGCCGGGAAGACCGAGCACGGGGTGCACGACCTTGCCCCCCACTGCGGAGATGAAGTCGCGGACCATCTTGCGCGTGCCGATGACCCGCTTGCCGACCTCCAGGCCGACCTTCTCGATGACGCCGAGCACGTTGCGCTGCGCCGCGGGCGCGTCCGGCCCGACGATGAAGTCCGGGCCGCCCAGCACGTAGACGTGCAGCGCGTGGTCCTCCAACATGAACGCGTTGTAGACCAGCTCGCGCACCTTCTTGGCCGCCGGGGTGGGCTCGACCGACCAGAGGTGGTCGAGCGTCTTGGTCGCCGCCATGTGGTGGGCCATCGGGCAGACCCCGCAGATTCGGCTGGTGATCTGCGGCATGTCCTCGGCCGGCCGACCGAGGCTGAACACCTCGAAGCCGCGCAGCTCCGGCACCTGGAAGTAGGCCCGGTCCACGCCGCCCTCGTCGTTGAGGAAGATGTCCACCTTGCCGTGACCCTCCAACCGGGTGATCGGGTCGATGGTGATGTGCTTCGTTGCTTGTTCGCCCATCCAAATGGCTCCTAGTTGGTGTCGGTAAGGTTGACCTTTCGCCGCAAGAGCGACTTGGCCAGTCCATAGCGGTAGAAGGTTCCGACCGGGTCGGGGATGCCCTCCAGCGCCTCGTCGATCTCGGGCTCCGTCGTGGCGCCCACCGCGGCGGAGAGCGCGGACAGCATCTTCGCCCCGTGGTCCACCACGTGCGAGGTCGGTCCGGAGCAGCCCGTGCACGGCATGTTGCCGCGGATGCACTTCTCGCCGCAGCCCGACCGCGTGGCCGGGCCCAGGCAGGCGATCCCCTGCGCCAACAGGCAGGTCTCCGGGTCGATGGCGACCTCGTACGGCCGCTTGAACTTCTCGACCTTGAGGTCGGCAGGCTTCGAGTCCACCCGCGGGCAGGTGTGACAAAGCGCCAGGTCTGGCGCGAGCACCGTCCCCTTCGGCGGAAGCTTGCCCTCCAGCAGCGCCGTGACCGCGTTCTTCAGCAGTTCCGGATTGGGCGCGCATCCCGGGATCACGTAGTCCACGTCGATCACCTGGTCCAGCGAGCGCACCAGGTTACGAAACGCCGGCAGGGTCGCCACAAAGCCGTTCTCGTGGAACTCGGTCTGGGGGCGCGTGCCGCCTTCGTTCACCACGGACGGCGCGTCGTGGTACACGTAGCGCAACACCCGCTCCCGCTCGAACTGGTTGGCGAGCGCCGGGATGCCGCCCAAGTGGGCGCACGAACCGTAGGCGATCACGATCTGGCTCTTGCGGCGGAGCAGACGGGCCATCTCCTCCTGCTCGGATGTGCGAAGCCCGCCGTTGATCATCACCGCGGCCATCTCGCCGTCGGCCATAGCCTCCACGTCCTTCTTCTTGAAGTCCATGGCGACCGGCCAGAAGACGATCTCCACCGCCTCGGCGACGGCCAGGATGTCCTCGGCCAGGTCGACGACCGACTCCTCGCACCCGCCGCACGACGCGCACCAGTAGAACCCGATCTTCGGCTTAGCTGACATTGACCGCCTCCTTCTGCTTCTCATCGACCAGGAGCTGAAGGTGGGCGACCTCGGCGTCCCAATCGGCGACCCGGCTGGGGAGGTCGAGCGGGCCCATCTCGCGGATCGTGGCGACCATGTCGTTCACCACGCTCTGCACCTTGTCGCCCTCCGAGGCGGAGATCCACTCCAGGCGGAACCGCTCCGGTTCGATGCCCATGTCCGTCAGCATCCGGTTCAGCAGCCGCACCCGCTTGAGGGCCTTGTAGTTGCCCTCCACGTAGTGGCAGTCGCCCGGATGGCAACCGCCGATCAGCACGCCGTCGGCGCCGTGGGCGAACGCGGCGAGCACAAACTGCGGGTCGATGCGACCGCTGCACATGACCCGCACCACCCGCACGTTCGGCTCGTACCTCATGCGCGACACGCCGGCCAGGTCCGCCGCGGTGTAGGTGCACCACGTGCAGAAGATGGCCAAGATCCTGGGTTCCCACTGTTCAGACATAGGCCAGCACCTCCTCGATCTCCGTGAAGATCTCCTCGTCCTCGTACAGGTTCTGCTTGATGGCGCCCGACGGGCAGGCGGAAACGCAAACGCCGCACCCTTTGCACAGCGCCTCGTTGATCACCGCCACGCCCTTCGCCTCATCTCGGCTGATGGCGTTGAACGGGCAAAGGCTCAGGCAGGTCTTGCAGCCCGAGCACTCCTCCTCCACCACGAAGGAGGTCATCGGTTCGAGCTCCACGAACCCGATGTCGATGAGCGCCATCGCCTCGGCCGCGGCGGCGCCCGCCTGCGCCACGCTGTCGGGAATGTCCTTCGGCCCCTGGCAGCACCCGGCGAGGAACACGCCCTCCGTGTTGGTGCTGACCGGCGCCAGCTTCGGGTGCCGCTCCAGGAAGAACCCCTCGCTGGAGCAGGAGATGTTGAACATCCGCTGCACGAGCCGGGCGTCCTGTTGCGGTTCGAGCGCCACCGCCAGCACCACCATGTCGACCGGGATCCTCCGCACGAAGCCCGCGAGCGTGTCCTCCGCGCGGATGATCATCTTGCCCTCCTCC
>CAZIIS010000048.1:8139-15382 GCA_964539295.1 uncultured Fimbriimonadaceae bacterium | reverse complement strand
AGTCGGTGACCTCCGCCACCCGCCCTCGGATGAAGTGGACCCCTTCGTCCAGGAGCTTTTGGTAGAACTCGTCGTAGCCCTTGCCCGCCGCGCGCTCGTCGATGTAGAAGTTGAACACCTCGGCGCCGGTGTGCTCTTGGATCAGGTGCGCCAGCTTCAGCGAGGTCATGCAGCACACGCGCGAGCAGTACCGGTTCGTGTGGTTGTCGCGCGAGCCGACGCAGTTGATGATCCCGACCGACTTGGGGCGCGTGCCGTCGCGCATGACCACCTCGCCGTTGGTCGGGCCGCTGGCCGTGACCAGCCGCTCCACTTCGAGCGTGGTGTAGACGTTCGGGTAGAGGCCGTAGCCGTACTGGCTCACCCGTTCGGGGTCGAACGTCTTGTAGCCGGTCGCGACGATGATCGCCCCCACATCGAGGTCGACCATCTTCTCCTTCTGCTCGAAGTCGATGGCGCCCCGGTCGCAGGCGTCGACGCAGGTCTGCTGGCACTTGCCGCGCGATAGATGGCGGCAGGTGAGCGGGTCGATCGCCACCAGCTTGGGCGTCGCTTGCGGGAACGGGATGTACACCGGCTTGCGCTTGTTCAGCCCCACGTTGAACGAGTCCGACACGTTCGGCTGCTTGAAGACGCACGAATCGATGCAGTCCAGGCACCCCACGCACAGCTCCTCGTTCACGTAGCGCGGCTTCTGGCGCACGTGCACCTTGTAGGCGCCCACGAATCCCTCGACGCTATCCACCTCGGCCAAGGTGAACAGCTTGATGTTGGGGTGCGATCGCACCTCGTTCATCTTGGGGGTCAGGATGCACGCGGCGCAGTCCAGCGTGGGGAACGTCTTGTCGAACTGCGCCATGTGGCCGCCGATCGTCGGTTCTCGCTCCACCAGGTAGACCTGCTTGCCGGCGTTGGCCAGCGTCAGCGACGCCTGGATGCCGGAGATGCCCGCGCCCACCACCAGGACCGAAGGGTTGACCGGCGAGCGCCGTTTCTCCAGGGCCTTGTGGAACGCCACGCGCCCGACCGCGCCCCGCACCAGCGCCTTGGCCTTGTGCGTGGCCTTGGTGCGGTCGGTGTGAACCCACGAGCCGTGCTCCCGGATGTTCACCATGTGCACGAAGAACGGGTTCAACCCCGCCCGCGCCGCCGCGGCGCGGAACGTTTTCTCGTGCAGCAGCGGCGAGCACGCCGATACCACGATCCGGTTGAGCTTGTGCTCTTTGATGTCCTGCAGGATCAGGTCCTGGCCGGGCTCCGAGCACATGTACTTGTAGGCGCGCGAGTGCACGACGTTGGGCAACGTCCTCGCATACGCGGCGACGTCGTCGACGTCGATCACCGCCGAGATGTTGGTGCCGCAGTGGCAGACGTAGAAGCCGATCCGTATCTCTTCGCCGTTCTTGACCATCGTTTCTCCTCGTTGAGCGAAGCCCTGCGGCTTAGCGGCTCTCCGCCGGCTGAAGCTGCCGCATCTTCAGCACCTCGGTCGCCGGCACGATCTGACGCTGCATGCCGAGTTCGTTCTCGGGGATGCCGAACGCCAAACCCATGAGTTGGGTGAAGTGGAGCACCGGGATCGTCACGTCGCCGTATTCGCTGGCGATCTTGTCCTGGTAAGCCTCCAGGTTGAACTGGCAGAGTGGGCAGGCGGTGGCGATCAGCTCCATGCCCTTGCGCTTGGTCTCCTTCAGCAGCAGGTAGACGAGCTGCTCGCCCACCTCCGGGAGAGTTCCGGTGTGGCTCGCCCCGCAGCACTTGGTCTTCAGCGAGTACTTGACCGGGTTCGCCCCGAGCGCCCGCATGATCTGATCCATCGTCTGGGGGTCGTGCTGCACGTCGAAGGTGGCGTAGGGCCGCACGATCTGGCAGCCGTAGTAGCAGGCGACCTTCAAGCCCTTTAGCGGCATCCGGACGCGATCCTTGATCTTGTCGAGCCCCACGTCGTTCACGAAGACGTCCAGCGGGTGCCGGACCTTCACCGTCCCGTGGTACTCGGCGCCGATGACCTTGAGGGCGCCGCGGACCTTCTCCGCCACGCTCGGGTAGAGCGACATGTACTTGTCGGCCTTGCTCAGCGACAGGTAGCACCCGGCGCACGGGGCGACCAGCTCCCTGCCGGCCTTCTCGGCCTTCGCCAGACTCCGGGCGGCGAGAGCGAAGGCGCTCATCTCGTCCACGGACATGTAGGTGGTGGCGCCGCAGCAGTTCCAGTCCTCCACCTCCTTCATCTCGATGTCGAGTGCCTTGCACACGGCCAGGAACGACTCTTCGTAAGCCTTGCCAATCCCTTTGAGGGAACATCCGGGGAAGTAGGAATAGGTCATCTCGCCCTCTGGCCCCCATGGGTTTCAAGGTGGTCGAACATCGCGGCGATCTCGTGCGGCGCGCGGATCGCCTCCGTCCTCAGCGAAAGCCGGCCGGTGCGCTGCAACGCCAACCCGAGCCGCCTCATGCCGAACACGCGCGTCATCTGCGTCTTAAGGAAAAGGCCCGCCACCAACCGGGTCTCCGTGATCCGGCCGTGGTTGCGGACCATCTGGTAGAACGCCTCCGCCAACACCGGGATGGCGAAGTGCTTCGGGTACACCCTGTTGCGGATCGCCCGTTGCTTGAGCGAGTACATGATGTCCGTGATGCCGATCTCTCGCGGACACTCGACGGTGCAGGAGTAGCAGGATGAGCAGAGCCAGATCGTGTTGCTCGCCAGCACCTCCTCTTTGAAGCCGGCGCGCGTCAGGTTGATCACCTTCCGCGGCGTGAGGTCCATGTAGATGCTAAGGGGACACGTGCCCGAACAGATGCCGCACTGGATGCAGTGATCCAGGTTCTGGCAACCCGGCATCGATTTTATTTCTTCGGCGAAGTCATTGTCCCGTTCAGCATCGTACTTTATCGTTCGCTTGATAGACGGCACTATGCTCCTCGGAACGGGGCTCCTGTCCGACGTCGGACTTGCGGAGCGGTCCGTCCGTATCACCAGTGTACATCGCCTTGGCCCCTTCCCCGCAACATCAAGCAATCATTCAATGATTTGGTAGGCAACTTATATATCCCTGAGACCAAGGCAACGAGACGTTTTGGCAAACCCGGGATTCGCCCGCGGCCCTCGGCGTGCGACAATAGGGCCGTCGCATGGACGAAGAGGCGTTGCTGAGCAAGAGAGCGGATGGGTGGCGCAGGCTGGAAGAGCTCTGCGGCAAGGCGTCGGGAGGCTTCCGGCGTCTCAACGGCCCCGAGGTGATCGAATACGTCCGCCTGTACCGCCAGGCCTCGGCCGACCTCGCCCAGTTCATGACCCACTCCAGCAACGCCGACGTGGTCGAGTATCTGAACACGTTGGTCGGGCGCGCCTACGGCCAGCTCTACCGGGCGCCTGCCAAGCCGCTCGGCGCCGTGGTGGTCTCGTGCTTGCGAACCGCCGCGCAGACGGTCCGCAGGAGCCGTTGGTTCCTTCTGGCCAGCGTCGCGGTGTTCCTCGCCGGCGCGGTCTTCGCGGGCGGGATGCTCGCCGCCGCCCCGCAGTACCGAAAGCACATCGTGCCACCGCAGATGGAGGGGCTCTTCGCCGCCTGGAAGTCCGGCAAGCATGAGCGGCAGACGGGGGCGACGAGCTTGTTGATGGCCGCCTCCTACGCCGGGCACAACCCGATCGTCTCGATCGGCGCCAACGCCGTCGCCGCCGGCTCATTCGGGGTTGCGACCGCGGTCATCCTCTGGCAGAACGGCGCCATCCTGGGGGCGCTGGCCGCGGACATGGCGAGCGTCGGCAAGCTGGGCTTCCTCACGGTCTCCATCCTCCCCCATGGCGTGAGCGAGATCGGCGGCATCTTCATTGCCGCGGCGGGGGGCTTCGTGCTGGCGTGGGCGCTTATCTGCCCGGGACGACGCTCGAGGGGCGAGGCGCTGCGCCGGGCCGGAAAGGACTCGCTCACGCTGGTCTGCGTGGCGATGGCGATGACGCTCCTGGCGGCGCCCGTCGAGGGGTTCATCAGCTTCAACCCGGGCGTGCCGAACTGGGCCAAGCTCGCCTTCGCCGCCGTGACGCTTGTCGCCTGGCTCGCCTTCTTCACCGGCTACGCCAAAGCGGAAGAGCCCGAAGCCTAGCGGCTGCGGCGCACGGAGAAGCGGGCCAGTTCGGCCAACGCCTCCGTCTTGCCGGGCAGGCCGACGAGTTCGCCCAGTGCGCTCTCCACCGTCTCGTCCGCCAACCGCTTCGACTCCTCGATCCCCATGAGCGACGGGTAGGTGACCTTGCCCCGCGCCCGGTCGGAACCCACGGCCTTTCCGAGCTCGGCCGCGGTCGAGGTCTCGTTCAGGACGTCGTCGGCGATCTGGAACGCCACCCCCACCTTCGCCCCGTACCGTCTTAGCGCGTCGCTTTGGGCTTGGCTGCCGCCCCCGACGATGCCGCCGAGCTCGCACGCCACGGCGATCAGCGCGCCGGTTTTGCGCGCATGGATGTCGCGCAGCACGGCCAGGTTCGGCTCCGCGCCCTCGTTCAGAACGTCCATCACCTCGCCCCCCACCAGACCGTTCGTTCCGGTCGCCGGCGCCAGCGCGCGCATCGCCCGCGCCAAGACGGGGGGCGCGTAGTCGGCCTCCGACAACACCTCGAACGCCCGCGCAAAGAGCGCGTCGCCCGCCAGCAGCGCCAGCGCCTCGCCGTACACCTTGTGGCACGTGGGGCGCCCCCGCCGCAGGTCGTCGTTGTCGATCGCCGGCAGGTCGTCGTGGATGAGCGAAAAGACGTGCACGAACTCGACGGCGCACGCGGCGTCGAGCGCCTTCTCTGGTGCGCCGCCGACCGCCTCCGCCGAAGCCATGCACAACACCGGACGAAGCCGCTTGCCCGGCGACAAAGCCGAATAGCGCATCGCCTCGGTAAGTTCGTTGGGCGTGCGATCCGAAAGCAGTTCCGCCAATCGTGCTTCGACTAACGGGCGATAGGCATTAAGTCTGGATTCCCCCGACACGGTCCTCAGTGTACCAGTCGCTCAGAAAAGGCCTTTGGTATCTTGAACCCACGATGGCGACCATCTGCCCCTTCAGAGGACTTCGCTTCAATGCCGCAGTCGGGACTCTGAATGACATCGTAGCCCCTCCTTACGACGTCCTTTCCCAAGAAGAGCGCGACCGTTACGCGGCCAAGGAAGCCCATAACATCGTCCGCCTGACGCTCCCCGAGGAGGAGCCCGATGACCGGAACCCGTACGTGAAGTACGCCCGCAGTGCCGCACGGTTGGAGGAATGGCGCCGCGAGAGCGCACTGGCGCCGGAGGAGCTTCCCTCCTTCTACCGGTACACCCAGACCTTCACGATCCCCGGTACGACCAAGTCGTTCGTCCGGCAGTCGTTGATCGTATCGCTCAAGCTTGAGCCTTACGCGAACGGCGTCGTCTTGCCCCACGAGCAGACCTTCCCCAAGCACAAGGAGGACCGCCTGCGCATCCTCGAGGCCACCCGCTCGCACCTGGAGTGCATCTACGGCCTCTATGAGGACCCCGACCGCTCGGTCTTCGACCTCGTTTCCGGCGCCCCTGCCGCGCAACTGGCCGACATGGCCACCGAGGACGGCGTCGGGCAGAAGCTGGAGCGGATCGACGACCCGCAGGCCGTGGCGGCGATCGTCCAGGCGATGGCCGACAAGAAGCTCTGGATCGCCGACGGCCACCACCGCTACGAGACGGCGCTCAACTTCCGCGCCCAGTTCGGCGAGGTCGACCACCCGGTCGCCGAGGACTACATGATGATGGCGATCAGCAGCATGTCGGACCCCGGCCTGGTGCTGCTCCCCACCCACCGCATCCTCAAGACCATGCCGGTCGGCCCGGATGAGCTCAAGGCCAGGCTGGCCGAGACCTTCCAGATCGAGGAGGCGCCCAACGCCGAGCTCATGGCGCGCATCGAGGCGCTCTCCGGCAAGGTGAACCACGCTTTCGGCGTCGCGCTCCCCGGCGGAACCGGCCTCGTAGCGACCAGCGGCCCGTCGCTCGCCCCCAAGGTGGACGGCGACGGCAGCGATCGGCTCAAGGGGCTGGACGTGAGCGTGCTGCATGGCTTCATCTTCGAGAAACTGCTTGGCCTGACGGGCTTGGAGTTCTTCAGCTACACCCGAGACGAACGCGAGGCGATCGAGGCCGTGGACAAGGGCGCGCCCGCGGCGTTCCTCATGAACCCGCCCACGGTCGACGACATGCGAGCGATCGCCCAGGGCGGCGAGCGCATGCCCCAAAAGAGCACCTATTACTACCCGAAGCTGTTGAGCGGCCTGGTTATCTGGTCGCTGAAGGACTTCGGAGGATGATCGTTCACCTACTCGGTACGGGCGCTGCCGAGGGCATACCGGCCTTCTTTTCCAACACGGAGGTAAGCCGGTATGCCCGGGCGCACGGCGGCAAGGACATCCGCTCCCGCTCCGCCGCGCTCATCGACGACTGCATCAAGATCGACATCGGGCCGGATACGGTGATGCAGATGAACCGCGACGGCCTGGACGCCGTCAACTGGACCGCCATCCTGGTCACCCACAGCGACTGCGACCACTTCGCCCCGGCCGAACTCCGCTACGCGCTCCATCCGTTCTCCGACAAGGTCTACGCCGACTTCGTGGTCTACGCCAACGAGGAGATCGTCGCCCAGATCGAGGCGATGTACCCGGACTGGCCGTTCGAGGCGGTGACCACCCGCAGCTTCCAGCCGTTCACTCACGCCGGCTACACCATCACTCCAGTGGCCGCCAACCACATGACCACCGAGGACTGCCAGAACTTCGTCATCAGCGACGGCGAGAAAACGGTGCTCTATGCCACCGATACCGGCGTCTGGCAAAAACCGACCTGGGACGCGCTCGAACACCATCGCCTGAACGGGATGATCATCGAGTGCACCGAGGGGTTCCGGCCGACCAACTACTTCGGCCACCTTGACATCCGCGAGTGCATCGCGGTCGTGGACGCGCTGCGCGACCAGGGCACGCTGCTCGACGACGCCGTGGTCTGCACCACCCACCACAGCCACAACGGCGGCGCCACCCATGGCCAGTTGGAAAAGGTGCTGTCCCCTCACGGCATCCTCGTCGGGTACGACGGGCTCACCCTCGAGATCTAGCGCGATGCTTTCGCGCGCCTTGGCGCGTCCCATCTAGTGGCCAATGGAATGGCGGGCAAGCGGCTAGGGACGGCCACTTCCCCTCAGCCCCCGCCCTGCATCCGTTCGCCCCGTCGTTCGGCTCGTCCGGTTT
>CAZIIS010000048.1:0-8039 GCA_964539295.1 uncultured Fimbriimonadaceae bacterium | reverse complement strand
TTCACGAATCGCCCCTCTGTCGGGGTAGCGCACTGGCCGGCGGTTCTGGCATCGCCGCAGCGTCCTCCCCCTCCGTAGCCATGGGCGTACGGAGGGGGTGCAGGGGGAGGCGCTAGCCGAGGCGCCTGGCGTGCGCTTTGTCCTCCGGACCGGGGTGCAAAAGACATCACCCCGGCCACCCGGACGGGGTCGCGGAGCGGCAACGCGTCAGCCAGGAACGAAGGCGACGCAGTCCGACCCGCCTGCGCCGCAGCCGTGTAGGGTGCGAAGCGAGGAAACGGTTGCCACGACGTGCGGCGTGGCTGGTGTAGGGGCGATTCACGAATCGCCCCTCTGTCGGGGTAGCGCACTGGCCGGCGGTTCTGGCATCGCCGCAGCGTCCTCCCCCTCCGTAGCCATGGGCGTACGGAGGGGGTGCAGGGGGAGGCGCTAGCCGAGGCGCCTGGCGTGCGCTTTGTCCTCCGGACCGGGGTGCAAAAGACATCACCCCGGCCACCCGGACGGGGTCGCGGAACGGCGATGCGCGAGCCAGCAACGATGGCGATTCACATCGGCGCCGCGGAGGGGCGATCGCCACGGCGTCCGGCACGGCTTCGTAGGGGCGATTCACGAATCGCCCCGGCGTTGCCACCCAACTACAGCGGGTCATCCCAGGACCAAGCAAGAGTTCGCCGGCGCAGGCGGAAGCAACGGAGAGGACGGTCGGCCCAAACGCCGGCACGACCTCTATCCCCTGACCCCTTTCCCCTGCGGCGCCAACCCAGGTACCCGCCCGTAAGTGCGGGCCGCAAGGGAAAAGAAGAACCGAGCCGCGAATGGTGCGGCTGGAGCGATCCCAAATCGCCGCACCCAGCTTCTGCCGACCGGCTTGACGCCGGGGATGCTCGGTTTGCGGACACCTGTGCATGCCGCGGCAATGTGCCGAAAATGAACATGGCAAATAGGGAGTAGAAGCATGAGTTGTGACGACCGCAACGGCCAAGGGCGCAACAAGGTTTACACCCAAGGGGTGAGATCGTTCCGAGCCGGGGACTACGCCAAAGCCTGTGAGCGATTTCAGACGGTCATCGAGAGCGAACCGGATTACTGCGTGGTGGAGGCGGCCCGCGCGCACCTCTCCGCGTGTTACGCGGCGCTGGGCAAGGCGGAGTTGCTCGTCGGGCGCTTCGCCGAGGCGGCCAAATGGCTTGGGGAGTCGGTTCAGCTTCACCCCGAATATGCCGACAACCGCATGCTGCTCGCCGACGCCTACCGCGGCCTGGGCGACCGGACGTCCGAGGCCGAACAGGTTCAGGCCGCCCTCGCCATCAATCCATCGTTCTTAACGGCGCTCCTCCGGAGCGCGGTCATCGCCTACGAGGGCGGCGACCCCAAGCACGGCCTTTCGGCGCTCAAGGAGATCGTCGCCGGCAGCCCCAACCTGGATGGCGTGGCCTACCGGGCCGGGCTCGAACGGCACCTGCTGGGCGACGTCCAGGGCGCCGTCGAGCGCTTCTTGGCCATCGCCCCAAAGGACCTGCGCGACGCCAACATCGTGGCGCGCCAGGCGGACGAGTTCGCCGACGTGGGGCAGTGGGAGGAGGCCGCGGAGCTCTACCGCCGCGCACTGCAGATCGCGCCGCGCTTCGCCGACGTGCACTGTCGGTACGGGCGCGCCCTGCTGGAGATGGACAAACCCGGCGACGCGATCGCCGCGTTCCGAGAGGCTATCGCCATCCACCCGCGGTACGCCAACGCGCACGCCTGGCTGGGCGCCGCGCTCCGGCGTTCCGGCGACGAGGACGGCGCGATCGACTCCTTCATGCAGGCGCTCATCTGCGACCCGAGCGATCCGGTCGCGATCGACGGGTTGCACTCCCGCGCCGCCTAACGCCGCCTTCGAGTCCCTGGCGCCCGATGGGCGGGCCCGCCGCAAGGGCGGACCCGCCCATCTCCGTCCCTCCGCCGGGCCCCCGCCTTATATACTGAAGAAGGAGCCGGAGGTTTCCATGGATCTGGTCAGCAAGTGGTTTGGCTTCGGCCGCAACGAGCATTACGATCGCGGCTTGAGGGCCTACGAGCAAGGCAAATATGACGAGGCGGTCGCCGAGTTCCAGCTCAGCCTGGAGGCGGAGCCCGACCCTTCGCTCAGACAGATGGCGCGCAGCCATATGTCGTCCGCCTATGCCAACCTGGGCAGGTCCGCGCTTCACAAGCAGGACTTCCGCGAAGCGGAGCGGCTTTTCAAGGAGGCCATCGACATCGAACCCCACTTCGCCGACCTGCGCCTTGGCCTATCCATGGCGTACCGCGGACTCGGCGACACCGCCTCGGAGGCCGAGCAGCTCGCCTGCGCGCTCGAGATCAACCCCCAGTTTCCGATGGCCGTGCTGCACCAGGGCATCCTCCTCTACGGCCACGGCAAGTGGAAGGAGGGGCTGGAGCGGATCGACGCCGCCATGAAGCTGGAGAAGCGGTTCGACGTCGCGGCTTACAACAAGGGCCTTGCGCGACACAAAGCGGGCGACCATGTGGGCGCGCTGGAGCGGTTCACCTCGATCACCCTCGACCAGGAGGAGAGCGCCAACGCGTTGGCCGAGCGCGCCGACGCATTGGCCGCCGCCGGCCAGTGGCGCGAGGCCGATGAGTGCTATCGCAAGTCGATCGGCCTGGCTCCGCGCTATGCCGACGTGCGTTGCCGTCACGGACAGACCCTGCTTGAGCTGAACGAGGTCGAATCGGCCATCGACGAGTTTCGCCGGGCCATCGACATCAACACCCGGTACGCCCAGGCACACGCCATGCTCGGCGTAGCCCTCCGCCGGATCGGCGACGACTCGGAGGCCGAGGCTTCGTTCCATCAGGCGATCGAGATCGACCCGCGCAACCCGATCGCGCTTCGCGAACTCGATCGCCCGTGGCGCCCGACTTCGCGCCGGGCCAGCGGCTAGGCGCAAGCGGCGGTGTGGTCTCGCCCGGGCCGCGGCAATCGCGGTTGGGTCCCCCTTTCCCTTGCGGCCCGAATGTTCGGCCGGGTACCCGGGTTGGCGCCGCAGGGGAAAGGGGTCAGCGGATAGAGGTAGAGCCGGCGTCCCGGCCGACCGCCCTTCGCGTCCCTCCCCTTCGCTGGGCGCCCCTTTCCTTCGCCCGGCCCGACGATTGGGTGGCAACGCCGGGGGCGATTCGTGAATCGCCCCTACAAAGCCATGCCGATGCGCCGTGACGGATCGCCTTCGTTGCCGGCTCGCGCATCGCCGCTCCGCGACCCCGTCCGGGTGGCCGGGGTGATGTCTTGTGCACCCCGGTCCGAAGGACAACGCGCGCATTAGGCGCCTCGGCTTGTGCCTCCCCCTGCACCCCCTCCGTACGCTTTCGGCTACGGAGGGGGAGGACGCCGAGGCAGGGCCACCGAACCCCAGCGCCCATCCCGAACCCCGCGCCCGCCAACGCGTTACAATGGAACTGGAGTTGGCCGGGTGGCGGCTCCGGGCCCTCGGGCCCGGGGAGGAAAGTCCGGACTTCACAGGGCACGGCGCCCGGCGCAAGCCGGGGCGGGGCGACCCGACGGAAAGTGCCACAGAAACCAAACCGCCTCGGCTTGCCGGGGTAAGGGTGAAAAGGTGCGGCAAGAGCGCACCGGCGTTCCGGGTAACCGGGCGGCCGGGCAAACCCCGCCGGAAGCAAGGCCAAATAGGGAGGGGATGACGTGGCCCGCCGACCCTCCGGGTTGGCCGCTTAGATAAATCGCCACACAAAGACAGAATCCGGCTTACAGGCCAACTCCACTTTCTTTCCGTTTTCCTTTGTGGCGGTGCGTATAATGCCGCTGCAGGGGGAACAGCCCATGAAACGCAATGTTGCGCTTGTCAGTTCGCTTGGCATCGTCGTCGCGGTTGCCTTGGTGGCATATGGCTTTGTGGCCATGCGCCCCCCAACCACCACATCGCCAAAAACCCAACACGGTTTGACGTTGGTCGAAATCGTGCGCGGGGCCCCGCGGGCGTTGCCGGGCAGCAGTTTCTTGTCCAACGGATACTTCGAACCGGTCGACGCGGCATGCACCCTCATATGGAAGCAGGCCGCTGACCGCAAGCCCAACGCTCCGCGGCCGTACTTCGCCAACCTTACGGCTTCGGACGGTCGCAAGCAGTCCCTGCCTGTCGGTTCGGGCGGCGGCGGCTACTTCGGCGTTTGCATCCCCTGGGGTTACTCCCCGTCGTTCGTCAACTGCAGCCTCACGCTAGTGGACGGCAAAGGCCGCGAGTACGGCACGTGGCGGCTGTCGAACCTGCCCAGGCCTGCCCGCCGACTGGCGGACAGCGAGAAGCCGGTTCTGAAGGCCAAGCTGGGCGATTTTGAAGCGACCGCGTCGCCCATGCGGTATGTGAGCAAGGGCGGAACCGTTGGCGCGCTGAGCCTCGGGCTCGACATGAAAGGCCCCTGGAAGCCCGATGTCGAGTACTGGTTGTCCATTCGCCTCGGCCGTTCGTCGTGGGCTCGGCAGCTTGAGCCCAAGTTTGGCGGCGGCTTTATGCTGCGACCGCCTGCCGTACCTGGTTACTCTCGAACAATCGCCTTCGCGCAAGAGACCAGTCAGGTCGAGGGGTTTGCCAAGCTCGAGGAGAAGGCAACCTACGCCGAAGTGGTGAAGATCAAAGGGCTGAAGCTTGAAAGGCCCTCTGGGAAATACCCCAACCAATACGAAGTCGTCTGGGACAAGGGGACCTTCCAGGCGGTCACCCCGAGCGGTATCCACATCTTCATGGAACCGTTCCGCCGGCCCTACCAAAGTGGCATTTTCAGCCTGTACGTCACCGCCTCGGCCGACGCCGACACCGTGTTCTTGAAGGACTCACCGCTCTGCAGGCGAACCGGCAAGCCGGTCAGCCTTTGGCTCAGCGTAAGCGGCCCGGATGGGCTGAACGCTGGGTCGACGCTGATGAGCGTGGTCCCGGGGTCCAAGGGCAAGGTCGGCACGGCGCCGTCGGGCAAGATCGACCCCAAGTACTCGAAGCCGGGACCGCTGCCCACCCTCAAGCTGGTGGTCACCCAGTCTGCCCTCCTGCGCGAGTCCACGGCGCGGTTCGTCGGCCCGGTTCGCGACGTTCAAGTGCCGTTCCCACTGTTTGACAACTTCGAACCTCTCGGGTGTGCCTTCGACCCAACCAAGGTTTCCGAGCCCGGAGCGCGTCGTTGAAACGCGGCGCCGGATTCCTGTGGGCCGGCGGTTACGCCCTCGTCGCGTTGGGCGTCCTGATTTGGGCCGGGCATGCCATTTGGGTCGAACGATACGTCACTTCCGACACCGCCTCCAAGAAGACGCAAAGCGGCTTCTCTCTGGTGGAGGTCCGCCCCGGCGAAAGCGATGGCGGCCCCAACGGCGCCCGGCTTGAGTTCCGCCCGACGACCAGGCTCGGAACGGCCCAAACGGTCGTGTGGAGGCCCCCATTGAAGATCGATGGCCACGACTTCGCCCTGTTTTCCTACGGCCACCAGCGGTTCCAGGCGGTGCTCATCGGGGCGAACGGACGCCGACAGGTGCTTCCGCTGGAGGCCGCCAACGACGCGCGCCAGCCGATGCGCGTCTGCGCGCGGATACCGAACGGCTATGGCCCCGAGTTCGAGCACTCAAGCATCGCCATCGTGAGGGAAGGCCGGGAGCACGGCCGGTGGCAACTGGCGCCGCTCCCCAAAGGCCCAACGGCGCCTGGGCGAGTCCGACAAGACCCCGCTGACGGGCAAACTCGGTCGGTTCCGGGTTTCTGTGTCGCCGGTTTGGTACCCCGCGTCGTTCGGCCAGTCGGAGGCGATCGACCTGAACCTGCGCCTGCAGGGCAAGCCCAGCCCCGGGCGCGACTACAACCTCAAGGCGAGGTTGCTCGGCTCGACCTGGAGCCGGATGGCGGGAAACCAGGCGGTTCTCACCTACGACATGGCCCGCATGGACAAGATCGGTTATGCGTGGTGGGCGCCGTTCGCCAAGGACATGGACTGGATCGAAGCCGCCGTGCGGCTTGAGGAAACAGAGTCCCGCAAGGAGACCGTCACCGTCCACGACGCGTCTCTTGCCGAGATGCCGCCGGACAGAGGGCACACAGGCAGTTGGCTGAAGGTGATGCTGCCGGCCTCCCAGCGTCAAGGAGTCACCCCCGACGGGGTCCAGTACAGCATCGACATGGACCACACCTACCTCATGGGCGACTCTTCCGAGGTCTCGGTGTTGTTCCTTGTGAACGTAACCCCGAAGGACGACCGCGTGTTCCTGAAGCGGTCGCCGCTGTGCCGAGTCACTGGCAAACCGGTCGAGTTGTCGGTACTCGCGCGGGAGCCGCGAAGCGGCGCCGTGGGCTATTCCGACTCCTTCATCCAGGGAGGCGCGCGCCAGTTCAACGTTTCGATCACGTTCCGTCGCCTACGGCCCGCCGACGGCTTGCGCCTGCCACCCATCGACTTGGAGTTCTGTCAGAAGGCGTACCTCGGTGAGCCGACATTTCGGGTGGTGGCGCCCCTACGGCCGGGAAAGACGCCCTGGGCCTTCCCCCACCAGTGGCCGCCGAACACGACTTACACCTACACCCTCGACGCCATCGCGGCGAAGGACAGGCGGTGACGCCCGCCCGGGAACGCTCGATGGGCGATCGCCAGGCAAGACGTGCGTAGGGCGCTTCGTCCCAGGCAAAGCACATGGAGCAAGGAAAGGTTTAGCGGATTAGCGATTTCCATCCACTATTTGCTCTAGGCCCAACACGATTTCGGGACAAACCCGCTGTAGACTTGGTCTAGTGCCATGAAACGCAACGTTGCACTTGTGGCCGGCGTAGCCGGTGTCGTTGTATTGCTGTTGGCCGGTTCCTGGCTTCTGTCTCGACGAGCCCATCCCGTCGGCGCGGCGGCCGCTGCACTGGAACCAGCGACTTCCGCCAATCCTGGACCGATGCAATCGGATAAAGTAGCCGACTCGCCCGGCCCGCAGGGTGGCTTCACCTTGTTACGGGCAATCGAGGGCCAGGACGCCGAGGTCGCAAAGATCGATCACTCCTCTTTCTGGAGTACGTTGGCGCGGAAAACGGCCTGCACCGTCGTCTGGCGCGCGGACGCGAACCCGGTTGAAGGAGGACTCTCGGCGGTTTTAATCGCCCAGAACGGCGACCGGCAACGGTTGTCCCTCGGACGCCCCAGCCCCCCCGACGGTTCCGACATCTGCTACGCTCGCATACCAACGGGCTACGGTCCGCAGTACGTCCACTCGGCGATCGCGATCGTTCGTGGTGAAAAGGAACTCGGCAGGTGGAGCCTCGCCCCGCTCCCTGCGCCAAAGCGCCAACGGTTCGATGAACGGAAAACCGTTTCTTCGGGAACGCTCGGGCCACTCCGAGCAACGGCCACGCCATACCTGGACGCTGGTCATGGCGATGAACTTCCACGAATGAACCTAGGGGTACGCCTCAGTGGAGAACTGAACCCTGCGCACCAGTACTCGTTGTGGACCCGGTTTGGCCGCTCCACGTGGACTCCCGCACTATGTACCGGTTACGCCGCGCCATGGCTCGTGCGTGACCCGGAGTCCTTTTCCGTATCGGAGTTGGTTCCGTTCGCCCAGGGCATGAAGCACGTCGAGACGTTCCTCAAGCTCGCCGAGTTCAGCGAGCATACGGAGTACATCAAGGTGAACGGGTTCAAATTGGTCCCGCTGCCGTCAGCCGCTTCCCGTCCGGCGCCCGGCGTCCCCCGTTTCGAACTGGTTTGGGAGGGCGCTCCGTTCGACGCAGTCACGCCAAGCGGCGTGCATGTGTACCTTGTGCCGGGGAAGCGGGTCCTCTATGAAACGGGACGCTGGGCGCGCGCCGCTGCTTGGTTTGGCGTAAAGCCTGGAAATGAACAGGTCTTCCTGGCGCAATCGCCGCTTTGCATGGCAACCGGCAAGCCTGTCGACATCTTCTTGGGGAGCAAGCAAGCAAACAAGCCGTCGGGAGGTGGCGTGTTCGTTTCGGGCGCGGAACATGATCCGAACAAGCCGTCGGGAGGTGGCGTGTTCGTTTCGGGCGCGGAACATGATCCGA
>CAZIIS010000047.1:0-19939 GCA_964539295.1 uncultured Fimbriimonadaceae bacterium | reverse complement strand
ATCTGGTCCGCCCGGACGGAGCAGACCATCGAACTACCCCTGGATGGCGCGGGGTACGAAGCGATGCTCCAGGGGCTCATCGCCACCTCCCGCTATGAGAAGAAGGCCGTGCGGGCCGCCTCGGTGGACATGGGCAAGTCGTTCCATTAGTCTGCAGCCGGACGAAAACAAAGCCCCCTGGGCGCTCGGCGCCAGGGGGCTTCTGTTTTTCCGGGCCGCTGGTTAGCGGACGACCTTGTGCTTCGGCGTGTTCGTGTCCTTTCGGAGCTTCTCGGCCGCGGCTTCGCAACGGTCGCAGAACTGCTGCGGCGTCGCCTGGCCGTTCAGGAGCGCGGTCATCGCGTCCTCGGTCTCCTTCTCGAAGGGCGGGTACCACTCGCGGTACTGGATCGCCCACACCGTCTTGCTCTCGCGGAACGCCTTGGCGGCCTGCGTGAGGTAGGCGGGCAGCTTGGCCTGGTCGCTGCCCTTGATCCCCATCAGGGTGCCCTTGGCCTCCACGAACTCCTTGGCCTTCGGGAGCGACGTCAGGTACTTGTAGAATGCGATCGCGGCGGCCGGGTTCTTGGCCTTGCTCGGGATCATCCAGGGCTCGATGCCGATGCTGACCGCCGTCGGGTCGCCCTTGCCCTGCGCGAGGACCGGGGGCAGCATGAACTCCATCTTGGCGTTGGGCGGCATCACCTTGCTCATCTCGGAGTAGAGCCAGGTCCCGCACGGGATCATCGCCGCCTTGCCCTGTAGGAACTCGGTCTGCGATTCGGTGTGCGACATGCCGATCGCCCCCTGCTGGAAGAAGCCCTTGTCGCGAAGCTCGGCGATCATGCTCGCGGCTTTGAGCATCGCAGGGGACTTCCACGCCCCCGGCACGAGGTTCTGCGCGTCGTCGATCGCCTGCACCCCGCCGGCGGAGAGCGCCCACGGATAGAGGAAGCCCACGATCATGTAGTACGGGTACTTGCCCTCGTAGGTGATCGGCGCGATCCCCTTGGCCTTGATCTTCGGGCAAAGAGCCAGCAGCTCCTCATACGTCTTGGGCGGCGTCCAACCGTTCTTGGCGAAGACGTTCGGGTCGTACCACCAACCGAGTACGTTGAAGAAGTAGGGAAGGACGTACTGCTTGCCCTCGTACTGGCCCAACTTGAGCAGCGACGGCTCGAACGTGTCGCGCCAATGGCCCTTGCCGTCGGCTGCGGGCGAATCGAGCGCCGCGTCCAAGGGCATGAGTTGGCCTTCGTAGATGAGCGACCAGTGGTCCAGGCCCCAGCCGGGCCACACCAGGTCGGGCGCCTTGCCGCTCACGAAGCGCGGACGGAGCTGCTCCCAGATTCGCGGGTTGCCATCCACCTTCACATGCACGCCGGGGTTCTGCTTCTCGAACTCCTTGGCCCCGGCCTGGAAGAAGTCTATACCGAATCCTCCCTGGAAGCAGGCGACCTCCAGGTCGCCCTTCACCTCGCCGCCGGCTATCCCTTCCGAGCCGGCCTTGCCGGTCGGCGCAGGGCTCGGCCCACAACCGGCGACGCCCAACAGCAAGCTCAACGCTGCTAAAGTCAAAAGCTTGACGGGTTTCATGTTATCCCTCGGCAAGCAAAGCTGCCGTGGTGATTGTACTCATACGTGGGCCGAGCGAGCGCTTCAAATACGATACGCTCCCGCCGCGTCAAAACGAGGGCGCCCGCTCCGGCCAGGGAGCGGGCGCCCCAAGGGCGACTCCTCGTTTCGCGTTACGCCACGTCGGGTCCGCCCGAGCGGTCCACGAGCCGGTAGGCGTAGTACCGACCCGGCCATTTCTTCGCCTCGATCCGGTGCTCCAGCTCCTCGACCGACACCCGCTCGGCCACCCCTTCGCGCATCGCCTCGATCGCGACGGCGATCGCGACGCGGTGCGAGATCGGGATCACGTCGTCCAACGTCGGGACAAGCGCTGCGTTGGGGTCGATGGTGGTCGGCGTCCAAGCGGCCAACTCGCGGCCGGCGGCGGTGATCATCCCGTCGGTGATCGCCTTCGCCTTGGCGACGATGGTCCCCAAGGCCAGGCCAGGGAAGACGAACGCGTTGTTGCACTGCCCGACCCGCATGTGCTTGCCCTTGTACGTGATCTCCGGGAACGGCGTGCCCGTCGCGATCAGGGCCTGACCGTCCGTCCAGCGGAGCAGGTCCTCCGGCGTGGCCTCGCACTTGCTGTAGGGGTTGGAGAGCGGGAAGATGATCGGCCTCGGCGTGCGCGCGTGCATCGTGCGCACCAACTCCTCGGTGAACGCTCCCGGCTGGGTGGATGTGCCGATCAGGATGGTCGGGTGCACGTTGTGAACCACGTCATGAAGCGTGATCTTCCCGGGCGTCTCCAGCTTCCAACTCCGGGTGCGTTCGATCGGCAGGGCGTACCGCTTCTGGAAGTACTCCAGGCCTTGGCTCTCCGACGTGACAAGCCCCTTGCTGTTCAGCAACCACATGCGGGATAGCGCCTCGGGCTCCATCAGCCCCTCGCGCATCATCGTGCTCACGATCTCGTCCGAGATGCCGATCCCGGCGGTACCCGCGCCGAAGACCACGACCTGTTGGTCGCGGAAGCGGCTGCCGGCCATCTCGACCGCCTTGATCAACGCCGCGAGCGTGACGGCCGCGGTGCCCTGGATGTCGTCGTTGAACGAGCAGATCTCGTTGCGATACTTGTCCAGCAGCCGCCGCGAGTTGAGCTTGCCGAAGTCCTCCCAGTGCAGCAGCACGCCCGGGTAGCGGCGCTTCACAGCCTGCACGAACAGGTCGATCAACTCGTCGTACTCGGCGCCCCGAAGCCGCTCGTGCCGCCAGCCCAGGTAGAGCGGGTCGTCCAGCAGCTCCTGGTTGTTGGTGCCGACGTCGAGCTCAACCGGCATCAACCCCATCGGGTTGACTCCGGCGCAAAGCGTGTAGAGCACGAGCTTCGCCACGGGGATGCCCATGCCGCCAAGGCCCTGGTCGCCGATGCCCAGGATCGCCTCGGAGTCGGTCACGCAGATCGCGTCCACGTTCGGGTGAGCCCAGTTGTCGAGGATCGCGTCGATCTCGTGGCGCAATTCGTAGCTGATGTAGATGCCCCTCGCGCGCCGGTACACGTGGCTGTACTGCCGAACCTGCTCGCCCACCACCGGCGTGTAGTAGATCGGCATCATCTCGGTGATGTGCGCCTGAAGGAGCTTGAAAAAGAGCGTCTCGTTGCGGTCGTGGAGCGAGTTGAGGAAGATGTTCCGGTCCAGGTCGGTCTGCTCGCGCAGGTAGCCCTGCCGGACCCGCTCCATCTGTTGGTCCAGGGTCATTTCGTGCGGTGGAAGAAGGCCGACAAGCCCGAACTCCTTCCGCTCCGCGCGGGTGAAACCGGTGCCCTTGTTAAGCCAGGGAAGGCCGAGTAGGGCTGCCCCGGTCAGGCTGGTCTCGATGATGTCCTCGTTTCGCGCGCGATCGTGTACCACCCGATAGAAGGGCGGCCGAACGGCGCTGCGAACCTTGCCGCTTGGTCTCATATGGTCTCGCCTCTGCGTCAAGCACTGCAGTCAGTTGCTCGCGGGCCAACGCAACGTTGCCAACCTGGCATCGACGATCGACATCATCGGGGCACTGGCGCATCACCGGCGATGCGTGTCCGCTGGGCTCCTGCCATAGGGGATCTTACCAACGTTTTGCCGCAAGCGCGATCGCGAAGTGCGCCGCTCCGGGCTCACATCAAGAAGGGACTGGCCGCCGACGGTTCGACCGCGCACGCGCTCAACTCGCGCTCCAGGTCGCTCCAGGAGACCAACTCCAGCTCGCCGTTGTAGTGCTCGACCACGGCGGTGCAGTGCTCGACCCAGTCGCCGGTGTTCAGATAGCAGGGAGAGCCCGGCGCTACGTCCACCGTGGGGCGGTGGACGTGGCCGCAGATCACCCCGTCGCACCCCTCGGCGGTTGCGCTCTCCACCAGCGCCTCCTCGTGGTTGCTGAAGCGCTTGATCAGGGCCTTGACGCGCGTCTTCAGACCGCAGCAGAAATCGATCGGCTCCCACCCGAAGCGGGCGCGGACGTCGTTGACGCGCCGGTTCGTCACCGTGACGAACTCGTACACCCACGCGCCGAGGAAGGCCACCGGCCGCATCTTGGTGACGTACTTGTCGAACGAGTCGCCATGGGTGATCAACATGCGACGCCCGTCCGCGGTCACGTGGACGAAGCTGTTGGCGATCGCGATGTTGCCAAGGCTGAAGCCGTCCACCCGGCGAAGGAACGCGTCGTGGTTGCCGGGGGTGTAGCGGACGATGACGCCCCGCTTGGTCTTGTCGAGCAACGTGCCGACCACGTCCGTATGCGCCTGGGTCCACTTGCCGGACTTGCGGATCACCCAGCCGTCGATGATGTCGCCCACCAGGTAGAGGTAGTCGGACTGCGCAACCCGCAGGAACTCATGCACCTGCGACGTTTTGCACCCGGCGGCGCCCAGATGCACGTCGGAGATGAAGATCGATCGGTAGTAGAACTGCGGCTTCGGCATCGTCCCGAATGCGGCTACATACGGCGCGGGAACAACGGTCGTCGTTGAACCGCGCCTTGGTCGCTAGCCAACACGACTCCACTGGCGAAAACGGTCCGTCCCCGCCTTGCGTTCCAGGATGTAGGCCCTTTTCGGGCTTTCCTGAAGAACAAGGGACGTGAACTATACCCCATACTTGGGCAATGCGTCGGACCGGTACCGGACAGGCCCGGGTGGTCCGGGGGCTCTTTTGCCGTTGGCCGTAACGCCGTCCTGCCGCAAGTGCCAATATTATTGCTGTGGACCTTTCGAGCCTTGAGATACGGCTATCCCGAAGCGAGAACCTGCCTGTACTTCCGCAGGCGGTAAGCCAAGTTTTGCGGCTCGCCGACGATCCGAACACGTCCACCCGCGATATGGAGAAGGTGATCGAGCGGGACCCCGCGATCACCGCGAAGGTGCTTCGCGTCGCCAACTCCGCCTATTACGGCTCGCAAAACGTCTCCACCGTCGGCAGGGCGATCGCCTTTCTCGGCATGAACGCCATCCGGTCGCTCGTCGTGGGCGTGGCGTTCCAGCAGATGGTCTCGGGACGGCAGCAAAGCCAGCGGTTCGTCAAGGTCGAGTACTGGCGCCATTGTTTGGCGGCCGCCACGGCGGGGCGCATCTTGGGCCGGATCCGCCTCCCATCGAAGGCGGAGGAGCTCTACTGCGCCGGCATGATGCACGACGTGGGGATGCTGGTGCTCGAACGTTTCATGCCGTCGGACTTCGACATCGTGCTGGAGATGGCCGCCACCAAATTGATCCCACTCCACGAAGCCGAGACCGAGGTGCTAGGCTTCAACCACGCCGAGGTGGGCGCGCTGCTGGCCCGCAAGTGGAACCTCGCGCCGCTCGTCCACAACGCCCTGCGCTACCACCACGAACCGGTGATGGACGGCGACTACTACGAGACCACCTGCTATATCTCGGCCGCGAACGTCTTGGCGCACCAGTGCGGCTTCACGAACAACCAGTTCGTCGGCGGCCTCGAGGTCGACGCGGAAGTGGCCCAAGCGATTGGCCTGCCTACCGAGCAGTTTGGGGCCATCCGCGACGTGATGGTGGGCGAAGTCCTCAAGGCCCAAGACGCTTTCCAAATCAACTGAAGTCCGGGGCTTACGGACCCGGTGGCGACCCGTTGTGGCCGGGATCGTCTGGTATCCTCCGAAGGGTCACGTCGCTTGTGGCCCAACAGAGACTAAGTTGACCGCCCACCTTGTACTTAGCGACGGGACGGTGGTCGAGGGTAGGGCCCTCGGCGCCGTCGGGGAAACGACCGGCGAGGTCGTCTTCTGCACCGGTATGACGGGTTATCAGGAGGTTCTCTCCGACCCCAGTTTCGCCGGTCAAATTGTCCTTTTCACCTATCCCCTCATCGGCAACTACGGCATCAACGACGACGATTTCGAGTCGGACCGCCTGCAGCCTTCGGGGATCGTGGTGCGCGAAGCCTGTGATTGCCCCTCCAACTGGCGCTCGACGCGCTCGTTGGCCGAGCTCATGATCGAGCGCGGCATGGTCGGCATCGAGGGCGTGGACACCCGCGCCCTGACCAAACGCCTCCGTTCTCGCGGCGTAACCATGGGCCTGATCACCACGGGCGATCCCCAAGAGGCGCTCGCCAGGCTTCGCTCCGCGAAGAGCTATGACGAGATCGATTTCGTCTACACCGTGACCACCAAGGCGCCGTACGCCTGGGGGATCGAGGGCAGGGAGCCGATCACATCGCCGGCGGGCGCCTACAGAGCCACGTTGGCCGTGATCGACTGCGGGGTGAAGTACAACATCCTCCGCCGATTTGCCGCCCTCGGCGTGCGCTCCATCGTGCTGCCCGCCACCACCAGCGCCGACGAGGTGCTGGGCTGGGAGCCGGACGGGATCCTGCTATCGCCCGGGCCCGGCTCTCCCGACCGGCTCGGACCGGTCGTCGACACCGTCCGCCAGCTTGTCGGGAGGAAGCCGATCTTCGGCATCTGCCTCGGGAACCAGATGCTGTCGCGCGCGGTCGGGGCCCAAACCTTCAAACTGAAGTTCGGGCACCGCGGCTCCAACCACCCGGTCAAGGACCTGGACGATGGAACCGTCACCATCACCTCGCAGAACCACGGCTACGCGGTCGACCCCGACTCGCTGGCCGTCAACGGCGGCGAGGTGACCCACCTCAACCTGAACGACGGCACCGTCGAGGGCATCCGCGTCAAGGGAGAGCGGGCGTCCAGCATTCAGTACCACCCCGAAGCGGCCCCGGGTCCCTGGGATTCGCGCAAGTACTTCGTGCAGTTCGTGGAGCAGATGCTGAAGTGAGTGGCAAGTTGGAAACCATCCTCGTCATAGGTTCGGGGCCGATCGTCATCGGCCAGGCCGCTGAGTTCGACTACGCCGGAACCCAAGCCTGCCGGAGCCTTCGAGAGGAGGGCTACCGCGTGGTGCTGGTCAACAGCAACCCGGCCACCATCATGACCGACGGGGACATGGCCGACGCGGTCTATATCGAGCCGCTCAACATCGAGTTCTGCGAGCGGGTCATCGCCAAGGAGCGGCCCCAGGGGCTTCTCCCCACGCTCGGCGGACAGACCGGCCTCAACCTCGCCTCCCAGCTTGCCCAGATGGGCATTCTCGACAAGTACGGCGTCAAACTGCTCGGCACGCCGCTCGATGCCATCGCGAAAGCGGAGGACCGCGAGCTCTTCCGCGCCCTGATGCGCGAGATCAAGGAGCCTGTGCCCGAAAGCTGGATCGTCGAAAGCGACGACGAACTCGAGGCGATCCTGGACATCGTGCCATATCCGAGCATCGTTCGTCCCGCCTATACCCTGGGCGGTACCGGCGGTGGCATCGCCCACGACCGCGACGAACTCTGGGAGATCGGACGCAAGGGGCTCAAGCTCTCCATGCGCAGCCAGCTCATGGTCGAGCGCAGCCTGCTTGGCTGGAAGGAGATCGAGTACGAGGTGATGCGCGACGGCCACGGCAACTGCATCACCGTCTGCAACATGGAGAACTTCGACCCGATGGGCGTCCACACGGGCGATTCCATCGTCGTCGCTCCCTCCCAGACGCTGAGCGACATCGAGTTCCACATGCTCCGCACGGCCTCCCTCAAGATCATCCAGGCGCTGGGCATCGAGGGCGGGTGCAACGTACAGCTTGCCGTCAACCCCGAGTCGTTCGACTACTACGTCATCGAGGTCAACCCGCGCGTCTCGCGCTCGTCGGCGCTTGCCTCCAAGGCCACCGGCTACCCGATCGCCCGCGTCGCCTCCAAGATCGCCGTCGGTCGCACCCTGGACGAGATCGACAACATGGTCACCAAGACCACCAAGGCCTGCTTTGAGCCCTCGCTCGACTACTGCGTGGTCAAGATCCCGCGCTGGCCGTTCGACAAGTTCGGCTCCGGCGACCGCAGCCTCGGCACCCAAATGAAGGCCACCGGCGAGGTGATGGCCATCGACCGCACCTTCGAATCCGCCCTCATGAAGGCGGTTCGCGGGCTGGAGATCAAGCGCAAGGACCTCCGGCACCCCCGGTTCCAGGGCGGAACCAACGGCAACGGCGACGTGCTGCCCCCGATGTCGGACGACCAGCTCCGCAAAGAGGTCGCCCTTCCCAGCGATGAGCGCCTTTGGGCCATCTGCGAGGCGATCCGTCGCGGCTGGAGCCCCGACGAGATCAACCGGCTCAGCCACGTCGACCGCTGGTTCCTCCGCAAGCTCAGGTTCCTTCTGGACGTCGAGCACCGGCTGGTGACGCTGCAGGAACTCGCGAATGACCAAGAGGCGATGAGCCAAGCGGTTCACGACGCCTTCATCATCGGCTACCCCTCGCCCACCGTCGAGTCGATCCTCGGCATCACCCGCGAGTTCAAGCGGGACCTCAAGAGTGCGCGGCAGGCCGACGGTCTGTCCGAGGAGTTCCTCGCCAAGTACCCGCAGAGCGACCCCGTGTGGGCGATGCGCACCTACTGCGCCGAGATGGTGGCGAAGCTCAAAGTGCAGCCTGTCTTCAAGATGGTCGACACCTGCGCCGGCGAGTTCGAATCGAAGACGCCGTACTACTACGGTACCTTTGAGTCCGAGCACGACGAGGTGTACGAGGCGTCCTCCGCCTCGGTATAGTCTCGTGCATGACGCTTCTCACAGCGGCGTTCCTGCTGGCGGCCTTTGCCGCCGGCGGACCTGACCCGTCTTCGTCGTCGCCTTCGCACCTGCCCAAGATCGCCGGGCGAGAGGTGCGCCTCCTCGATTCCGCCGCGGACGTCTCCGCGGCGATCGCCTATCGCGCCCCCGAGGGCGGTCCCTTTTCGCGGGTCCGCGCCCGATGGTCGATGAGCCTGAACGAGGGTGGGGAAGGGGTGGCGTTCGCCCTGCTTCCCGTCGCCGCGTACGGCGAGTCCGGCCCGGTGCAGACGCAGCCGCTCTGGGAAGAGCCGAACCTGCCGGGTGCATTCGCCGTCGCCTTCGACATCCACAACCCCAAAACCGACCAGATGTTCGGGCCGGACGGCAACATCGACGGTCAGCCCGAGCGCGAGGTGTCGCTGCACTGGAACGGCGTGGAGGTTGCCAACCGTCTTTCGCCCGTTGAGTTCCGCGGCAAGGGCTACGTGCCGGTCGACGTCGAACTCCGCGAGGTGGTCGGAGGCTCCGAGGTGACGGTGCGGGTCGCGGGCGCCGCCGTATACGACCGGTTCTTCGTGCCGGAACTGCTGCCTTACCGCTGTCGCGCGGCGTTCGGCGGACGAACGACCAAGTCCGTCGCCACGTGCGACCTGAAGGACGTGAAGGTGACCTATTCGCGTCCGGCCAAGCAGGCGCCCAAGCCGCTGCACGTGCAGGCCTTCGACGCCGTACTGAACGACGGCGCCCACCATGCCCACGAGGCGACCGTGCAGTTCCCCGAGAACACGGACGCCTACGGGCGCATCATCTGCACGCTCACCCTGGCCGAGCCCAAGGACGGCTTTGACCGTTGGGATCGCATGGCCGCCGTCTACCTGTTCGACGAACGCGGCGAACGCTTCGAGGTGCTGCGGTACATCACCCCCTACCGGCGCGGCTACACCTGGAAGGTCGACGTCACCGACTTCCGCTCGCTGCTTCGCGGCAGGCGCGCCATGCGCCACTGGTGCGAGACCTACGGCACGGGTTGGCTCGTGAGTGTGGGCTTCGACTTCTACCCCGGCAAGTCCGACGCGATCGCCTACAAGGTGCAGAACCTCTGGAGCGGGCAGCCCGAGATCGGCAACCCCGACCTGCCGGTTTCGAGCTTCTACGTGCCTATGGATGTGCAGGTACCGAAGGACGCCTGGAAGACCAAGGTGCGCACGGTGGTGACCGGCCACGGCGGCGACCCGAACACCGACAACGCGGCGGAGTTCATGCCGATCAAGCGCACGCTGCGGATCAACGGGACGCCGTTCGAGAACCTGCTTTGGAAGACCGACGTCTACCTCAACCCGCTCCGCCCGCAAAGCGGCACCTGGAAGTTCTGCCGCGCCGGCTGGGCGCCGGGCGACGTGGTGGCGCCGTGGGTGGTGGATGCGAGCAAGCTGGTCAAGCGCGGCGGTACGGCGCGTATTGAGTATGAACTCGCGCCGTACCTGAACAAGGAGCGCGGGGACCACATGAAGCCCACGCACTGGACCGAGTCGCAGGTGATCTTCTACCGAAAACCCTAGCCGCCCGCGCCGAGCGTCGCCTTCGCCCAAGAGCCGATCTTCTTGAGCGCAGCGGGGAGCACCGGCCCGGAGAACCCCGGGTCGGTGTCGCTGCTCACGCCCTTCAGGCAGTGGCTCGCCCCGGGCACGACGTACAGCTCCTGCTTGCCGTTATGGCGTTTGCCGAGTGCGGCGAACAGCGCCTTGGCATCCCGTTCCGGGCTGATCTGGATGTCTTTGGCGCCGTTGACCACGAGCACCGGGCAGGTCAGCTTCTGGGCCGCCTTCTGCGGTTCGAGCGCGAAGACCTGTTGCAGCATCCGCACCGCGGAGACGTTGTAGAGCGGCGCCAGCCCGGGCGAGATCTTCTCGGGCGCCTTGCCGTGCTCCAGCACGAAGCGCTCCGCGGCCCTGTTCTCCTCGACAAGCGCCTTGACCGTCTCCGGAGGGGCTCCCTGGATCGTCGCCATCCGCTCGATCTGCTCGTCGATCACGTCCATCAGGTTGCGGCCCGGGGTCGCCACGAGCACCATCGCTGCCGGCTTGGCCTTGGCGGCCATGCTCAGGGCGAGCAGCCCGCCCTCGCTGTGGCCGAGGATGGCGCACTGCTTGGGGTCCACCTCCGGGCGCGCCGACATGCACCGCCAGGCGCCCATGCCGTCGCCGATGTGGTTGTCCCACGAGAAGAACTCCCCAATCTGCCCGAGGTCCTTGGGCCACTCGGCGGCGTAGCGCCGCACCGCGCGCTTGTCAAAGCGTAAGGAGGCCACGCCCTCGGCGGCCAAGCGCTCCGCGATGAGCTTCAGTACGTTGGTTTCAAGCCCGGGTTGGTTTCCGTCGCCGTCGGTGGGGCCGCTGCCGGGCAACAGTAGCACGGCGGCGAACCGGCCCTCGCCCGCCGGGAGCAGCAACTTGCCGCTGAGCTTCATCCCTCCGGCGCCTTCGAACGTCACGTCCACGGTTTTGGGTTGGCTTTCCATCGCATCCTCCGAGCGCGAAGGCGCAGCGGCATGCACGCACGAAGCCGTGGCGAGCAGGCCCACAGACAGGGCGCCGAGCATCGCGAGCGGTTGACATTGCATGCGCGGCATATTACCGCCGGCAGGGGGGAAGAGAGGAAGCTAGGCCAAACCGCCGAACTTGCGCACGCGCTGTTGGTACTGCTTGACCGCGCGGATCAGTTCGGCCTCGTTGAACTCGGGCCACGTGGCCTCGGTGACGAACAGCTCGGCGTATGCAGACTGCCAGATGAGGAAGTTGCTCCAGCGCATCTCGCCGGCGGTGCGGATCATCAGGTCGGGGTCGGGCAGCTCGGGGCAGTAAAGGCGCTTGGCCAACGCCTCCTCGGTCACGGAGCCCGGCTCGACGCCCTCGCGGATGAGAGCCTTCACGGCGTCGACGATCTCCGCACGTCCGCCGTAGTTGACGGCCAAGACGAAGGTGATGCCCGTGTTGTCCCGAGTGGTCTCGACCATGTCGAGCAACGCCGCGCGAAGGGGTTCTGGGAGTTCGTCGGTACGCCCGGCGACGAGCACCCGGACGTTGTTGGAAACGAGGCCGCGCAGCTCCTTGCGCGCGGCCTCGGCGATCAGTTTGAAAAGCCCGCTTACCTCGTCCTTCGGGCGTCGCCAGTTCTCTGCGGAAAAGGCGTAAACCGTGAGGAAGCGGATCCCCAGTTGGTCGGCGCTCAGTAGAACGTCGCGAAGCGTGCGGTAACCCTGCGTGTGCCCGACCAGCCGTGGCAGACCCTTCCGCTGCGCCCAACGCCCGTTGCCGTCCATGATGCAGGCCACGTGCTTGGGCATGCGGTTGAGGTCGATGCCCGCCTCGAGCGCCCTCTTCTGGGTGTCGTTGACGGGCTGAGGCTGCGGGCGCTTGGGTGACGGGGTCAAATCGCCATCAACTCGTCTTCTTTCTTCTTTCGCTGGTTCTGGACTTCGGCCACGTACTTGTCGGTGAGGTCCTGGATCTTCAGCTTGAAGGCCTTCATGTCGTCCTCGGAAACCTCCTTCGCCTTCTCCTTGACCTCCATCCGGTGCAGGGCGTCGCGGCGCACGTTGCGCACGGCCACGCACCCATCCTCGGTGCGGTGGTTCACCTGCTTGACGAGTTCCTTCCTGCGCTCCTCGGTCATTGGAGGGAAGTTGATGCGCAGGTTCTGACCGTCGTTGACGGGGTTCACGCCCAGGTCGCTCTTCTGGATCGCCTTTTCGATCGTGCCCAGCATGTTCTTGTCATAGGGCGTGATCATGAGCTGGCGCGGCTCGGGAATGCTGATGTTCGCCACCTGGTTGATCGCCATTTCGGCGCCATAGGCGATCACCACGATCGGTTCAAGCACCGTCGGGTTCGCGCGTCCGGTGCGGATGTGGCTGAAGTCGTGGACGGTGGCTTCGACGGCCTGCTTCATGCGGCGCTCAGCCTCTTGAAGGATCTCTTTCATCGCTCAATCTCCTGTGACGAGTGTCCCAACAGCCTCGCCCCTGACCGCCCTCAGCATGTAACCCTCGTGGTTTACGTCGAGGACGATGACGGGTAGGCGATGCTCGCGGCACATCGTGAACGCGGTCTGGTCCATGACCCCCAACCGCTTCTCGATCGCCTCGGTGTAGTTTAACCTCTGATAGCGCTTCGCGTCACCGAACTTCATCGGGTCTTTGTCATATACCCCGTCCACTTTCGTGGCCTTCAGGAGACACGACGCCCCGATTTCGAGCGCCCGCAGGACGGCGGCCGTGTCGGTGGTGAAGTACGGGTTGCCGGTACCGCCGGCGAAGACCACCACGCGCCCCTTCTCCAGGTGACGGATGGCCCGGCGGCGGATGAACGGTTCGGCGACCTGCGAGGCGACCACGGCGCTCTGCACGCGCGTTGGCACGCCGCGTCCCTCGATGGCGGACTGCAGGGCGAGCGCGTTCATCATGGTCGCCAGCATCCCCATCTGGTCGGCCACGCCTCGCTCAATGCCCGCCTGCCTGCTAAAAACGTCTCCACGCAGGAGGTTGCCGCCGCCCACGACGATGGCGGTTTCCACCCCCGCCCCGTGCACGGCCGCGACCTCCTGCGCGATGTAGTTGAGCGTGTCGGTGTGCAGACCCGTTTTGTCGGGTCCGGCGAGCGCCTCGCCGCTAATCTTCAGCACGACGCGCGGGTATGCAACCGACTCACTCATCGCCTATTCCTCACCTACCGCGATGCGGGTGAAGCCGACCACGTTCGCGGTGCCGTTCCCGGCCTTCGCCAGAGCGGCGATCGCGTCGCTGGTCTTTTCCTTCGGGTTCTCCCAGTAGATCTGCTCGAGCAGCACCTGCGTCTGGAAGAACTCCTTCTGCACGCGGCCCTGCGCGATCTTCGCGGCCTGAGCCTCGGGCTTGCCCTCGTTCACGGCGCGAGCGGCCTCGATCTCGATCTCGTGATCGATGACATCCTTCGAGACCTCCTCCCGGCGCACGTAGCGCGGCTGGAAGGCGATCACCTGGGTCGCGGTCTTGTTGCCGATCTCGCCGAGGTTCGTGGCCGTGCCCTCGATCTCAACCAGAGCGGCCTTCTTCAGGTCGTGGTGGTTGTAGACCGCGAACTGCTTGTCGGTCTTGGCGCACACCGCTTTGCGAAGCTGGATGTTCTCGCGGATCACCGCGATGGACGCTTCCAGCACGCCGCCGATCGTCGTGTCGCCGGCCTTGACCTCCAGCGGCTTCTCGATGGTGCACACGCCCGAGCACCCGCACGGGTTGTCGAGCACCGCCTGTGCCACCGACTTCACCATGGCGATGAAGTCCTGGTTGCGCGCCACGAAGTCGGTCTCGCACTCCACGACCACGCCCGCGGCGGACTTGGCGTCCGGCGAGGTGACGAAGATGGCGATGCCCTGGCTGGTCTCGCGGCCGGCTTTCTTCGCGGCGACGGCCTTGCCGCGCTCGCGGAGCACTTCCTTGGCCTTGTCGAAGTCGCCCTGCGCCTCGACGAGCGCCTTCTTGCACTCCATCATCGGGGCGTCGGTCTCATCGCGGAGCTTCTTCACCAAACTGGCAGTGATTTCCATCGATTAAGCGTTTTCCTCCGGCGTCGTCTCGGGAGCGGGAACGGCCTCCGGCTCGGGAGCAGGCTCCTCGGCGGTCGGCTCGGCGGCCTCGGGGGTGGCTTCGGCCGTCTCGGCGGATGCGGCGGCCTCGGCCTTCGCATGCTGCTCGGCGGCGCGAGCGTCCTCCTCGAGTCCGAACGAGCGGAGGAACTCCTCCTCGACCTCGCCGAACGCGACCTCGGTGCCCTCTTCCGGCTCCTCGGCGCCCTCGGGGGCCGCGACCTCACCCTCGGCCTCAACGTAGGGCCGCACTTCGAGGATCGCGTCGCTGATCTTGCTCGTCACCAAGCGGATGGCGCGGATGGCGTCGTCGTTGCCCGGGATCACGTGCTCGGCCAGGTCCGGGTCGCAGTTCGTGTCGACGATGGCGACCACCGGGATGTTGAGCTTGATCGCCTCGCGAACCGCGATCGCCTCTTTGTTCAGGTCCACGACGAACATGCACTTCGGCATGGAACTCATGGAACGGATTCCTTCGAGGTACCGGTTGAGCTTCGCGCGCTCCTCGCGGCGCTTGAGGGCCTCCTTCTTCGGGAGGCGGGCCATGTAGCCGTCCTCTTCCATCCGGTCGAGCTCCTTGAGCCGACCGATGCGCTGCTGAATGGTGTCCCAGTTGGTGAGCATGCCGCCCAGCCAGCGCTCCGTGATGAAGTACTGACCGGACCGCTGCGCGGCCTCTTTGACCGCGGCCTGGGCCTGTTTCTTGGTGCCAACGAAAAGGACGCTGCCGCCGTCGGAAACGACGTTCTGCACGAAGGTGAGGGCGTCCTCGAAGAGTTTGATCGTCTGATGAAGGTCGATGATGTAGATGCCGTTGCGGGCGCCATAGATATAGCGCTTCATCTTCGGGTTCCAGCGTCGAGTCTGGTGCCCGAAGTGAACTCCCGCCTCGAGCAGCTCTTTCATGCTGAGTTGGGGCATATGTTCTTCCTGGGTTCAGCCTCCGGCCCTTCGCCTTACTCGCCAACGTCCCGCCTTTGCGGGCACCCAGCGGCGTGCTCGGGCCGTGTGGTTTCGCTTTCGCGAAACACCATTATACCGATGCAGCCCGCCGAACTTGGGCCCAGCCAGGGGAGAGGCCAATCTCAAAGGATCGGTTCGTTCTCCTGCTCGACCGGCGCCGGCGGGTCCCCGCGCATCAGCGGCCCGAGGCCGCGCCGCGACCGGGCGAACAACAGGGCGGCCACCAATACCGTCGTGCCCATCGCCACGCACGCGATCGGCGAGCCATACGCCGCGGCGGGCGTAGCCCCGTGGGCCGCCGCCGGGCGCAACAACCCCCCGACCGCCTCGGCGAACCATCCGCACAAAAGGCTGCCGATCGGCATCGCGTAGAACGCCATCGCGTAGAACGACATCACGCGCCCGCGCATCTTGTCTTCGGCCAACGTCTGCACCAGCGTGTTGGTCGAGGCCATGTGGGTGATCTGGCCGAAGCCGATCGCGACGAGCAAGGGAAGCGCGATCAACTCCACCTTCGCCTGGCCGAACACGGCGAGGCTGCCGCCAAGCACGAACGCGGCGCCGGCCAACGTGTTGCTCAGCCCGTGGACGCTCTTGCGGCTGGCCAGCGAGATCGCCCCGGCGAACGCACCGAAGCCGATCGCGCCGTACAAGTAGCCCAGCATGCGCTCCCCGCCCCCGATGATGTGCTTGGCGTACACCGGCAGCAGAACCGTGTATGCGCCGTTAACGAAGCTCGTGACGGCGATGAACAGGATGAGCAGGCGGATGGCCCGGTGTTCCCAGACGTAGGAGGCGCCCTCTTTCAGGTCCTGGAGCACGTGGTTTCTTGACTCCGGGCGACGGGCCTTGGGCACTCGCATCGCGAGCAGGCCCGCAATGACCGCCAGGAAGCTGACCCCGTTCATCAGGAAGCAGAACCCCTCGCCGAAGCGGTAGATGGCGATGCCCGCAAGCATCGGCCCGATCAGGCGCGCCACGTTGAAGATCGAGGAGTTGAGCGCGATGGCGTTCGGCAGGTCCTCCCGCTTCTCGACGATCTCGATCATGAACGCCTGGCGGCCCGGCATGTCGAACGCGTTCACCAGGCCGAGCACCATGCTCAGCGCGACGATGTGCCACACCTGGACGACGCCGGTCAACTCCAGCGCCGCCAAAGTGAACGCCTGGAGCATGGCCAGCGTCTGGGTGCCGACCACCACCTTGCGCTTGGGCCAGCGGTCCACGAACGCCCCGGCAAACGGCGACAGGAAGAACGCCGGAACCATCGAGGTGAAACTGACCAGGCCGAGCAACGCCGTGGAACCGGTGAGTCGGTAGACCAACCAACTCATCGCCATGTTCTGCATCCACGTGCCGACCAGCGACACGATGTTGCCCGAGAAGAACAGCCGGTAGTTGCGATGACCTAAAGCACGGAACGTGTGCTTCGCGCCGCCAAGCGCCCGGGAGCCTGCCTCCTCCGTTGCGCGCTCAGAACCTTTGATAGCCAAACTCTACAGCACCCAAGAAACCTGCCGTAGTGCCACGGCCTACTCGTAAATGCTGTAGGCGTTCCAGTTCGGGTCCAGTGTCAGGCGGAGGGTGGCGAGTTGGCCGACGTGGTAGGCGTCATGGAGCGCCAGGTACCCGATCGCGGTCTGCCAGATCTCGGGGTCGGAAGACTGTAGCGCGGCCGCGCAGGCCTTGTCCCGCAGGTGGAACACCGCCGTCATCAAGGCCCCAGAACCGGTGTCCGGCACGCTGAAGCTCCCCCATTCGTGCTCGCGCCCGGCCACCGCGTCCAGGAGGGCCTCGTAGCTCTCGCCCAAGTGAAGGACCATTTCGCGCGGCGTCTCGGCGGCGTCGCAGGACCTCTTGTCCCAATCCTGCTCCGCAAGACCCTCCAGGACGCGCTTCAACTGCTTCATTGTGGCATCAAGGGCAAATCCCAGCATCTCTTGCGACATAAAGAACCTTACGACGGTTGGCCGCCGTTTGTGCCGCATCCGAAGCAGGTACCTGCTTGGCGTATGATCGATCCAGTTTCATGCGCGGCGAGGAGTTGACCCCGGAACTGATCTGGACCGGCTACTGCCAGGGCTGGTTCCCGATGACCATGGACGATGGGGAAGTGGAGTGGTTCCGGCCTTATCGCCGGGCGCTGTTCCCGATCGAGGGGATGCACGTCTCCCGCTCGCTCCGCAGGACCATCCGCTCCGGCCGTTTCGAGGTGCGCTTCGACACCGCCTTCGAGGAGGTGATGCGCGGCTGCGTGCGGCCCGACGGCAACTGGATCAGCGAGCATTTCGTCCGCGCCTACACCCAGGTCCACCGTGAGGGGTGGGCGCATTGCGTCGAGTGCTGGAGCGGGGGGCGCCTCGTGGGCGGCTCCTACGGCCTGGCGTTGGGGGGCGTCTTCAGCGCCGAGTCAATGTTCCATCGGGAGACCGACGCCTCGAAGGTCGCGCTCTGGGCGCTCATCGAGCATTGCCGCGAACTGGGCTTCACGGCGTTCGACGCCCAGATCATGAATCCGCACCTGGCCTCGTTGGGCGCCTTCGAAGTCTCCGACGCCAGGTACCGAGCGCTCCTGCGCCACGCGCTTACTCGGACGACTCCGTGGAGCCGCTCTCTTCCAGGTAGCTGACGTCCGGCATGCCGAGCAACCTCCGACTCACGTTCCGCGCCGGTTCGAACGTTGGGTCGGCCTTCGCGTAGGCGCCCACCGCCACGTCCAGCGCCAGGGCGCACGCCATGCCGACGTTGATCGAGCCGACCATCCCGTACATCGGGATCGCCACATACTCGTCGCACTGCTCCTCGACCTCGGGCGGAATGCCCAGCTTCTCCTCGCCCAGGACGATCGCGCAAGGGAAGACCCAGCTTGCGGCGTGAAGGTCAACCGCCCGGTCGTTAAGCGTCAGCCCGTAGATTCGATACCCCTCCGCCTTTGCTTCGAAAACCGCTTCTTTAGCGCCGATCCACCGGGCCGGTTGCCAGTCGAACACGCCTACCGCCCCGGCCGCATCGGTCGTCTCGTCCCTCGTGGGCTCAAACTCAACACGCTCGATTCGGTACGCTTCCGACACGCGCATTATCCCGCCGTGATTGACCGACTTCTCCAACGGACACGCGATCACGCGGATGGGAGCCCGAGGCAGGTTCGGGTATACGCGCCGGAGCCCCGGGTCCAAAGCCGTGTTCCGCGCGTCGTTGGAAGCCTCCTTGAGCATCTCCTGAAGTCGGTTTGTTCGGGCGCGATATCGCAAGCGTCGCATCGACCCCAATACTGGCATTTCTTCTCGGCGGCAGTCCGACCCCAGTCCCGAAGATAAAAATGCCCACGGAAGGGGCCCCCCCAGAGGTGCCTGGATGCCGCAGAAGAACCTGAAAGTCGTTCGCTTGATCGAACCCGAGTTATGTACGGAATGCCGTTTCGCCAAGATGGCGAGTGTCGAAATGCAGGATGGGCAGACGCAACGAATGGTCTATTGCCGCAGGCTGGATTGCGACAACTGGGACTATTCCTCTGCCGAAACCGCCCAGGGCGTCGAGGTCGAAGGCGACGCCGCATAGGTTGAACTAGCTTTAGGTTACCTAGTTTCTATGACATATAATGCGTGGAGACGTAGGCTACACTAGTAACGGTTCATACGAACCAACGCCGCCTGACGAACCTCAGGGTTTTGCTCTCCCCTTACCTGAGACGAGTCAGGCCGGCGTGCGTTAGGGCGACCCAAAACGCGCGATCCACTCCCCGAACGCCTTGCGCGCCGCCTCCAGCTTCGCCGCCCGCCGAACGCCCTTGTTCTTGATCGGCTCCGCCGGGTCGGGCAGCAGGCCCCAGTTCACGTTCATCGGCGCGAAGTCGCGTTCGGTCTCATCCTGGAGGTGAGCGATCAGCGCCCCCAGCGCGCACTCGCGCGGCGGGGTGAGCGGCCCCGCGCCCCGTTCCCCCCGCGCGGCGTTCAGCCCCGCCAGGATGCCGCATGCCGCCGACTCGACATAACCTTCGACGCCCGTGATCTGCCCGGCGACGTAGAGCCCGGGGCACGACCGCAACTCCAACCAGGGCTCCAGACAGCGCGGCGAGTTGATGTAGGTGTTGCGGTGGATGACGCCGAGCCGCACGAACTCCGCGTGCTCCAACCCGGGGATCATCTTGAGCACCTGCTCCTGCGGACCCCACTTGAGCCGGTTCTGGCAGGCCACCAGCGAGTAGAGCGTCTTCTCGCGGTTCTCGGGTCGAAGCTGGACCGCCGCATAGGGGCGCCGCCCGGTGCGCGGGTCGGTCAGCCCCACCGGCTTGAAGTTGCCGTACCGCAACGAGTCGCGCCCCTTGGTGGCGATCTCCTCGATCGGCGTGCAGCTCTCAAAGTAACGCGGCTTTTCGAACTCGCGCAGCGGGGCGCGCTCGGCCGCCACAAGCGCGTCCACAAAGGCGTAGTACCCCTCCTTTTCGAACGGGCAGTTCAGGTAGTCGTCGCCGCCCCCCTTGTCGTAACGGCTCTGCGCAAACGCCACGCTTCGGTCGATGGTCGCGGCGTCCACCGTCGGGCTGACCGCGTCGTAGAAGTAGAGCCGGTCCTCGCCGGTGAGCGCCCGCAACCACTCGGCCAGCGGTTCGCTGGTGAGCGGCCCGGTCGCGAGCACCCATGGCCCTTGCTGCGCCTGGGCCATCTCAGGCGTGAACTCTTGGCGTACCACCTCGATGCGGGGGTGGCATTCG
>CAZIIS010000046.1:0-20942 GCA_964539295.1 uncultured Fimbriimonadaceae bacterium | reverse complement strand
CGCCGCACCTTCGGCGGCTCGCCGACCCCGTCGCGGGGACAGGGCAACCCAACGGGGCCAAGCGGCGTAACATGGCTCGGAAAGGCAGATGGGTCTCGCGTTGGCGGTCGTTTTGGTGTTGGCGGGGTTGTACGCGCTCGTCCTGTTGGCGGTCGCGTGGTTCAGTTCCAGGCCGGTGCGGGTGCCCGAGTTCGTGTCGCCCGGCTTCCTGGGGGCGCCCCAGGAGGAGTTGGCGTTCGAGTCGGAGCCCGGGCTACGGCTGCGCGGCTGGTGGGTCGAGGGGGAGAGGGGAGCCGGCGTGGCGGTGCTCCTGCACGGATACGTGGTGAACCGAAGCGAGTTCGTGCCGCTGGCGTTCCGGCTCTGGCAGATGGGCATGTCGTGCCTGCTCATCGACTTCCGCGCCCACGGCCACAGCGGGGGAAGGGTGACCACGCTGGGCTGGCGGGAGCGGCGGGACGTGCTGGCGGCAGTGCGCTTGGCCAGGCAGCGCAAGCCCGGTGAACGGGTGGCGCTGATCGGCAGCAGCATGGGCGCGGTGGCGGCGGCGCTGGCTGTGGAGGAGCAGCCGGGGGCCGCGGACGCGCTGGTGCTGGACGCGCCCTACTCGCGCCTGATGGACGTGGGCAGAGGTTGGTTCCGGTACATCGCCGGGCCGACGGCGTCGCTCCTGTTCGCGCCGGCAACGTGGCTGGCCTGGCCGGTTGCGGGCGTCCGGCCCAACCAGATCGACGTGGCGCGGGCGATGAAGGCATGGAGCGGCAAGCCGGCGCTCTTCCTGTACGGCAAGCAGGACATGGTGGCGCCGCCGCCCGCGGCCAGGCGGAACATCGAGGCGGCGGGTCCGGCGGCAGAGGTGGCGTGGTTCGACGACTGCAACCACGGAGAGGCCCGGCTTCACGAGCCCGAGCGGTTCTTCGAGACGGTGCTCGACTTCCTGCGGCGGAACGGCTTCGGACGCGCCTGAGGCGGGGTCTTTTGCCGACCCGGGGCTCGTGCAGAGCTAAAATCGCACTATGCAGGCTCTTCTCAGCACGGAGCTTCCGAACCTGCCGGCGCCCCGGCGCGGCAAGGTGCGCGAGGTGTACGACCTGGGCGACTCGCTGCTCATCGTCGCCACGGACCGCATCAGCGCGTTCGACGTCATCATGAGCAACGGCGTGCCCGACAAGGGACGCATCCTGAACCAGATGAGCGCCTTCTGGTTCGACAAGCTCTCCGGCGTATGCCCAAACCACCTGATCACGGTGGACGACGCGGCGATCGCCAAGCGGATCGGCGTGGACCGTCCCGAGCTGAAGGGGCGCTGCGCCCATGTGAAGAAGGCCAAGCCGCTGGCGATCGAGTGCATCGCGCGCGGCTACATCACGGGTTCGCTTTTCAAAGAGTACAAGCAGCAGGGAGGGAACCTGCGCGGGCTTGGGTTGCCCGAGGGGCTGCTGAACGGATCGCGCCTGCCGGAGGCGATCTTCACCCCGTCCTCGAAGGCCGAAGAGGGGCACGACGAGAACCTCTCGTTCGCCCAGGCCGCGGACGTCGTGGGCAAGGAGGTCGCGGAGAAGGTGCGCGACTGGACGCTGGCGCTCTACACGCAGGCGGCCAAGCACGCCGAGTCGGCAGGGATCATCCTGGCCGACACGAAGTTCGAGTTCGGCCTGACCGACGACGGGCTGATCTGGATCGATGAGGCGCTCACGCCGGATAGCTCGCGCTTCTGGGACGCCAAGCAGTGGAAGCCCGGCGCCACGCTGGAGAGCTACGACAAGCAGTACGTGCGCGACTACCTTGAAACGATCGTGTGGGACAAGCGCCCGCCCGGCCCGGTTCTTCCGGACGACGTGATCGCGGGCACCCAGGCGCGCTATCTCGAGGCGTTCCGCCTGCTGACGGGCCACGACATCGACGGTTAGGTTGCGCTTGCGGCATGTGGTGGCTCTATAACATCCTGTTGACCATAGGTTCCCCGGTGTGGGTTCCATGGATGTTGCTTCGGGCCAACCGGCGGAGCGAGAAGCCGAACTGGAAGGAGCGTGGCGGGGACTACTCGTTCTACGCAGACCGCGAGCACAAGCGGGTATGGGTGCACGCGGTCTCCGTCGGCGAGGTGGTGGCGGCTCTGCCGATCCTTCGGGAGTTGAGGCGCATCGCGCCGGACCTGAAGATCGTGCTGAGCGTGACGACCAGCAGCGGCCACCAGACCGCACGGGAGAAGGCCGAGGGGCTTTTTGACGAACTGGTCTACTTCCCCATCGATGTGCCGCGGTTCCAGCTTGCGGCCATGACGCGCGTCCGCCCGAAGGCGGTGGCGATCATGGAGACCGAGCTCTGGATGAACTTCCTCTGGGCCGCCAAGGCGATGGGCGCGACGACGATGGTGGTCAACGGCCGCATCAGCGACCGGAGCTATCCGCGCTCCAGGCGCATACGGTTCTTCTACAAAGCGCTCTTCAAGTACCTGGACCAGGCGTTGATGCAGACGCCGGTGGACGGCGAGCGGGTCGCCTCGCTCGGCGCGAAGGTGGTGGAGGTGCTGGGCAACTGCAAGTTCGACCAGGCGGTCGAAGGGCTGGACGCCGACCCGGCCGCGGTTCGGGCGGATCTGGGGATCGCGCCGGACGCTCCGGTGGTGGTGGTCGGCTCGACGCGGGGGGAGATGGAGGAGCGGTTCGTGCTGGACGCCCTGGCCGACCCGCGTTTGGCGGACGTGACCGTGGTGCACGCTCCCAGGCACCTGGAGCGGGTTCCCGAGCTGGCCGAGGAGGTTAAGCGGCGCTTCGGGTCCGTGGCCCGGCGCTCCGAGAAGGAGACCGGACGCTACCTGTTGCTGGACACCTACGGCGAGCTGAGCCGCGTCTACGCGGCGGCGGACGTGGTGGTGATCGGCGGCGGTTTCGATAACCTTGGCGGCCAAAACCTGATCCAACCGCTTGCACACGGCAAGCCGGTGTTGCACGGGCCGCACATGCAGAACTTCCAGGAGGCGACCGACATGGCGGCAAGGGCGGGCGCGACGGCGTGTTGCGATACGCCCGCGGCCCTGGCGGATTCGCTCGTCGGCCTTATGCATGACGCCGAGCGCCGGGCGAAGATGGGCTCGGCTGCGCGGCAGATGGTGGCGTCGAACCTGGGCGCCAGCCGCCGGTACGCCGAAGCGATCGCCTGCGCCGCGGGATGCTAGACGGTTTCTGGATCGGCGCGAGCACGGCCCGGATCTTGTCGTAGACTCAAGAATATGGAACCGCACGACGGGCCTCTACCCTCCCTACGAGGGGCCGTCGCTTTGTCCTATGACGGCACAAAGCTGTGTCAGCTGGAGACCGCTTTGCCCCAATTGGAGCGGCATGGGCTGCGGGGGACGTTCTACGCGGACAGCGCACCCTTGATGCAGCACGCCCACGCGTGGATCGAGGCCCAAAGCAGGGGACACGAGATAGGCAACGGCACGCTTTTGGCGGCGGCGTTGCCGGACGGGTCGCTACCGGCCTGGACCCCGAAGATGATCGTGGACGACATCGAGTTGGCCGAGGACCTGTTGGGGGAGTTGTTCCCTTCGCAGCGCGAGCACAGCTTCGCCTACCCGATCGGGATGCCCCGGTGCGCCGATGGCAACGACTACAGCCCCGAGGTGATGAAGCTGGGGATGGTGGCGCGGTCGGGCGTGGTTGGCTACAACCGGCTCGGTGCGGACGCGCGGTACCTGCGGTGCATACCGGCCTACGAGATGAACGGCGAGGACCTGATCGCCTGCGCCGAGCAGGCGGTGAAGCGGAACCTGGTGGCGGTGTTCGCGTTCGTCGGGGTTGGGGCCGGGGAGTTCGCGGTGGATGCGAAGGCGCATGAGGAGTTCTGCGCCTGGCTTTCGGACAACCGCGACAGGGTCACCCTGGACACGGTGACGGGCGTGGCGGAGCAAACGGCCGGCGTCCGAACATCGCGGTTCCGGCTGGCATAGGGCGCCGCAGTCGTCGGTCTAGAATGGGGAGAGCGCATGATCCTGCGGGTTGGCATCGACATCGTGGAGGTGGACCGCATTCGCCGCGCGATGCGGCATGAGCGGTTCCTCGAACGCATCCTCACTCCGGCGGAGCGGGCGGTGGCCCGGGGCCCGCTATGGGTGGCGGGGCGCTGGGCGGCCAAGGAGGCGGTCGCCAAATGCCTGGACGCGCGGCCGCAGTGGCAGGACGTCGAGGTGCTTCCCGGGGAGCGCGGCGAACCGCTGGCGACGGTCTCCGGACGATGGCTTCCGCAAGGGACGAGGGTTCACGTCTCGATCTCGCACGAGCGGGGTTCGGCCGTGGCGATGGCGGTTTTGGAGCACGTCCCAGGGACTTAACACGCCGTTAACACAGGCGCGGATCAATGGATTTTGGAGTTCATTGATGCAAAACCGCGCTTTCAGACTTCTGCCGTTGGGGGTTGGCGCCTTGGCCGCGATGGCCCTGTTGGCGGGCTGCGGGCAATCGACCGGCGGATCGGCGACCGGCTCCCGGCTCACGGGCACGATCGACATCGACGGTTCGAGCACGGTCTTCCCGGTTGCCGCGGCATTAGTCGAGGAGTTCAACGCCGCGAACCCGGACGTGCGGATCACCGTCAACCAGGCCGGAACGGGCAGCGGCTTCGCCAAGTTCGCTCGTGGAGAAACGGACATCGCCACCGCCTCGCGCCCGGTGACGGACGCCGAGGTCGCCGAGCTGGCGAAGGCCGGCGTGGAGTTCGTCGAGGCCCCGATCGCCTTCGACGGCCTGAGCATCGTGGTGAACAGGTCCAACACGTGGCTTGAAACGGTCACGACCGCCGAACTCAAGGCGATCTGGAGTAAGGACAGCAAGGTCAGGACCTGGAACCAGGTGCGGCCGGAGTACCCGAACAAACCGATCGCGCTCTTCGGGCCGACCACCGGACACGGAACCTACGAGTACTTCAACGAGGCCGTGAACGGCAACAAGGCGAACTCGCGGCAGGACTACCAGCAGTGCGCCGACTACAACACGCTGGTGGCGGGCGTCTCGCGGGACGAGGGGGCGCTCGGGTACGTGGGTTACGCCTACACCATCCAGAACCGGGACAAGCTGCGCGTGGTCCCGGTCGACGCCGGGAAGGGCGCCGTCGAGCCAACCCCCCAGACCATACGCAGCAACGCGTACAGCCCGCTTTCGCGCCCGCTGCTCATCTACGTGAGCAAGAAGGCGCTGGACAAGCCGGAGGTCGCCGTGTTCTGCGAGCTCGCGATGAAGGACGGTGTGAAGGCCGTGGAGTCCCAGGGGTACATCGCGTTGCCCGATAGCGCGTACGCGTTGGCCCTGGAGAAGATCAAGAACAAGAGGACCGGCACGGTGTTCCAGGGCGCGACCCCCGGGATGCCGATCGACGAGATGCTGAAGCGCGAATCCGGCAAGTAACCACGCCATGCAGTCCGTTCACCCGCCCGTTCTTCAGCCGCCACCCGCCGATACCGTTCGGCGGGCGGGCGGCCGAACCAGAAAGCGCCGCGCCCGCCCCGCCCTTGAGGCGAGGGGGCGCCATTTCTATGAGTGGGTCGTCAAGGGGATCTGCGCCGCGTGCGCCTTGGCCTCCGTGACGATCACCCTGGGCATCATCGCCGTCCTGGCCGGCGAAGCGTGGCAGTTCTTCCGGCAGGTATCGATCTGGACCTTCCTGACCGGGCGCGAATGGCAGCCGCTGGCAATGGAACCCAAGTTCGGGGTTCTTCCGCTGCTGAGCGGCACGTTGCTGATCACCGTGGGCTCGGGGCTGATCGCGATCCCGACCGGGCTGCTGGCGGGGATCTACCTGAGCGAGTACGCAAGGCCGGGCGTCCGGCGCGCGCTGAAGCCGATGCTGGAGCTGCTCGCCGGCGTGCCGACGGTGGTCTACGGCTACTTCGCCCTCTTCTTCGTGACGCCGATCATGCAGAAGCTGGCGCCGGGGGTGCAGAGCAACAACGCGGCTTCGGGCGCGATCGTGGTGGGCATCATGACGCTGCCTTTGGTGTCGTCGCTCTGCGAGGACGCCCTACGGAGCGTGCCACGGTCGATGCGGGAAGGAGCTTACGCGCTGGGCGCGACCAAGCTCGAGGTGACGGCGAAGATCGTGGTCCCCGGGGCGCTGAGCGGGGTGATGGCCTCGTTCATCCTCGCGCTCTCCAGGGCCATCGGCGAAACGATGGCGGTGGCGCTCGCGGCCGGCGCGACGCCGAACCTGACGCTCAACCCGATCGAGCCGATCCAGACGATGACCGCCTACATCGTGCAGGTGAGCAAGGGCGACGTACCGCGCGGCACGCTGGGCTACCAGACCATCTTCGCGGTGGGGGCGGCGCTCTTCGTCATCACGCTCGGCATGAACCTGCTCGCACAGCGGCTGGTACGCCGGTACAGGAGGGTGTACGCATGATGGACGAACGGGGCGCCAAGCGCCGGCTGGCGCGGAGGAAGCTGGCGGACCGAGCGTTCGCCTTCCTCTGCCTTGCGGCAACCGCGGTCGGGGTCTCGATGCTCGGGGTGCTGCTGATCAAGATGCTGGTGGATGGCGCCCACCGCCTCAGCCCTTCGTTTCTGACCAGCTTTCCGTCGCAGATCTCGCCAGCGCGGGCGGGCATCAAGTCGGCGATCGTGGGCAGCCTGATCGTGATGACCCTCACGGCGATCATCACGGTACCGGCCGGCGTGGCGGCGGCCGTCTACCTGCAGGAGTTCCAAACCAAGCGGACGCGGTTGACCGAACTCATCGACGTGAACATCTCGAACCTCGCGGGCGTGCCGTCCATCGTCTACGGAATGCTGGGCCTGGCGGTCTTCGTGACGTGGCTGAACCTCGGACGGAGCCTGATCTCGGGCGCGCTCACCATGAGCCTGCTCAGCCTGCCGATGGTCATCTTGGTGTCGCGGGAGGCGTTGAAGGCCGTTCCGAGCTCCTACCGCGAGGGCTCGCTGGCGCTTGGGGCCACGCGGTGGCAGACGATCGCGCGGACGGTGCTGCCCAGCGCCGCCCCAGGGATCCTCACGGGCATCATCCTTGCGCTTTCGCGCGCTATCGGCGAGACGGCGCCCCTGATCGTGGTCGGCGCGGTTGGACTGGTCACATTCCTGCCCAAGGGGCTGTCGGACCGGTACACCGTTCTGCCGCTGCAGATCTTCGATTGGTCGAGCGGCGCGCAGGCCGGGTTCCACGAGGCGGCAGCGGGCGCGATCCTGGTGCTGATGGCGATGCTGCTGGGGATGAACGCGCTTGCGATCCTGATCCGCGCCCGAGCCCAAAAACGGGGCCACGGCTAGTCCGGGCGCGATCGGGCCGCCCCCCTAGGCTGGGGTACGCTCAAAGCCTTGACTAGGGCGCGGCAAGGATGCGGCGGCCTCGAAACGTGCGAGATGAGGATCTACCCCGCGGCAAAACGAGCGCTGGACGTGCTGGCGTCGCTCGTGGTTCTGACACTACTGGGCCCGCTTCTGTTGGTCATCGCGTGGGCAATACGCCGCGACGGCGGCCCGGCGCTGTACCGAGGAGACCGGGTCGGGCTCAAGGGCAAGCCGTTCAAGATGCTCAAGTTCCGGTCGATGGTGCTGAACGCCGACAAGATGGGCGCCTCATCGACCGCCGAAGACGACCCGCGCATCACGAAGGTCGGCAAGCTCATCCGCAAGTTCAAGCTGGACGAGTTCACGCAGTTCATCAACGTGCTGAAGGGCGAGATGAGCGTGGTCGGACCGAGGCCCCAGGTGGCGTGGGCGGTCGAGCTCTACACGGACGAGGAGCGGGGCATTCTGGACGTGCGTCCCGGGATCAGCGACTTCGCGTCGCTCTGGGCGCGGAACGAGGGGGAGATTCTGATGGGCAGCAAAGACCCGGACGCGGACTACCTGCGCATCATCGCGCCGGAGAAGACGCGGCTCGCGCTTTACTACGCACACCATCTTTCCCTTTGGAACGATGCGAAGGTCGTGTTGGCCACCTTCGCGGCGGTGTTCCTGCGGCTGGACCCGGCGTGGTGCATGCCCGCCGGCGCCAAACCATCGCCGGAGGCGGGCACCCTTGTTGAGCACACGGAGGCGGTCGGCGAATGAGAACCTTTCGGACGGATGTCGAGCAACAGGTAGGCAAGCGGGTCGAGGCGATCTTTGAGGAGTGCCGCGACTCGGTCGAGGTGAAGCTGGAGAGCTTCCCCAAGTACGTTCGTCGGCAGCACCTCAAGCGATTCCTCGCGATGTACGAGGTGTTCAAGAAGGCTTTGCCGGTGAAGGGCTCGGTGGTCGAGTGCGGCGTCTTCCGCGGTTTCGGGTTGATGTCTTGGGCCAAGCTGAGCGCCATTCTGGAGCCCGAGAACCTGACGCGGCGCATCTACGGTTTCGACACCTTCGAGGGCTTCCCCTCGGTGGGCGATCGGGACGCCAACGCGATGGCCGACCACAAGGCGGGCGACCTGGGGTCTTCCTCCTACGACGAGCTGTTGCGGCTCATCGACGAGTACGACAAGGACCGCTTTCTGGGCCACATCCCGAAAGTGGAGTTGGTGAAGGGCGACATCGCGAAGACGGCGCCCGATTTCATCGCCTCGCACCCGCACCTGATGGTCAGCCTGCTCTTCATCGACTGCGACCTGTATGAGCCGACGAAGGCGGCGCTCGAGGCGTTCGTGCCCCGGATGCCCAAAGGCGCCATCCTGGCGTTCGACGAGCTGGACAACCCGCAGTGGCCGGGCGAAACGCTGGCGGCGCTGGACGCGGTCGGACTGGGCAAACTGCGGCTGCAGCGCCTGGAATGGGACCCGTACATCGCCTTCGCCGAGATCGAATAGCAGATTTTCGGCCGCCGAATGGCGGCTCAGGAGAGAACCAAAGCATGGCATCGGATTCAGAAGCGGGCGCGCGAACGATCCCGTTTTTCAACTACAAGCAGGCGTTTGCAGCGGACGAGGAGGCCTACGTGGAGATCCTCCGCGACGTGATCCGGCGTGGAGCCTTCATCCAGCAGCGCGACCTGGAGAACTTCGAGAAGCGCCTGGCCGAATACCTGGGCGTGAAGTACGTCTACGGCGTGGGCAACGCCACCGACGGCCTGATCATGTGTTGGCGCGCCGTGGGGCTGGAGCCGGGCGACGAGGTGATATTCCCCTCGCACACGATGGTGGCCTCGCCGGCATCGGTCCACTTCGCCGGCGGTACGCCGGTACCCGTGGACTGCGGCCCGGACCACATGATGGACGCCGACCAGATCGAGGCGGCGATCACCCCTCGCACGCGGGGCATCATGCCGGTTCAGCTCAACGGCCGAACCTGTGAGATGGACAAGATCATGGCGATCGCCGAGAAGCACGGGCTGACCGTGGTCGAGGACGCGGCCCAGGCGCTCGGATCGACCTTCAAGGGCAAGAAGGCGTCCACGTTCGGGGTGGCGGCGGCGTTCAGCTTCTACCCAGCCAAGGTGCTCGGCTGCTTCGGCGACGGCGGCGCGGTGGTCACCAACGACGACGCGGTTGCGGAGCAGTTCCGGCTGTGGCGCGACCACGGGCGCGGTGACGACGGCGAGGTGCATCAGTGGGGCCTGAACACGCGGCTCGACAATTTCCAGGCCGCCGTGCTCGACTTCCAGCTCAAGAACTACCAGTCGATCATCGACCGAAGGCGGGAGATCGCCGCGCGGTACCAGGAGAAGCTGGGCGACGTTCCGTTCATCACGTTGCCACCTGCGCCGGACTCCGACCCGAACCACTACGACATCTTCCAGAACTACGAGGTGGAGGCCGACCGTCGCGACGACCTGCGCGCGTTCTTGGGCGCCAACGGGATCGGCACGATCATCCAGTGGGGCGGCAAGGCCGTACACATGTGGGAGGGGCTCGGTTTCAAGCAGGCCCTGCCGGCCACGGAGCGGATGTTCGGGCGCTGCTTCATGCTGCCGATGAACATGACCGTCACGGACGACGAGGTCGACTACGTGTCGGCGAAGGTCCGCGAGTTCTACGGAGCATAAGGAGGACGTTGTGCAACCCCGCGACCTGGCCAAGCGGATACGAGTCCACGCGCTGAAGATGACCAGCGGCGGCGGCAGTTCGCACATCGGGGCGATCTTCTCGATGGCGGACATCGTGGCCGTGCTGTATTCGCGCGTGCTGCACGTTCGGCCCGAGGAACCGAGGTGGCCCGAGCGCGACCGGTTCATCCTGAGCAAGGGGCATTCGGGCGCGGGGGTCTACGCGGCTCTGGCGGAGAGCGGGTTCTTCCCCGTTTCGACGCTCGACACGCACTACCGCGACGGCTCGATCCTGAGCGGGCACGTGTCGCACAAGGGTGTGCCGGGGGTGGAGCTTTCGACCGGCTCGCTCGGCCACGGGCTGTCGGTGGGGACCGGCATGGCGTACGGCGCGAAGCTGGACGGCAAAGCGCACCGCGTGTTCGTTCTGATGAGCGACGGCGAGTGCGACGAGGGGTCGAACTGGGAGGCGATCCTTTTCGCCGGGCATCACAAGCTGGACAACCTGGTGGCGATCGTCGACTACAACAAGATCCAGAGCCTGGCGCCGGTGCGCGAGACGCTCGACCTGGAACCGTTCCGAGCGAAGTGGGAGGATTTCGGCTGGACGGTTACGGAGGTGGACGGGCACGACCACGAGGCCTTGGAGAGGGCGTTCGCCGGGCTCAAGCGGGAGGGCAAGCCGAACGTGGTAATCGCCCACACCACCAAGGGCAAGGGCGTTTCGTTCATGGAGAACACGGTGCTCTGGCATTACCGCACGGCGCGCGGCGCGGAGTTCGACGCGGCGCTGGCCGAACTGGAGGCGGCGGAGTGAGGGACGCTTTTGTCGCGCGGTTGACCGAGCACGCCGAGCTCGACCCGCGCATCATGCTGGTCACCGGCGACCTGGGTTTTGGAGTGCTCACGCCCTATGCCAAGCAGCTTCCCAGGCAGTACCTGAACGCCGGCGTGGCCGAGCAGAACATGACGGGCCTCGCGGCCGGGATGGCGCTGGAGGGTCGCGTGGTCTTCACCTACTCGATCGCCAACTTCCCGGTGCTGCGATGCCTGGAGCAGATCCGGAACGACGCGGCGTATCACGACGCCAACGTGAAGGTCGTGGCGATCGGCGGCGGTTTTAGCTACGGCGCGCTGGGGATGTCGCACCACGCCACGGAGGACCTGGCGATCATGCGCGCCCTTCCTGGGGTGACGGTGGTTGCGCCGGGATGCAAATGGGAGGCCGAGGAGGCGACCACCGCGCTGATCGAGACGCCGGGAACGTGTTATCTGCGGCTGGACAAGATGGACGCAGGGCGAACCGGCCGTCCAGGCGAGAAGTTCGAGCTGGGCAAGGCGCGAACGCTGCGCGAGGGCGAGGACCTGACCATCGTCGCCACGGGCGGAATCTTGGGCGAGGCGTTGGCCGCCGCCGACATGCTGGCCGCCGCCGGGGTTTCGTGCCGGGTGTTGAGCATCCACACGCTCAAGCCGTTCGACTCGGAGGCCGTGGCCAAAGCGGCCCGTGAGACGGGCGGCATCGTGACCGTGGAAGAGCACGTCGTGACGGGCGGGCTTGGCGGCGCGGTGGCCGAGGCGTGCCTAGAGGCCGGAACGCCGCCGGCTCGCTTCAAGCGACTGGGCATCGGCAACGCGTTCTGCTCGACGGTGGGAAGCCAGGCCTACCTACGGAAGGCGTGCGGTTTGGACTGCCAGGGGATCGCCGACGCGGCGCGCCACCTCCTGGATTGTTGAGGGTCTCGTTCGGGGACGTCGCAACCCGAAGCTGAGGGCGGCGTATCGTTTTTTGTATGTCACGAAAGCAGTTCCCCGGCATCGCTGCCGACGCGTTCGTCGCGGACACGGATCGCAAGGCGATGGAGGCGCTCAAGCGCATCCCGCTCTTGCCGAAGGTCGTGCAGAAGTTCTACGAAGCCGGGCTTGATCGGTGGCTGTACTGCTGGAACATGGCCATGTCGGTCCGCTGCGGGCCGAAGCAGTTCCCCTCGCTCCACAACGTGCTTCGCGAGTGCTGCTCGGTGCTCGATATGCCCGAGCCGGAGCTCTACATCACAAGCAACCCGTTCCCAAACGCGTTCGCCGGTGGCGTGGAGCGGCCCTACGTGACGTTGCGGTCGTCCGTCGTTGAGACGCTGTCGGACGACCAACTGTATCACCTCGTCGGTCACGAACTTGGACATATCAAGTGCGGCCATGTGCTGTACATGTCCGTGGCGCAGGTGTTGATGCCGCTGCTGGAGATGCTCGGACGCCGCACGTTGGGGCTGGGCGACGCGGTGCAGTTGGGGCTCATGCTGGCGTTCCTGGAGTGGTCGCGGCAGGCCGAGATCAGCGCCGACCGGGCGGGGCTGGTCTGCTCGCAGGACTTCCAGGTGTCGGCGGCGGCCAACCTGGCGTTGTGCGCGGGCCCGTCGCGGGTGGCGAACGAGGCGAGCGTGGAGGCGTTCCTCGACCAGAGTCGGGCCTACCAGGACATGAACGCGCTCGACTCCATCGGGAAGGCGCTGGTGTTCGTTTTCTACGGGTCGATGACCACCCACCCGATGCCGGTCCACCGCACGCACGAGTTGGAGAAATGGGCCGTGGGCGGGGAGTTCGACAAGCTCATGGCCGGGGAGTACCCGCACAAGAGGGGCAAGTAGGGCGAGCGTCATGGCAAAAAACCAGATCGTCAACCAGATGAACGAGTGGGTGACCACGGCGAACGAGATCGAAGGCTTTCGAGTGGTCCGGAACCTTGGCGTGGTGAGGGGTATCACGGTCCGGAGCCGATCGGCGATCGGCACGATGGGCGCGCAGATCCAGTCGTTCTTCGGCGGGAACATCACCCTTTACACGCAGCTTGCGGAGACGGCCAGGCGAGAGGCCTTCGACATCATGGTGCAGCACGCCACGGCGCTCGGGGCGAACGCGGTGATCGGCATGCGGTACGACGCCACGGACATGGCGCCGGGCGTGACGGAGGTGCTGGCCTACGGCACCGCGGTGGTGCTGGCGCCCGCGGGACCCCAGTCCGGACATTGATAGGTCGGTCGCAAGTGCCGCACACCTTGCAGTTCGGATAGAATCACGCCATGAGTCAAGCGTACGACCGCGTGTACAACTTCTCTGCCGGCCCGGGCACGTTGCCGGTCGAGGTCTTGGAGCAGGCGCGCGACGAGATGCTCAACTGGCATGGCACGGGGATGAGCGTGATGGAGATGAGCCACCGCTCGAAGCCGTTCGAGAGCATCCTCGAAGGGACCGAGCAGGACCTTCGCACCTTGATGGGGATCCCCGACAACTACCGGGTGCTGTTCCTTCAGGGAGGGGCGAGCCTGCAGTTCACGATGGTGGCGATGAACTTCCTGCCGAAGGACGGGGTCGCCGACTACGTGCTGACCGGCGCTTGGGGCAAGAAAGCCATGCAGGCCGCCCAGCTGCAGGGCGACGTGAACGTGGTGTTCGACGCGAAGGCGACCGGATACGACCACGCCCCGCTTCCGCACACGCTGACGTTCGACGGCAAGGCGGCGTACCTGCACATCACGTCGAACGAGACGATCCACGGCGTGGACTTCCTGCGCGACCCGAGCGTCGACCTGCCGGTGATCTGCGACATGTCGTCGAACATCCTGTCGCGTCCGATGGACGTGACCCGCTACGCGGTGATCTACGCCGGCGCGCAGAAGAACCTCGGCCCCGCGGGCGTTTCCGTGGTGATCGCGCGCGACGACATGCTGGAGAAGGTTCCGCAGGGTCTTCCGCCGATGCTGGACTACAGGCTCCAGTCCGAGAACAAGTCGATGTACAACACCCCGCCCTGTTACTCCATCTACATCTGTGGGCTGGGGTTCAAGCACCTGCTCAAGACGGGTGGCGTGGAGGCCGCGGCGAAGCGGAACGAGGAGAAGGCGAAGATCGTGTACGACGCGATCGACGGCTCGGGCGGCTTCTACAAGGGCCACGCGCAGGTGAACAGCCGGTCGCGGATGAACATCCCCTTCACGCTTCCGAGCGAGGAGTTGACCGTGGAGTTCCTGAAGGGCGCCAAGGAGCGCGGGATGCTGGAGCTGAAGGGCCACCGGTCGGTCGGCGGTTGCCGCGCCAGCGTGTACAACGCCTTCCCAAAGGAGGGCTGCCTGGCCTTGGCGCAGTTCATGAAGGAGTTCGCCGCCAAGAACGGCTAGCCTCCGGCGAGTTCAGACGGAAGACGAGCGCCCCGGTGAGGGGCGCTCGTTTCGTTTAGCGAAGGCTGCGGAACGCGCCGCGTGGGAGGAAGGTGAGCGCCCAGCGCAGGTAGCTCTTGAGGCGGCCGGGCATCAGGCGGATCGACTCGGCGTAGGCTCTGCGCCCGCCCCGCGGGTCGCCCGCCCAGGTGCGTTCCGTGCCGAGGCAGGCCCAGTTGTGGACGAAGGCCCGCACGAGGTCCGGCTGGCGGCCTTTCTGCTTGAACGCCTCCTTCTGCCATGTGGTGAGCCAGTCGCGAATGCGCAGGCTATCGTCATCCATGCGGGCGTTGTCGAGGCAGGCGTTTGCGCCGTGCACGCGGTAAAAGGTGAGCGGCTCGTCCACGTAGCCGATCGTGTACCGCAGCGCCACGCGCAGCCACATCTGCCAGTCGCCGCAGCCGTAGAAGCTGGGGTCGAACGGGCCGCACTTCTCGAAGCACTCCCGGCGCACCAGAACGGAGCTGGTGATGATCTGGTTGTGGTCGATCAGCATCGGCAACACGTCGCCGGTCGGCATGTGGGGGAAGGTGAAGCCAAGCGGTTTGGGGTCGTCGATCCGGGCGCCGTCGCCGTCGATGAACCAGCCGTTGGTGTGAACAAGGCCGATCTCGGGGTTGGCATCCATCATCTCGACCTGTCGGAGCAGCTTGTCCGGCCCCCAAAGGTCGTCGTCGTTGAGCACCGCCACGAACTCGCCGGTAGCTTGGGACAACCCCACGTTCAAGCTGGCGTAGGTGCCCAGGTTCGTTTCGTTGAAGACGAGGCGAATCGGTTCAGGGCGGGCGGAGAGCCATTCGCGGGCGCCGTCAGTAGAGCCGTCGTCGAGGGCGATCACCTCGTAGTCGGAGAAGCTCTGCCGGAACACCGCCTCGAGGGCCTCCGGCAAGTACCGCATGTGGTTGTAGCAGGTAACCAGGATGGAAACGCGGGCCATGGGCTATACGCGCACCTCAACGCTCCAGTCGGCGATATCCAGGTCGGGGTCCGCGGCATCGCCCGTGGGCTCGATGTACCCGCTTCGGACGTTGTCGTAGGTCTGGCTGTTGCGCAGTCGGACGGTGATGAAGCTGTTCACCTCGGAGGGGTTGCGGCCGTCGCCCAACGCGTCCCAGATCCGGCCGCCGCCGGAGGTGCTCGTGTTGTTCATCGTGAGGAAGTTGACCTGCACGCTCTGAATCGTGTCCACCTGGTCGGCGGGCACGAGTTGGCTGAGGTCCACCTCGAAGGTGAGGTCGCGTCCGCCGGGGTCGACGGTCACGTAGTTGATAGGAACGCCCGTTTGGACGGACTGGTTCATCGCCGCGTCCTTGAACTGCCATATCTGGAAGGCGGGCGAGGCGAGCGGGTTCCAGAGGATGTAGTGGGTGCAGTTGCCGGCGACAAATCCGTTGCCACCGGGCGTCACGACCGGGATCGGACCCGAATCGGTGGGGTTCTCGTCGGTGGATAGGCGCAGCGCCACGATGTAGACGTATGGGAGGCCGGATTCGCCCGGATTGAGCCCAGATCGCAGCTTGCCGTCTACCCTCATGTGGAAGACCAGTCGCTTGGTCGGCACGCCGCCCTGGGCCGGGTACTTGGCGCAGCCGCCCAAAGCCAAGGCGGCAACCAACGCCACCACTGTCCGGAACCTCATGCGCATAGCTTATCTCCTGGCGGGCCAAGGCGGAAGCCCCAAGACCAGAGGCCTGTGAACATCACCGGCCAGACGCATGTCCCGAAGCCCGCGCGCCCGCCGCTGGTACCCTGTGTTTCCCTCAATGGCGTCAAACGTCCGCAACATCGGCATCATCGCCCACGTCGACCACGGCAAGACCACACTCGTCGACGGCATCTTCAAACAAGCCGGTCTATTCCGCGAAAACCAGGTCGTTCACGAACGCGTGTTGGACAGCAACGACCTCGAACGAGAGAAGGGCATCACCATCCTGAGCAAGGTGGCGAGCGTCTACTACCAGGGCGCCAAGATCAACATCGTCGACACCCCGGGTCACGCCGACTTCGGCGGCGAGGTGGAGCGAGTGCTCAGCATGGTGGACGGCGTGCTGCTCATCGTCGACGCCTGCGAGGGACCGATGCCGCAAACGCGGTTCGTGCTCAAGAAGGCGTTCGACAACAAGCTGAAGGTGGTCGTTTGCGTCAACAAGATCGACCGCGAAGGGGCCCGCCCCGCCGACGCGTACGACAAGACGCTGGACCTGTTCATCGAACTTGGCGCCACCGAGGACGACCTCGATTTCCCGCTCCTCTACGTTAGCGGCGCGGAAGGGTTCGCGAGGAAGGAGCCGCACGGCCCCGAGAACAACCTTCAGTTGCTCTTCGAGTCGATCTTGCACGACATCCCCGCGCCATCGGTGAACCCCGACGGACCCGCGCGGCTGCAGATCAACAACCTGGACTACTCGGACTACCTGGGCCGCCTATTCGGCGGCAAGCTGCTGCGCGGGCGGGTGCACATCGGCGACCGGTTGGTGCAGATCCGCGAAGGGGTCCAAACGCCGTTCACGGTGACCAAGCTCTGGACCTACGAGGGGATCAAGCTGCAGGACACCGACGTCGTGGAGGCAGGCGACGTGGTCATGCTCTCGGGCCTGGACGACGTGCTGATCAGCGACACGATCTGCGACCCGGCGTACATCGAGCCGATGCCGCGCATCGAGGTGGAGCCTTCGACGCTGACGATGAACTTCTACGCCAACAACTCGCCGCTGGCGGGCAAGGACGGCGGCAAGTTCCTGACGATCCAGAAGATACGCGAGCGGATCGAGAAGGAGGAGAAGGTGAGCGTCAGCGTGAAGGTCGACCGCAACGCTCCGCCGGACACGGTGAAGGTGGCCGCCCGAGGGGAACTGCAACTGGCCATCCTCATCGAGACGATGCGCCGCGAGGGGTACGAGATGGCGATCGCGCGGCCGCAGGTCATCTTCCGCAAGAACAAGAAGGGCGAGACGCTGGAGCCGGTCGAGACGTTGACGCTGGACCTGCCCGAGGAGTCGATCGGCGGCGTGCTGGAGGAGCTCAGCCGTCGCCGCTCGGAGATCACGGACATCCAGAGCGTGGGCGGCGGACAGTCGCGCATCGAGGCGGTTCTGCCGACCCGGGGCCTGATCGGCTTCCGCTCCAACTACCTGACGCTGACGCGCGGGCTCGGCACGATGTCCACCGTGTTCGAGGGGTTTGAGAGCTACCGGGGCGACGTACAGGCGCGAACGCAGGGGTCGCTGATCGCCAAGGAGGAGGGGGCGATCACCCGTTACGCCTACGAAGACATCATGGAGCGGGGGACGCTCTTCTTCCCGGTCGGCACACAGGTCTACATGGGGATGATCGTCGGCGCCTGCAATCGCGACGACGACATGATCGTGAACATCACGAAGACGAAGGCCGCGACGAACATCCGCTCGGCCACGTCGGAGTCGACCGTGGCGCTGGATGCGCACCGCGAGATGTCGCTGGAACAGTCGCTGGGCTGGCTCCGCGACGACGAACTGCTCGAGGTCACGCCGAAGCACCTTCGCTTCCGCAAGAAGATCCTCGACCACAGCGAGCGCAAGGTCGAGAACCGGCACGCCACTCAGCACTTCTGACCCCCGCGGCAGACCAGAAGAAACTGGGGCGCGGGCCATACGGCCGGCGCCCAACTGCCTTCCTTGACGCTTTAGGTCTCCTGGAACATCCTGTCAAGGCCGCGCCAGAACCCGGGACCGCGTACGAGATCTTGACCAAAATGGCGTTGTGATCCTCGTCATCGACAACTACGACAGCTTCACCTACAACCTCGTGCAGTACCTCGGCCAGTGCGGGGCGCAGACGGTGGTGCGACGCAACGACCAGGTGCCGCTGGACGAGGTCGTCGCGATGAAGCCCGACGGGATCCTGCTATCCCCGGGGCCGTGCACGCCCAACCGGTCCGGGGTGTGCCTGGAGTTGGTCGCCGAGGCCCTTCGGGGGCAACGGCTGGCCGACATCCCGTTCTTCGGCGTCTGCCTGGGGCACCAGGCGATCGGGCTGGTCGCCGGGGGCACGGTCGCCCGGGCCGAGCACATCATGCACGGCAAAGCCTCGTTGGTCGAGCACGACGGCAAGGGGCTCTTTGAGGGGATGCCCAACCCGTTCCGCGCCATCCGCTACCACTCGCTGGTGGTGACGCGCGACTCCGTTCCGGCAGGCTTCGTGGCGACCGCCGCCAGCCAGGACGACGGCGAGGTGATGGGCATGCGCCATGAAAGCCTGCCGATCGAGAGCGTGCAGTTCCATCCGGAGTCGGTGCTCACGGAGGAGGGCATGCGGATCGTGCGCAACTTCGTCAACCGGGTGAACGCGGCTAGCGAGGCTTGACGCTGAGGTCCAGGATCTGCCAACCCTCCGACGGGCGCTTGACGAGCTGAAGCTCCACGTCGGCCTGTCCTTTTTCGAACGTGGCCTGGGCGCGGTAGGTGGCGGTCTCCGGTTTGGTCCGATCCAGAACCCCCTCGGACGGGTTGAGGGTCACCCTTCCTTTGCCGGAGCGGTAGGTTCCGAGCTTGGCCTTCAGGTCGTTGAGCATCGCGGCCATCTCGGTCTTGTCCTTGGCGCGCAGCAGTTCGCGGGAGGCGCGATCTTGAAGGTCGGAGACGTTCCAGGTCTTGAAGACGGTGGTCAACACGCCGTCGCCGAACGCCCCGCCGGCCGCCAGGCTGCCGGAATCGGGCGCCGCGGCCGGCGTAATGGTCGCCGGGCCAGAGGAGACACCCTGCTCGTCGACCAAGAAGCGGTCGAGCTTGTAGGCGTCCTTGCCGTGGGTCACCACGCGCAGCTTGACCTGCGCCGAGCCCTTCTCGAAGACCGTGTCGAAGGTGATGTCCAGGCGGATCGCCTGGCCGCTCTCCATGGCGGCGTTGGCGTCCATCGCCGTGCCGACGCTGCGCTTGTTGCGAATGCCGCCGTACTTGGCCTTCCACTGGGCGCACATGGCGCGGACCTGATCCTCGCTCACCGTCTTCTTGGCCTGGTCGGAAAGGCGCGACAGGAGCGCGTCGGCGTCCCAGCGGGTGCAGACGGCGGTCATCGACTGGTCCGCGAACATGGCGGAATCGAACCCGATCTTGGCGCCCTTTTGGATCAGCGGGAACAGCACCACCGTGCCGATGCCGCAACACACCACCACGACGATCGCCGTAACCAGCAACGCAACCTTGGCTCCTTGGCTCATCTGTAGCTCCTTCTTGCTTGATTATGGAGCCAGGAAGCGCGCCCGAGGCATGTCACAATCACCTCATGGGCCGCATCGTTGTGCCGGAGGCCGAGGCGCTTCTGGACCAAACCATCCCCGTTTTGGACAAGGGCTTCGTGCGCCTGGTCGACTACATGGGTGGCGACGCGCGCATCGTGCAGGCGGCGCGGGTGAGCTACGGCGCGGGCACGAAGTCGTACCGCGAGGACCGCGGCCTGATCAACTACCTGCTGCGCAACGAGCACACGAGCCCGTTCGAGCAGGTGGTGCTGACCTTTCACTGCCGCATGCCGATCTTCGTGGCCCGGCAGTGGGTGCGGCACCGCACGGCGCGCTTGAACGAGATCAGCGGCCGGTACTCGGTGATGTCCGAGGACTGCTACGTGCCTTCGGCGGAGCAGTTGCGCAAGCAGAGCCGCAACAACAAGCAGGGGCGCGCTGAGGAGGGGTTGGAGCCGGGCGTGGCCGAGGCGATGCTCGCGGAGATTCAGGCCGACCAGCAGGCGATGCACGCCCACTACCAGGGCATGATCGACAAGGGGCTGGCGCGCGAGGTGGCGCGCATCAACCTGCCGCTCTCGCTCTACACGGAGTGGTATTGGCAGATGGACCTGCACAACCTGTTCCACTTCCTTCGGCTTCGGCTACACCCCCACGCGCAATACGAGATCCGCGTCTACGCGGAGGCGTTGGCGCGGTGCGCGAGGGCGGTGGCGCCGCTGGCCTACGAGGCGTTCGAGCAGCATCTGCTGGAGTCGGTTCGGTTTGGCAAGGACGAGTGCGCTGCGCTGCGGGCGATGCTCAGCGGAGGCGAGAATCCGCTCCAGGGTCGCCCGCGCGAGCTTTTCGAAGAGAAGCTGCGGGCGCTGAAAGAGAAAGCGGCTGCGTCCGATTCGCCGGACGAGCCGCAGTTGATGGATTGAGGGCGGGGCGCTCGCCCCGCCCCCTGGCTTAAGCCGGCGTCTCCCCTTCGCCGGCGCGTCGGATGTTCACCTTGAGCGCCTTGGGCTTCTCCTGCACCAGCTTCGGGAAGGCGATCGTGACGAAGCCGTTCTCGAACTTGGCGTCCACCTTCTGCAGGTCAAGGTCGTCGGGCAGCCGCACGGAGCGGTTGAAACAACCGTAGGCATACTCCCGGCGGTAGACCTTGGCGTCCTTGAACTCCTCGTCCTGCTTGGTTTCGCCCTTGATGGTGAGGACCTGGTCCTCGACCTGCACGTCGAGGTCCTCGGGCTTGACGCCGGGGACGGCCGCGCGCACGACGAGTTGGTCCTCCTTCTCGAAGATGTCGACCGGCAGGATGAGGTTCTGGGCCGTCTGCGTGGTCGAGCCGCGCCCGACGCCGTAGAACAGGCGGTCGAGCAGGTTGTTCATGTTGTCGAACTCGGCGATCGGGTCGAAGCGAGCGAGTGTTCTCATTTCGTGGCCTCCTTGTTGATTCCTTCAATGGTACTTAACGTGAGTCTATTGGTGTTAAGTTCCCTCAGTCCCATGATGGCACGGGACCGGTCGCGGGGAAAGGGGGGTTGGGACGAAAGACGGGCGCA
>CAZIIS010000045.1:0-21268 GCA_964539295.1 uncultured Fimbriimonadaceae bacterium | reverse complement strand
TCGACGATCCGAAGCGTGTCGCCGCCCAGGTACGACCTCATCACGCCCATCAGCGCGTCGTCATCCAGCTTGGCAATGGCGGAAAGGCCCTTGGCGAGTATCTCGCCGTGGCTCCGGTGGCTGCCGTAGATGTGGTCGTCGACGCCGAGCGAGAACGCCTCGCCGACCGCGGTGGCCTCCTGGCCGATGCTGAGGTGGGCCGGGCCGCGGTGGTTGTACGGCAGGCCGGCGAACGCGCCCTTCAGCTTCACCTCGTTCAGCATCGACTCGAAGCTGCGCAGCAGCACCATGTCGCGGTGGATGCGCACGATGGCTGGGGCGCCGCGCCGCTTCACCTCGTCGGCGAACGGCTTGTCGTACTGGTTGATCGGAATCGGGTCGAACTCGACCTGTCCGCGTTGGCGGACGTCGGTGGGATGTATCGGTACGCTCTTCGGCATGATGGCTATCCTTCGTGGATGAAAACGGCTATTCGCTCTCCTTTGGGTAGATGAGTTCGATCCCTTTGGCGTCCAGGTACTCGCGCCATGGCTGCGAAGGCGGTTGGTCGGTGACGATGCGCGACACCACGTCCATGTCCGCGATGCGGAAAAGGGAAGGGGTTTCGAACTTGGTGTGGTCGACCAATAGGATCGTCTCGCGGGCGTTCTTGATCACGTGCTGGTAGAGGTAGGCGGTCTGGATCTCGTTGGCCGAAACGCCGAAGTCCATGCTCACGCCGTCCGCGCCGATGAACGCCACGTAGCCGCGCAGTTGGTCGATGGCGTTGGCCGCCAGCGGGCCCACGGTGTCCATTCGGTCGGGGCGGTAGTGCCCGCCCACCACGATGATGCTGATGCCCGGGTTGGCGCCCAACTCGGCTGCGAGCCGGTTGCTGTTCAGGATGACCGAGAGCCCCTTGCGGCGCATCAGGTCGTGGCGCATCTCGAAACAGGTGGTGCCGGAATCGACGAACAGAAGCTCGTAATCCTGAACGAGCTTGGCGGCCAGGTGACCGACGATCCGTTTGGCGTCGATGTTGCGCTGCGTCCGCGACTGGATGGAGTGATCGCTGGGGCGCCGCACCGTGGCCCCGCCGTACACCAGGTCGACCTGGCCCCTGTCGGAGAGGGCCCGCAGGTCGCGGCGCACGGTGGCCTGGGAGACCGCCAACTCCTCGGCGAGTTCATGCACACCGACGTGCCCCCTCGACAGCACCTGTTCGAGGATGGCTTCGCAACGCTGCTGGGCATTCCGTGTCATGGTTGGGGCGGATCGCGGTACCGCATGGTGATTCTGGCACAACCGATGATCGAAGTCGTGCACGATTTACACAAAATGAGTGCGCGTTTTGGCGATCGGGCGTGACGCGGCCGGCGCGTATGGCCTAAAATGGGAGCGGCGCCAAGCGCCGGCGAGTGTGGCGATGAGCGAGCGAGCTGCGGTGACACCGGTTTTGATGCCCCAAGCGGGCAACACGATGGAAGAGGGGACGATCCTGAAGTGGCTCGTCAAGGTAGGGGAGCGCGTGACGAGCGGCCAGGCTCTCTTCGAACTCGAGACGGACAAGGCGACGATCGAGGTCGAAGCGGAGTCCGACGGTCGGCTGGCGCGGATCGTGGCGCCCGAGGGGAGCACGATACCGGTGCTGAAACCGGTGGCCTACCTGGCGGAGAGCGACTCGGAGTTGGACGCCTTCCTGGCCGGGCGCCCGGCCGAGGGCGCGGCGCCCCAGGCCCCGGCCCAGGCGGCGTCTGTGGTGGCGGCCGTCGTCGCTTCAGCGCCGGTTTCCGGCGGCCGCAAGAAGGCGTCGCCGGTCGCACGGAAGGCCGCGGAGGTGCTCGGCGTGGACCTTGAGTCGATCCCGTTCGGCAGCGGGCCCGGAGGGCGCATCCTGCTGGAGGACGTGGAGCGGGTCGGGAGGGCGCCCGTCGCACCGGGGCCCAAACCGGTTGCCGGTGGCGAACGCGTGCCAATGAGCCGCATGCGCCGCGCGATCGCCAAGAACCTGACGGTCTCCAAGCAGACCATCCCGCATTGGTACACGCGGGTGACGGTGGACGCCGGGCCGATGTTGGCCTTCTACAAGGGCGAAAAGGCGCTCTACCCGTGCACGCTGACCGACGTGCTGGTGCAGGCCTGCTCGCGGGCGATCATGGAACTGCCGGCTTTCCGCAGCAAGGTGGACGGCGACGACGTGGTGACCTACTCCGGCGTGAGCATCGGGCTGGCGGTTTCGGTGGACGAGGGGCTGGTGGTGCCGGTGGTGCGGGGCGTGGACGGCATGAACCTGAAGGGGATCGCCTCCGAGACCCGCCGGGTGGTCGAAGCGGCTCGCTCGGGCAAGCTGGAGGGGATCGGTGAAGGCGTGTTCACCATCTCCAACCTCGGCATGTTCGGCGTGGAGGAGTTTGCCGCCATCATCAACCCGCCGGAGAGCGCGATCCTCGCCGTCGGCGCGGTGCGCGAGGCGGTGGTGGTCAAGAACGGCGCGATGCGGCCGGGCAAGGTGATGACCATGACGCTGAGCGCCGATCACCGTCTCATCGACGGTTCGATGTCGGCCAAGTTCGTGGGGCGGCTGAAGGAGCTTTTGGAGAATCCGTCGGCGTTGACCGGATAGACGATATGGACAAGCTGGAAACGGCGTTGGGCAGGCTCCGGACGGCATCCGTTCCGGGGGAGGAACGCGCGCGCGAACGCGCAAAGACGAACGCGCATGTCCACCTCCCGCCCAACTTCTCGGCTTTCGAGACGCTCGTCCAGGCGCTGGACATGGCCTCGCAAGAGGGCGTGCGTCTGCTCGGGGCCGGCAACTACTACGACTTCACCGTCTACGCGGAGCTGATCGAGGCCGCCCTGACGCGCGGCATCGTTCCGCTGCTCGGTACCGAGATCGTCAGCATGATGGACGACCTGCGGGAGGCGGGCCAGAGGGTGAACGACCCGGGCAACCCCGGCAAGGCGTACCTGTGCGGCAAGGGGATCGTGCGGCTCAAGCCGATGTCGGCGGAGGCCGCCGGCATGCTCGGGCGCATCCGAGAGGGGGACGACGCGCGCATGGCGCGCATGGTGACGGCGCTCAACGCGCTTTTTGCCGCCGCGGGCATTCCCACCGGCCTGAGCGTCCGCGCGATCGTGGCGCAGGTGGCGGAGCGGCACGGCGCCCCGCCGGATACGGTTCACCTGCAGGAGCGGCACCTGGCCCGGGCGTACCAGGAGGGGTTATTCGCCCATACGCCGGCCAAGGAACGGGCTGTGAAGATGACGCAGCTCTTCGGCAAGCTACCCAAAGCCGACCTCGATGACGCCGTTGCCGTGCAGGGCGAGATCCGCTCGAACCTCATGAAGGCCGGCAAGCCCGCGTTCGTCGAGGAGCAGTTCGTGTCGTTCGAGGAGGCATGCCGCTTGGTGGTCGAGCTTGGGGGCGTGCCGGTCTACCCGGTGCTCGCGGACGGCGCCAAACCGATTCCGGAGTTCGAGGCCACGCCGCAGGTGTTGGTGGAGAACCTGAAGGCGCGCGGTATCCGCGCGGCGGAGTTCATCCCCTTGCGCAACGAGCCGTCGGTGCTGGAGGAGTACGTGCTCGCCCTGCGGTCGGCAGGCATCGTTGTGAGCGCCGGCACCGAGCACAACACGCTCGACCTGGTTCCGATCGAGCCCGCCTGCAAGCGGGGCGAGCCGGTTCCGAAGCGGGTGGCCGAGGTCTTCTGGGAGGGCGCGTGCGTGTTGCTGGGCCACCAGATGGCGGCGCTCCGCGACGAGCCGGGCCTGACGGAGTCGGCGGGCGAGGACGACCTGTCGCGGTTGAGGATGTGGGGCGAATCGATGATCGCCCGGATTGCGGGAGCCTGAACAGATGGATTCGCAAGCGTTGGTCGGCTTGGTGGCGCCTTGCCTCAGGATGCTGCTCGGTGAGCAGGGGCCCGTGCGGGTCTCGGTGCAACCCGAGACGGCGGAGGCCGCCGGGGCGCGCACCTTCCGGGTTTCGCCGGAGGAGGACGGCGACGCGCTGGTCGAGCGGCTGGCGCGGGAGCTGGCCGGGGCGAGCCCCCAGTCGGTTCTTGTGCCGGGGGTGGGGCTGTTCGTCGTCCGCCCGGCGGGGGGCAAGGGGCGCATGGCCGGCCGAGTCGCGCTGGTCACGGGCGCCGCGCAGGGCTTCGGGCTCGGCATCGCGAAGGCGCTGGCCGACGAGGGCGCGCTGCTGGCCCTCGCGGACCTAAACGCCGAGGGCGTCGAGCAGGCCGCTGCGGAACTGAACCATACATTCGGGGAAACGCGCGCGATCGCGGTGACGATGAACGTGGCCGACAAGGGGTCGGTCGCCGACGGCGTGGCCCGGGTGGTGCGGGCGTTTGGGGGCATCGACCTGTTGGTTTCGAACGCCGGGGTGCTCCGGGCCGAGAGCGTGATGTCCCAGCCCGAGCGGGACTTCGACCTGGTGACGTCGGTCAACTACAAGGGCTACTTCCTCTGCGTGCAGGCGGTGGCGCCGGTGATGGCGTTACAGCACCGCGTGCGCCCGGACCTGCTGTTTGACGTGGTGCAGGTCAACTCCAAGTCGGGGTTGGTCGGCTCGAACCGGAACTTCGCCTATGCCGGAAGCAAGTTCGGCGGGGTGGGGCTCACCCAATCGTTCGCGCTGGAGTTGGTCGAGCACGGCATCAAGGTGAACGCCGTCTGTCCGGGCAACTTCCTGGACGGGCCGCTCTGGTCGGACCCGGTGAACGGTCTCTTCGCCCAGTACCTGCGGACCGGCAAGGCGCCGGGCGCTATAACGGTGGAGGACGTCAAGAAGGCGTACGAGGCCAAGGTACCGATGCGGCGGGGATGCCGGATCGAGGACGTGGCGCGCGCCATCCTTTACTTGGTTGAGCAGCAGTATGAGACCGGACAGGCGCTGCCGGTTACCGGCGGCCAGGTGATGCTCGGGTAGAACGCCCAGGGGCGCGGCGAATGGACGCGAGCGCCAACCAAACGAAGTAGCGACATGACGGAACCATTGCCAACCACCCAGTACGCGGTACAGCTCGTCGGACCCGGCGAACTGCTTCTGAACCCCTCCAAGCCCGTGCCGGAGCCCGGGCCGCACCACGTGTTGGTGGAGGTCGAGGCGGTCGGGCTTTGCTTCAGCGACCTGAAGCTTTTGAAGCAGTTCGACAAGCATCCCAGGAAGGGCGAGGTGATCGCGGGGGTGGACCCGCAGGTGTTGAAGGACCTTCCGGGCTACGTGCCGGGGACGAAGCCGGGCGTGCCCGGCCATGAGATGTCCGTGCGCGTGGTGAAGGTGGGCGAGGCGGTGGAGCACTACAAGCCCGGCGAACGTTGGTTGGTCCAGCCCGATTTCCGCCCGCTCCGCACGGCTTCGTCGAACGGGGCGCTTGGTTACGCGTTCGAGGGCGCGCTGCAGCAGTTCCTGGTTCTGGACGAGCGGATCCTGGGCGATCCGTCGAGGCCGGAGAGCTACATGATCCCCGCCTCCGAGGGTCCGAGCGCATCGGCCATCGCTCTGATCGAGCCGTGGGGATGCGTTGAAGACTCCTACGCCTCGGTGGAGCGCCGGTGCATTCGCCCGGGCGGGCGGCTGTTGGTGGTTGCCGACCCGGGACACGAGGTCAAGGGCTTGCGCGAAAGCCTTTCGCCGCAGGGCGCCCCTTGCCAGGTCACCGCCATGCTCGCCACCGAGCCACAGTTGCGCGCGGTCGAATTCTTGGGCGTGGAGATCCGCCACGCGAACGACCTGGCGGCGCTGCCGAACGAGGGTTTTGACGACATCGTCTACTTCGGGCATTGCCCGGAGGTGGTCGAGGTGTTGAACGACAAGGCGGCGTTCCGGGGGATCGTCAACGTGGTGTTGGCGGGCGAAAAGCTGGGGCGGACCGTGAACGTCGGGGTCGGGCGCATCCACTACGCGCTGAACCGTTGGGTGGGCACGACCGGAGACGATGCCTCCGACTCCTACAAGATGGTCCCGCAGACCGGCGAGGTGCGGCCTGGCGACGCCATGCTGGTGGTGGGCGCGGGCGGTCCGATGGGGCAGATGCACGTCATCCGCGCCCTTTCCACCCATGCCCCCGGCCTTTCGGTCACGGCTGCCGACATCGACGGCGTGCGGCTGAAGGCGCTCGCCCAAAAGGCCAAGGCGGTGAACCCGTCGGCGTTCCGACCGGTGAACACCCGGGAGCACCCGCTGGACGAGACCTTCAGCTATATCTCGCTGATGGCGCCCGTGCCCGAGTTGGTGGTGGATGCCATCGGGCGCAGCCGCGTGGGCGGCATCGTGAACCTGTTTGCCGGGATTCCGGTGGGCGTGAAGCACCCGATCGACCTCGACGCGGTCGTCGAGAAGCGCGTGTATGTGTTCGGTACGAGCGGTTCGGAGACGGACGACATGCGCGCCGTGCTGCGCAAGGCCGAGCAGGGGATGTTGGACCCGAACATGTCGGTGGGCGCGGTGTCGGGCATGGCGGGGGCGATCGACGGACTGGCGGCAGTCGAGCACCGCACGCTGGACGGCAAGATCATCGTCTACCCGGCGCTGGTCGGCGAGGGGTTGATCCCGTTGCCCGAAATGGCCGACCGGTACCCGAGCGTGGCGGCGAAGATGCCTGACGGGCACTGGTGCAAAGAAGCCGAACTCGAGTTCCTGAGGGTGGCGAAGGGGTAGCCCGCCCGGCTTCGGCGAAGGGCAGGCAAGGTAGATTGGGGGCCGACATGGATCTTCTCGAGAGTGCTCGTCGCGTCATCCAGATGGAAGCGGAAGCGGTGTCCAGGTTGGACAGCGCGCTCGGCCCCGACTTCCTGAAGGCGATCGACCTGCTGCTGCAATGCAAGGGGCGTGTGATCACCTCCGGCATGGGCAAGGCGGGGTTGATCGCGCGGAAGGTGGCGGCGACGCTTGCGAGCACCGGCACGCCGTCGTTTTTCGTCCACCCGGCCGAGGGCGTGCATGGCGACCTGGGGATGATCACGAGCGACGACGTGGTGATGGCCTTCTCGTATCGGGGCCAGACCGAGGAGGTGCTGCGCATCATCCCGTACCTCAAGCACTTCGGGGCCCCCCTGATCGCGATCACCTCGAACCCGGACTCCGAGCTGGCAAAGGACGCGGACATCGCGCTGGTGCTGGACGTGCCGAACGAGGCGTGCCCGATGAACCTGGCGCCGACCTCCAGCACCACGGCGATGCTCGCCTACGGCGACACGATCGCGCTGGTGTTGCTGGAGGCGCGGGGCTTCAAGCCCGAGGACTACGCGCTGCGCCACCCCGGTGGCTCGCTCGGCCGGCGGCTCCTGACGCGCGTGAGCGATCTGATGCATACCGGCGAGGAGAACCCCGTGGTGAGCCAGGACGTCCCGCTGAGCAAGGCGATCTACGTGATGACGCGCAGCAAGATGGCCGCGACAAGCGTGGTCGACGGCGAAGGCAAGCTGAGCGGCTTCTTCACGGACGGCGACCTGCGGCGATTCCTGATGACGGAGAGTCCCGACCTCAACCGCCCGATCGGCGACCTGATGACGCGCGACCCCAAGCACGCCTGGCCGGAGATGATGGCTGTGAAGGCGCTCGAGATCCTGCGCCAATACAAGATTATTGAGCTTCCGGTGTGCGACGGCGAAGGCAAGCCGGTCGGCATGATCCACCTGCACGACATCACGCGCGCCGGGATCAACTAGGGCGAGTTCGATGAAGGCAGTTCACTTCGGCGCGGGCAACATCGGTAGAGGCTTCCTCGGTCAACTATATACAGAATCTGGTTTTGAAACGACGTTCGTGGACGTCGTGCAGCCGGTGATCGACGCGCTGAACCGTCGGGGCCGGTACACGGTTCGCATTGTCGAGGAGGTGTCGCACGACGTCGAGGTCGCCAACGTGCGGGCGGTGAACTCGGCCGCTTTAGATGCGGTTGCTGCGGCGGTTGCCGAGGCCGACATCGTCTCGACGGCTGTGGGCGTGAACGTGCTGGGGCGGGTCGCTGGGCCGATGGCCGCGGGCATTGCCCGGCGCCTGGCCGACCCTGAGGCTCGGCCGCTTGACGTCATCCTTTGCGAGAACCTTCTTCACGCCTCGGACTTCATGCGTGAGAAGGTGCGTGAGCAGCTGGACCCTGCGTTGCACGAGGCGTTTGACCGGCGCGTGGGGTTCGTCGAAGCCAGCATCGGCCGGATGGTGCCGAAGATGACGCCGGAGCAGCGCAGGGAGGACCCGCTGCTGGTCTGCGTGGAGGCCTACTGCGAGCTTCCGGTGGACGCCGCGGCGTTCCGGGGTCCGATTCCGCCGATCGCCCACCTGGCGCCCAAGGCCAACTTCGAGGCCTACGTTGAGCGGAAGCTGTTCGTGCACAACTGCGGCCACGCGACCGCGGCCTACCTGGGCTACCTGCGCGGGCAGGAGTACGTGTGGCAGGCGATGCAGGACGCCTGGGTGCGGCCCTGGGTCGACGGGGCGATGGAGGAGACCTGCCTGGGCCTGCACCGCCGTCACGGGCTCGACCTGGAGGAGCTTCGCGAGCATGCGGAGGACCTGAAGCGGCGCTTCCAGAACAAGGCGCTCGGCGATCAGGTGGCGCGCGTGGGCGCCGACCCGTGGCGGAAGCTGGGACCGCAGGACCGGCTGGTGGGGGCGCTGACGATGTGCCTGGGGGAGGGAGTGCGTCCGGAGCACGTGGCCGCGGCGGTGGCCGCTGCAGCGCGCTACGACGCCCCCGCCGACAAGGCGGCGCTTCGAGTCGCCGAGATACGCGAGCGCTCCGGGTTGGCCGGCGTGCTGCGCGCGGTGTGCGGGTTGGACCCGGAGTCCGAGGGGGGGCGACTCATCCTCGCGCAGGACGCCGCCCTTGCGGAACGCCCTTGACGTCGGGCGGCGCGGGCGCGATGGGCTAGACGGCGGCGCCTCGGGCGCGCATTGCCTCGGCGATCTCCGAAACGAGCAGCGCGTCGGCCTCGGGGTCGAAGGCTGGAGCGGCCTTCCAGTCGTACGCCCAAGGCGTCTGCGTGCGGAGCTCCTCGGGCTCGGTCGCCGGGAACCGGGGGAAGGCGTGGGCGTGCAGGGCCGGCTCCAGGTTGCCCAGGATCGCGTAGTTGATACGCGCGGCGCCGGTAACCTCGAGCAGGGCATCGCCCAACGAGGCAAGGTCCTCAAGGTACTGCGCGCGGTCGGCGCCGAGGAGCGAGTTCAGGTCGGGCACGACCGGGTCGGGAAGTAGCAGGCAGTAGCCCCTCAGGACCTGCCGATCTCCCATGACGATCCAGCCGGATCGGGTGCGGCAGACGACGCTGCGGTTGGCGCCTACGCGGGCCGCCTGTACGTTGCGATGGATGACGGTGGTCATAAGGGGCATTTTGGCGCGACGGAGATCCGGGGTACCCAGCTTCGGGTTTCCTAGGCCCATAGACAGCTTCCGACGGAGAGGGTGAGTCTTTAGACTAACCCCTGGCAGGAAGGGAGGGTACGACGGAGAACGCGAGTATTAGGACCTCAATGTTGAGGCGGTTTTTGAGAGACCCTCTATGCAAGACCTTAGTTCCACCGAACAGATCATGATCTGGGCGGTTCTGGCCGTTGCGTTTGCCGGACTCGGCTACGCGATGTTCCTGAAACGCCAGATCATGGGTGAGGATACTGGGACAGAGGGGATGCAGCGCGTCTGGAATGCAATCCGGACGGGCGCTGATGCGTACCTGACCCGGCAGATGAAGGCGATTCTGCCATTGATCGGGTTGCTGACCATCCTCATGTTCTTCAGCGTCTACGTAGTCACGCCGACCCCCGAAGCCATCGAGCACTTCGCGAGGACCGGCATCACCGACCAGGACAAGGTGACCCTGATCATCGCAATCGGCCGCGCCGTTGCTTTCGTGATGGGCGCGTTCTTCTCGTTGATGGTCGGCCAGCTTGGCATGCGCATGGCCGTGCAGGCGAACGTTCGCGTGGCTTCTGAAGCCCGACGGACCTTCGGCGGCGCGCTTCGCATCGCCTATCGCGCGGGCACCATCACGGGCATGTTGACCGACGGCCTCGGCCTGTTCGGCGGCACGATCATCTTTATCCTCTTTGGCAAGGCGGCTCCGGAAGCGTTGCTGGGCTTCGGCTTCGGCGGCACGCTTCTCGCGTTGTTCATGCGCGTCGGCGGCGGCATCTACACCAAGGCTGCGGACGTCGGAGCAGACCTCGTCGGCAAGGTCGAGCAGAACCTTGAAGAGGACGACAAGCGCAACGCGGCCGTGGTGGCCGACCTGGTTGGCGACAACGTCGGCGACTGCGCCGGCATGGCGGCCGACATTTTCGAGTCTTACGAAGTCACGATCGTCTCCGGCTTGATCCTCGGTCTTTCGCTCGTCGCGATCACCCACCAGGTTCAGTGGATCGTATTCCCGCTGGTCGTTCGCGGCATCGGCGTTCTCAGTTCTATTATCGGTACCTACCTCGTTAAGGTCGACCACGACACCCCGAAGGGCGCCATGGCCGCCATCAACAAGGGCTTCTATTCCTCCGCTGCCTTCTCGATGGCGTCGTTCGTCGTCCTGACGAAGCTCTACATGCGCGACAGCCAGGGCGCCACCGAGTGGCGACCGCTGATCTCGGTCGCCGTGGGCGTTATCCTCGCCATCGTCATCGACGAGGTCACCAAGTACTTCACCGACACCCACTACAAGCCGGTCAAGGACATCGCCAAGTCGACGGGCGGCGGCCCGGCGACCACGATCCTGGCGGGCATGGCCGTCGGCAAAGAGAGCGCCGTCTGGTCGACTCTCGTCATCGCGGCGACGATCGCCGTTTCCGTCGTTGTGTGGATGGGCGCCAGCGCTGATACCGTGCAGCAGACCACCTTCATCCTGTACGGCGTGGCCATGACCGGTATCGGCATGTTGACCCTGACGGGCAACAACGTGGCGATGGACTCCTTCGGCCCGATCGCCGACAACGCCAACGGCGTTGCCGAGATGGCGGGCGTGACCGAGGGCAACGCGCGCCAGACCCTGGCCGACCTCGACGCGGTGGGCAACACCACCAAGGCGATCACCAAGGGCGTCGCCATCGGCTCGGCCGTTATCGCGGCCGTGTCGCTGTTCGGCTCGTTCCTGGTGGACTGCACCCGCATCCAGCAGGCCAACGGCGTCGACCCCTCGCAGTGGCTCCAGAACGTCGGCATCCGCGTCGACGATCCGGTCATCTTCATCGGCATGCTGATCGGCGGAACGCTGCCGTGGCTCTTCTCCTCGCTCCTGATTAAGGCTGTGGAACGCGCAGCGGGCATGATCGTTAACGAGTGCCGCCGCCAGTTCCGCGACAAGGACATCATGGAGTACAAGAAGGAGCCGGACTACGCTCGCGCCGTCGGCATCAGCACCACCTCCGCGCAGCGTGAGCTCATCCCGCTGGCGGTCATCGCGGTGGCGGCTCCGGTCATCGTCGGCCTCGCGCTTGGCGTTGGCGCGCTCGGCGGTTTCCTCGCCGGCGTCATCCTCTCCGGTCAGCTCCTCGCGGTCTACATGTCGAACGCGGGTGGCGCCTGGGACAACTCCAAGAAGACGATCGAAGACGAGCCGCGCAAGCCGCTTGAGAACCTGGGCAAGGGTTCCGAGCGCCACAAGGCGGCCGTCGTCGGCGACACCGTCGGCGACCCGCTGAAGGACACGGCCGGCCCGGCTATGAACCCGATGATCAAGGTCATGAACCTGGTCTCGGTTATCGTCGCGCCGATCATCGTCAGCCTGACGATCGGCTGGGGCACGGCGATTGTGGCCCTGGTTCTGACCGGCGTGGTGACGGCCTGCGTCCTGACCAGCAAGCGCGGCCTCGAGGAAAGCGCGATCTACGACGACAAGTCCGAGTTGCCGTCCGATACGCCGGCCTTGACCAAGTAAGTTCGACCACACCGGACGAACGACGCCGGGGGCGCGGAGTCATCTCCGCGCCCCCGGTTTGTGTTTGTTGGCTCCGGGTCGGGCTTCAGCCCCTGGACCGCCGTACCGATAACCAGATAGGCGATGGATGGACTGACCTCCGAACGTCGCCGGGCGACGCTCCCGCCGTGAGTCCACACGATGTTGCCGATCACCTTCGTCGTAGCTTTGGTGTTGCAGGTCTGCGCTTTGGCCGTAGCCATCCGGTGCGCCGTTCGGCGCGGTTGGCGCCTGCCCTGGATCCTGGGCTCCGCGGGCGCGGCGCTCTTCTTGACGTTCATGGTCCTGGAGATGGCATCCCGAGGAAATGGACAAGGAAGCGGACCCGAAATCATCCGTATCGTGGTCTCCTGCGTCATGTTCTTCGGCTTTCTAGCGGCGAGCCGAAGCGGAAACGACGCGAGGATTCAGGGCGATGGCGCGGCGCGTTGGCGCCTGGTCGGCGACGCCATGTTGCCCGCGATGGGGCTCGAGGCCGCCCTGCTGGACGGAGACGGGGTGGTCGTCCGGGCCAACGAGGCATGGCGTTGCCACGCCCACGACTTCGGTAAGGAGGAGGGGCGTTATCCCGACGGGTCGCGGTTCCTGGAGGCGTTCCTGGCGAGCGGCCCCGTGCCGGAGGAGCAGCGGTCCGCCGTCGTCGAGCGGATCGCCGAGGTTCTGCGAGGAACGGAGCCCGCGTACCAGACCGAGTATGCGGTTGGCGGGCGCAGCTTCGAGATGACGGTTCAGGGCTTGACCTGGCCTCAGGGCGGGGCACTGGTCACCCATAGGGAGACCACGCAGCAAATTGCCCTACAGGAGACCGCCGAGGAGGCGGAGGCGCTGGCAAGGGCGTTTCTGGAAGTCGGTTTTGACGCCGCGTGGACCCTCTCGCGCAAGGGCGTCGTGACCTTCGCCAACGACGAGTCGCTTCGGTTGATGGGCCTGCGCCGCGGCGAGGCCGACGGCCGCGGACTGGGCGAATGGTTGGGCAACCCTTCGGCGTTTCACGTGGCCTGCCGGGCCGCCCTCTTCGAAGGTGCTCCGGGACAGCTTCAGGTGGAGGTCAAGCGCTCCGACGGTAGCGCGACCCCGACCCTGATGGTGTTGCAGGGGTACGGACGCGCGGCACACAACCCGAGCGGCCTGGTCGTGGTCGCCAAGGACCTGACGGCCTCGCGAGAGGCCGAAGGCCGGGCGGAGCGGCTCGCGGCGCAGCTTGCCGACAGCGAGAATCGCTACGGGCGCTTGCTTGACTCCGTTACCGACTACGTTTTCACCGTCATCGTTCGCGACGGCGTGCCGGTGTCTACCACCCATGGGCCCGGCTGCGTGGCCGTGACGGGCTACACGGCAGTACGGTTCGAGGAGGACCCCGACCTCTGGCTGCGGATGGTGTGTGAGGAGGACCGTCCGGCGGTCCTGGAACAGGCGCGCCGAGCCGTGCACGGGGAACCGGTGCAGCCGTTGGAGCACCGCATCGTGCACCGCGACGGTTCGGTCCGGTGGATTCGCAACACCCCGGTCGTGCGGAAGGAGAACGGCAAGGTCGTCTCCTACGAAGGTTTGATCTACGACATCACGGAGCGGAAGCGGGCCGAGCAGGCCGCGCAGCGCATGAACGAGGAGCTTCGCATGACCAACATTGAGCTCGAGATCCACGGTCGCGACGACGCCCACCTCAACGACCTTAGCAACAACCTCCACGCCGCGAACACGGCCGACGAGGCGTACGCCGCCTTGCAGGTCTATGCGCCGAAGCTGTTCCCGGGTTCGAGCGGCGTGTTAATGGTTTTGAGCCAGAGCCGAGAGCTCATCGAGGTGGCCGCGTCGTGGGGCGAGCCGTCCGGCGAGGACCCCGTGATGGCGCCCGACGCCTGTTGGGCGCTGCGGCGCGGGCGGGCGCACGAGGTGCGGCCGGACGAACCGAGCGTGACCTGCCAGGCGATGGTCTCGGCCTCGCCATACGGCACGATGTGCATTCCGATCGCCGCGCAGGGCGAAGCGCTGGGCGTGCTGCAGGTGCGGTTTGGCCCTCCGGCGGAGGGGCTGCCCGCGGCGTCGCTGGAGCGGGTTGCAGAGGCCAAGCGGACGCTTGCCCTGAAGACCGCCGACACCGTGGCGCTTTCGCTGGCCAACATCCACCTGCGGCGGTTGCTGCGCGAGCAGGCGATTCGAGACCCGTTGACCGGGCTCTTCAACCGCCGGTACATGGAGGAGACGCTCAACCGCGAGGAGCGGCGCGCCGTTCGCCAGAACACGCCCATCTCGATCGTGATGATCGACATCGATCGGTTCAAGGACTTTAACGACACCTACGGGCACGAGGCCGGCGACGCGGCGCTGCAGATGCTGGGCGAGTACCTCGGCGCCAACTTCCGCGGGGGCGACATCCCGTGTCGGTACGGCGGGGAAGAGTTCACGCTGGTGATGCCAGGCGCCGACCCTGAGACGGCCTGGCACAGGGCCGATGCGGCCCGCCAGGAGGTCGAGAAGCTCATGGTCATGTTCCAGGACAAGGCGGTGAGCCGGGTGACGATATCGATGGGAGTGGCCGGCTACCCGGGCGACGGCGATAGCTGGTCCACGGTGCTCGACGCAGCGGATAAGGCGCTCTACCAGGCGAAGGCGGCCGGACGGAACCGGTGCGTGTTGGCTTCGGCGAAGCCGAAGCCCAAGATCGCCTAGGCCCCAAGTGCTTGAAGGGTCCTGGCGTTCGGCAGGCATTCGGTGTATCATTGCGACGTTCGTAGAAATGTCGCAATGAGCACTCAAGACGATTCCGACGAGATGGCGCGCGCGTTCCGCGCCCTGGGGGACCCGACCCGGCTCCGCATCGTGCGGTTCCTGAGCGGCGTCGGCAGAACGGTCGCGCTGGAAGGAAAGGGGGCCGTGCACCCGGTGAACGGAACAACGATAGGGGACGTGTGTTGCTCCGTGACCGGGCTCGATACCGTGACCTCCACCATCTCTCACCACGTCCGCGAGCTGCGGTTGGCAGGATTGGTGGACGTGGAGCGGCGCGGGAAGTTCATGGTCTGTTCGGTGAACCAACCCAGGCTGGAAGCGTTGCGAGGCGAGCTTGACCGAGCCATCGCCGGGTGCTGCGACTGCACGGACTGCCGAGGGGCTGACGATGATGAAACCAAATGAAGGCGATGTTCGCGAGGTAGTACGCCAGAAGTACGGCAAAGCCGCGCTGACGGTGCTCAAGCAGCAAGGCCGCGCCAGTTGTTGCAGCGGCAAATGCGGCGGAAAGGACGCGGTCGACCCGGTTTCGGTGGCGCTATACGACGACGACCAGGCAGCCGAGGTGCCGAAGGAGGCGTTGCTGGCCTCGCTCGGGTGCGGCAACCCGACGGCGCTGGTGGAACTGAAGCCGGGCGAAACCGTGCTCGACCTTGGAAGCGGAGGCGGCATCGACGTGTTGCTCTCGGCCAAACGGGTCGGGCCGACCGGCTTTGCGTACGGCCTGGACATGACCGACGAAATGCTGCAGCTTGCCGAGAAGAACAAGGCGAAGGCCGGCTTGGAGAACGTGCGTTTTCTGAAGGGGCACATCGAGGCGATCCCGCTGCCGGACGACTCGGTGGACGTTGTCATCTCCAACTGCGTGATCAACCTTTCGGGCGACAAGCCCACCGTCCTGCGCGAAGCGTTTCGCGTCCTGAAGCCCGGGGGGCGGTTCGCCGTTTCCGACGTGGTGCTGGAGGGCGAGCTTCCCGAGGGCGTGCGAACAGACATGGAGGCCTATGCGGGGTGCATCGCCGGCGCGCTTGAGATGTCGCAGTACCGGCAGTACCTGGCCGACGCGGGGTTCGAAGGGGTCGGTTTCGAGGTCACCCGGCGCTACACGTTCAACGACCTTGAAGCGCACGCGGTTGCTGCGCCCACGGTCGAGAAACTGAGCGAAGCCGAAAAGCAGCGGCTGGACGGGCTTGTGGCGTCGGCGTTCATCCGGGCCACCAAGCCGGAAGCACGATGAGCGAGGTAACGCCGCGGCCTGCCGGGGGGCGCCTGTCGTTCCTCGATCGGTTCCTGACGCTGTGGATATTCCTGGCGATGGGTTTGGGGGTCGGCCTGGGGTACATGGCGCCCCAGGTCGTCGGGGCGTTGACCGACCTGAGCGTCGGAACGACGTCGATTCCGATCGCCATCGGGCTGATCCTGATGATGTACCCGCCTCTGGCGAAGGTGCGGTACGAGGAGATGCCCCGGGTGTTCCGTGACTGGCGGGTGCTGGCGTTCTCGCTCGTTCAGAACTGGGTGGTCGGCCCGATCCTGATGTTCCTTTTGGCCATCACGTTCCTGCTGGACAAGCCGGAATACGCCATTGGCGTGATCATGATCGGCCTGGCGCGGTGCATCGCGATGGTGATCGTCTGGAACGACCTGGCCGAAGGGGACAGGGAATACGCCGCGGGCTTGGTTGCCCTGAACTCGCTCTTCCAGATGCTGTTCTTCTCGGTTCTGGCGTACCTGTTCGTCAAGCAGCTTCCGCCTTTGTTGGGAGTCCGGTTCGGGCAGGTGGACCTTACGAAGATCACGTTGGCGACCATCGCGGGAAGCGTGGCCGTATACCTGGGCATACCGTTCATTGGCGGCATGATCACGCGGTTCGCGATGGTCAGGCGAAAGGGGCGGGAGTGGTACGAGCAGCGGTTCATACCTCGCATCGCTCCGCTGACCTTGGTCTCGCTGCTTTTCACCATCGTGCTGATGTTCTCGCTTCAGGGCGAGAAGATCGTGAAGATGCCGTTGGACGTGTTCCGGATCGCCGCGCCGTTGCTCGTGTACTTCGTGGTCATGTTCGTCGCGTCGTTCGCCGTCGCCAGGCGGATGGGGGCGCCCTACCCGAAGTCGGCGACGCTGTCGTTCACGGCGGCCAGCAACAACTTCGAGCTGGCGATCGCGGTGTGCGTGGCGGTCTTTGGCATCAACTCCGGAGCCGCGCTCGCAGCGGTCGTGGGGCCGCTCGTCGAGGTTCCGGTACTGATCGGACTGGTGAACCTCTCGCTGTGGTTCCGGCGCCGTTGGTACTCAGGGTCGGTTGCATAGCGGGTGGCCGCGCTCCGTTCGCGGCCGCTTCTGAGTCCGGCAAGCCGCGTGAGCGAGCAGGCGCCCAACCTGCTGTTGCTGCCGGCCCTGCCCGTCCCGTTTGCGCGCTACAATGCGGTTGGTACCCGTCGTTGCGGGATCGCGGAGCGTTTCGGACGTATATGAAGGGGGACCGAGTCACTCGGACGCATCCTTCGCCGCGGCCAATTCCTACAGCGTTCTGGGTACCGCGGCCATTCCTCGCACGCGGCCTATCGGTCGCGAAGGGACGCGGGGGCGATCCATGGATCGCCCCCACAGCCGACGCTGGACCGCTCGTAAGCGCCCGCGCCCCCGGCGCACACCCTCCGTCAGCTTCTCCGCAAGGAACGGTCTCCGGCGGCTTTCGAGCAGCTTCGCGAGGTGGTCCATCGAGTTCTCCTCCTCGATCTGCTCGCCCAGGAACCCGTTGCTGAACCGGACCCCGACCAAATCCTTGTGTGCGCGCGAAGGGAGGGGCTATCACCGAGCACCGAGGTTCCAACTACCGTTTTCGGTGAGCCGCCATCTGGGCGGCGCAGACGGCACATTGCGTCGCATGTGGCCGCCGCGACAAGTTACCAACGATGCCTTGTGCTAGTAGGTAACGACTCCACACAGAAAGGCAGAACCGATCCAAAAACAAGAAACCAACCCTATGCTGCCGACTGCCCATGCCGATAATCAGTTTTACCGACGCCAGGAAACTGTAGAACCTTACGCGGCGGAAATCAAACGTATCGGTAAGCAAGACAAACCCTATTGCACGTCAAGCTGTCGGACCCCTCGCAATGCCAAGAATATTACGAACCGTATATCTGAACGACGCCGCCGGGGCTTGGCCAAAAGCCCCCGGCGTCGTTCAGGCGGTTTGCGATGCGATGCAGGCCGAGCCGGCAGAGCAGGGGCGGGGCAACGGCCACGACGAAGACTCCTCCACGCGATGCCGGCGATGTTTGGCCGAGTTGCTGAACGTGGAAGACCCGTCGACGATAGCCTTGACAACGAACGCGACGCACGCGCTAAACCTGGCGTTGTTCGGCTTGCCGCCGTCGGCCTTCAAAAACGTAGTCACCTCGGTCGCGGAGCATAACTCGGTTCTCCGGCCACTAGCGCATCGCCAACGCGACGAAGGGTTCGCGATCACCCGCATCGGATTGGCCGAAGACGGCAACCTCGACATGGCCGCCGTGTGCAAAGCGATAGACGATCGGCCCAGCCTTGTTGTTCTGACCCACGCTTCTAACGTAACGGGTTGCGTGTTCCCCGTCGCCGAAGTGTTCGCGATGGCAAAGGCAGTTGGGGCAATTACCGTTTTGGACGCAGCGCAGAGCTTCGGGCGCATCTCTGTGAAGCCAGACGAGCTCCACGCTGACGCGGTCGCCTTGGCCGGCCACAAAGGCGTGAGAGGTCCGGCGGGAACCGGCGCTTTGTGGACGTCGCCAGAACTAGACCTTAAGCCGTTGCTTGTTGGCGGCGCCGGCGTCCGTAGCGACCTGGTGTTCCAGCCGTCGGACATGCCGGCGAAGCTCGAGGCCGGTACGCCAAATGGTCCAGCGATCGCAGGTTTGGCAACCGCCGCAGCCTGGTGCGCCAAGCACGGAACAGAAGCGCACCGAAAGGAGTACGGGCTTGCCAGGCGTCTGAGAAAGGCGTTGATGTCCATACCGGGCGTGACGTTGTACGGCAACGTAGACGCAGAGATCGGCATCGTGTCGTTCACCGTCAAAGGATGGGACGTCGAGGAGTTTGGTTTCGTACTTGATGCCAGCTACGGGATCATCTGCCGCGCAGGGCTTCATTGTGCGCCGCAAATCCACGAAGCGATCGGTAGCGCGCCGCACGGAACCGTTCGGTTAAGCCTATCAGGGTTCAACACAGAATGCGATGTCGACGAAGCGCTAACGGCAATCCACGAGCTTGCCACCTCGAGGAGAAACGCGGCGTGAGAATCGTAAGTTGCCGGAAGGCGGAAGACTGCTTCGACGGAAGCCAGGTCATGACATACACGTTCGACGCGCCATGGCAGGCGAACGACGTGATTGCGCTCAAAGTTTGCGGAACGGTGCAGTACTACCCCGACTTCCCGAGACCGTTTTTCAGGCTGTACTCTCCGAGCGGCTTACAGGCGATGGGCGTCGTCGGCAGCAGTAGTTGCAGGTCGATACTGCCTGCACGAGACACGTTGCGTGCCAAAGAAGAGTTTGAAAAGCATTTCGAAGGCGACAAGTCTTCGAACGTAGATTCCGAAACGACGAATGTCGCGAAGGAAAGTGACTGGAGGTAATAAATGGGGCAAAAAATCGTAAAGCTCTACGAGTTCATTAATGCAAATGGCGGGCTTCCTGCGAAGATGCGCGTGGCGGTCATCACGCTCATCCCTTCGAACAAGGCCGCCGACGTGGCTGATACGCCGGATGCGATCGCCAAGGTCAGAGCGGCGATCAAGGAAGTGACCGGAAAGGACGCACCGAACGTCTAGAGGATAAGGCACATGCCAAAGAATATCAAAACGGAAATTGAAATCCTGCACAAGTTCGATCCCAGGGCTTGTCGGCATACTTTGAATGGCGAGAACGTGGTGCTTCACTGCCATCACTATGCGTCACTCTACACGCAGCTTGCTTGCGATTGTGGAATGCTCGACGCTAAGGCATTGCTTGCCGAATGCGCGGAGGATACGTTCTACGAAGTGCTTTCGAAGTACTACGCGGCGAACGGCATCGATGACATGGTGGATCGGATCGCCATCGCTGAGCAGTATTACAGCGTGTTCGGGCTGGGGCAACTGTCGTTTACGTCGGTCGGGCCGGAAGCCGGCACTGCGGAGTTGCCGTTCTCGCACATCGACGCGGGGTGGATCAAGAAGTGGGGCAAGAGCGATCGACCGGTCAACTTCGTAACCCAAGGGTACATCTCGGCGGCATTTGCGGCGATTTACGACAAAGCCGTTCGCACGTTTTCCACGTTGGAGACCGCGAGCATCGTTTCTGGCGCTCCGCGTTCCGAGTTTAAGGTTGTGATGAAGTAGGGAAGTACAACATGGCTATCAACAGACAGAGAATCATCGATTCGCTTTCGAAGATCGAGGTCATGGGCAATGACGAAGGCCTGATCCCGTCCTTCGGCGTGTTCGTTAACCAGCTACCCGCTTCGTTCTGGAACCGCTTTGCGCAGAGATTGACCTTCCAGGTACCGGAGGATCTCACTGAAGCGGCGGAGTGGTTGCTCGTCAACGCGGCCCATGAGTGCGGTTACCACACCGGTTACGGCATCATCACATCCGAGGAGTGGAACGCCGTCGTTGCGCCGATGATCGAGAACCCGCCGGCTGACGTCCTATACGGAGCGTTCGCGGTGTTCACCGCCTGGGGCTGGGCCAAGTGCGAGATCGTCGATCTTGATCCAGGCAAAGGGATGGTCGTTAGGGCTTACGATTACTACGAAGCTGACGTCCAGGAATACGGCAAGAGGACTCGACCATGCGCGTACATGGTTCGAGGAGTGTGCGCCGCGTTCATGGACTTGGCCTACGGCGGCAAGTACGACCCAACCGGGAAAACGGCGATGCGCACCTTCAAGTGCGAGCAGACCAAGGGCATAGAGTGCGGCGACGACTACGGGGAGTTCGTGGTATCGCCGGCATAGTCGCCTGCGATGGTGGTTAGCGGATAGTCCGGTGCTTGATGGGCTGTCGCGATATGCGACAGCCCATCGTCTTGCATGGGTGGGCTGCGTAACAGGATGGCCAGGTGCGCAGCCCGGCCACTACTCTCCGATCAGCTTCTCCGCGTGGAACGGGTTGAGGCCGCTTTCGAGCAGCTTGGCCAGGTGGTCCATCGAGTTCTCCTCCTCGATCTGCTCGTTGAGGTACCAGTCGATGAACTGGGCGCTGATGTAGTCCTTCTCGGCGTGGGCGGTGGCGGCCATCTCGCGGAACTGCTGCGTCACCTTCTGCTCCCACTTGTACGCCTTCTGCGCGGCGTCGAGCGGCGAGGCGATGTCGCCCGGCTTGGCCTCCGGCACGGCGGGGGCGGTCAAGGGCGCGTCCACGTCGATCAGGAAGTTGACGATCTTCAGGGCGTGCCCGCGCTCCTCCTCGGACTGCCGAAGGAAGAAGGCCTTGAACCCATCTAGCTGCTGCGACCCAAAGTAGATCGCCGCCGCTAAGTACTCGTTACACGCGCGAAGCTCCTCTCCAACCTGTGTTTGAAGGAGCTTGGCAACCTTCTCGTTGATCATCATGGTCGTTGAATCCCCACAATCGGCTTGCGCGGAGGCCTCATAGCGGCCCGTCCGCGCTCCTACATTGCTCTACGTCGCG
>CAZIIS010000044.1:0-21514 GCA_964539295.1 uncultured Fimbriimonadaceae bacterium | reverse complement strand
CCGGACCGCGTGATGACGCAGCTTCCGGAGCACGAGCTGATTCCCGAAGCCTATGGTGGACAGGTCATCGTCTGCCCGGTATCGGCGGTCACCGGCGAGGGCGTGCCGCGCCTTCTGGAGATGGTGCTGCTGCAGGCCGAGATGATGGAGCTGAAGGCCAACCCGAAGGGCCGCCTGCAGGGCGTGGTCATCGAGGCCAAGCTCGAAAAGGGACGCGGGCCGGTCGCGACCGTGCTCGTGAACGAAGGCACGCTCCACGTCGGCGACGTGGTGGTGGTCGGCAACACGTGGGGCAAGCTCCGCGCGATGACCGACTACCGAGGCGAGCGGATCAGCGAGGCCGGCCCCTCAACGCCTGTGGAGATCCTCGGGTTGAATGAGGTGCCCGGCGCAGGCGACCACGTGGAGCCGTCGAAGGACGAGCGGTCCGCGCGGGACAAGGCGGAGGCTCGGGCCTCGGCGCTGCTTCGCCGGTCGCTGGCGACCCCCAAGCGCAAGGTCACGCTTCGCGACCTGCGGCGGCAGATGGAGGAGGAGGAGGTCAAGGACCTCAACCTCATCATCAAGGCTGACGTGCAGGGTTCGGTCGAGGCCGTGCGCGGCATGCTCGAGAAGCTGAAGAACCCCGAGGTGCAGGTGCGGGTCATCCACAGCGGAGTCGGCACCATCAACGAATCGGACGTGCTTTTGGCGAGCGCCGCCGGCGCCATCTGCGTGGGCTTCGGCGTCAAGCCGGAGGCCGGCGCCAAGAAGGAGGCCGAGCGCGCCAAAGTCGAGATTCGAACCTATTCGATCATCTACGAACTGCTCGAGGATATCGAGCGGGCCGTCAAGGGCATGCTCACGCCCAAGTTCGAGGAGGAGTATCAGGGCACGGTCGAGATCCGCGCGGTGTTCAAACTCACCAAGGCCGGTCTGGTGGCGGGCAGCCACGTGACCGACGGCAAGATCACGCGAAACTCCTCGGTCCGGGTACGACGCGGCAACGAGGTGGTGTTCGAGGGCAAGTTGGCCTCGCTCCGGAACGTCAAGCAGGACGTCAAGGAGATGAACGCCGGCCAGGACTGCGGCATCAAGTTCCAGGACTGGGAGACGTTCGCCCAGGGCGACGTCATCGAGGCGTACGAGCTGGTCCAGGTGGACTAGCGAAGAGCGCAAGCAGTGCAATCGGGCCGGGCGGGTGTCAACCAGCCTGGCCCGAACGTTCTTTGGGCGCCCGAGCGGCCCTTCTCGCGTAACGCAAACCTTTGCCGGGCGTCATGCAAGGTGTAAGCTCATGGTGAGGACCGTCTTGAGGCTTAACCTGCAGGCGCCCATCCCAACGGACGCGATGGACATCCTGTACGAAAGAGACTCCGATGAATCTCTGGTGCATCGCGCCAGAGAGGGTGATTTTGGGGCATTCGAACGGCTGTTCGAACGCCATAGGAATCTCGTGTATCGATTTGCCTATCAGCGGACTGGGCGCCGGGACGACGCCGAGGACATCGTGCAAGAGGTTTTCGTGCGAGCGCACCAGAACCTCGGGCGGTACCGGGACGAAGCCAAGTTCACCACCTGGCTGCTTCGCATCGCGACGAACCTGGGTACGGACCGAGTCCGAATGAACCAAAGGCGCCAGGCGCTCGAGGAACAGGAGGCGGCCGGGGCCCTGACCTGGATGACTGTGGGCGAAAACGAGGACCCGGTCGAGAACCTGGCGCAGGAGCAGCGCAGAAACGTCCTCCGGAAGGCGATTTTAGCGTTACCGGAACATCACCGCAACGTCATCATCATGCGGGACATCGAGGAAATGGAATACAAGGACATGGCGCAGATTCTGGGGTGCACCGTGGGCGGCGTGAAGCTGAGGGTGCTTCGCGCGCGGCGGGCACTGCGGGACCGCGTCCTGCCCATGATCGGCGAGGGAGCAACGCAATGAACAGACGCGCCAAGGATCTCTTGCTCAAGGCGGCTTTCGGCGAGGCCAACGAACGCGATCGCGCTGAACTGGAGGGGCTGACCGCGCGCGACAGCGCGGCTCGTGAGGAGTCCGAGCTGCTTCGGTCGCTTCGGAGCGACCTAGTGAGCCTGCGCGGTGTTCCCGCTTGCCAGGTTTCGACGGAACGCATGCGGGACGCGGTGCTCCGCGCCGGCATGAAGCAGCGGCCGGCATCCTCCGGTTGGGCGTGGGTGCTCGGCCCGGCTTTGGGGGCGTTGGCCGCCTTTGGCGCGCTCTCCTATGGCCACAGGCAGTCGCCGAGTCTGCGGGGCTTTGAGACGTTGCCGCCGTCGGCGGTGGCGCTGTCGAAGCCGGTGGACGAGCTGTTCCCGAAGGCGGCCCTGAGCCTGCCGCATTCGGCGCCCGTTGCGGCGACGAAGATGGAGAAGGTTGTGGGCCCCGAGGCGCAGCCGGCTCCCGCAGCAAACCGCCTGGCCTTGGCGGCCGCGCCAAGGCAAAGGAGATCCGCGGCATCGGCTTTGCGGACCGCGGAGGATGGGGCGCGCGCGACGGGGGCTTCCCATGGTTCGACGGTGGCCGCGCCGCCGCCTGCGGCCAGCAAGACGATGACCGCGTCGGCCATGGTCGCCGGAGTTGGGCCGGCGCCCGCAGCGGACGACGCCCCGGTCGTCATTGTGAGCAGCGTGCCCAACAACGATACCGGAGCGCCCGATGCGGCCGAGAACGACAAAGGAAACCATGTGGTCTTCGGCGGTTAGCGTAGCGCTTGCGGCGATCGCCTTGGCTGTGCCTTCTTGGGCACAGCCAAGCGGCCCAGTTCGCATCGGCCCGGCGCCGATCGGCATCCCGCAGAGGTCCCGTCGGTTGGCGGACCAGGCGCAGGTATGGGAGCGCGTTCGCTTGAGCCTGCTGGTCCTGGATTGCGGGGGGCGGCAGCGGGGCGTTGCCGCTCTGATCGACCCGAGGGGTTTCTTCCTCGCCCACAGCAGTTGCGCCACGGCCAGGGAGTTGCTCGGCAGGACCGCGGGCGGACGGCTTGTGGTTCTGCGGCTGAAGGGGCAGGACGAGGCGACGCAGCTCGCCTTGTTCGAAGCCTCGGGGCTCGTGGACCCAAGGGTTCCGGTGATTCGGGTGGCCACGGACGAACCGCGGACCGGGGCTCAGGTGATCGCCGCCACCGCGTCGGGCCCGATCCGGGGCGAGGTCGTTGCCGGCAACCGGATCGGCAACTTCCGCCCGTCGCTCCGGTACGTGCCCCTCTTTGAGTTCAAGTTTGAAACCCCGCTCGACAAGGTGGGCGGAGCTTTGGTGTTCGATTCCGGCGGCGACCTGCTGGGCGTGCTCGGGGCAACGCTGGCGAGCAACCAAGACGTGAGCAAGAAGAGCCCGGCGAACGTGCAGGCCGAGGTTCAACTTCGCGCCGGCGCGGCTTGCGGCAAACTCCTTGGGCCCGAAGATGGCGTCGGCAAGGGGCCTTCGCAGGGCGCAATCCCGCGCAGAGGCGGGCCCGGCGGCGCGCCCACGAACCCGCGAGTTGCGATGGGACTCAGCCAGTCCCAGTTCGGCCCGGTCGGGCTGATGGTCGGCTACGCCCTTGGCCCGGAGATCCTGCAGAGGGTCGTGGACGGTTTCCGCTCGCCCGAGCACAAGGTGGAGCACCCGAGCATCGGCGTCTTCTTCCGTGGGGTCGATGGCGGGCGCAAAGGGGCTTTCATCGAGAGTGTGCTTCCCGACTCGCCCGCGGCTCGCGCCGGGGTCGTGTCCGGCGACGTGATCACCAGGGCCGACGGCCAGTTGGTCGACGGCCCGACGGACCTGGCCGTGCTACTGTTCCGTCAACGCGTGGGGAGGACGGTGAAGCTGACCCTGCAGCGGGGCGACGAGACGCGCGTGGTAGAAGTTGCGGTCGGCGCTCAGGACGTTACGCGGAAGTCCTTGAGGAACCAGCGGAACTGACGCCGGCCGTTGTAGCCGTCTTCGTTCGCGGTGAAGACCACGTCTAGCGGCGTGCCTGGTTGGAGGGCAGCCAACCGTTCGCCCAAGTGGAAGCCCATCGCCTGGTGCACCGGCCCGCCGGCGCCCTGAAGCGCCACGCTCACGTGCTCGGGCTTGCGCGTGGGGCGAACCGAAACGAGCTTCAGGTCTCGGCAGACGAAGATCGGCTCCGGGTTCTCCTCGCCGTACGGCTGAAGGCTGGCCAACTCGGCGCCCACCTCGGGGCCGGCCTCCTCGGCCTTGAGCTCGGCATCCACCTGTATCGTGGGTTGCAGGTCGTCCTCGGTGAGCATCGCCTTGGCGTCGCTCTCCATGGCGCTCTGGAAGCGACGCACGTTCAAGGCGTCGATGGAGAAACCCGCGGCCAACTCGTGCCCTCCTCCCCCCTGGATAAGGTCCTGGCGACGCTTGATTGCGTCGGCCATATGGAAGCCCTTGATCGAGCGAGCCGATCCACGGCCTTGGCCGTGCGGGTCGATGCCGATGGCGATGGCCGGGCGGTTGTACCGTTCGCACAACTTGCCCGCGACGAGTCCGATGAGTCCAGGGTGCCAGTCCTTGCCTGCGACCACGATGACGTGCTGGTCGGTCAGGTGGCGTTCCTCGACCTGAAGCAGCGCCTGCCGCAAGACGGCATCCTGCTCCTCGCGCCGCTCCACGTTGGTGCGGTTGAGCAACTCGGCCATCTCCTTCGCCTGTTTGGGGTCGGATTCCAGGAAGAGCTTGAGGGCAATGCCCGCGTCGTCCAACCGACCGATGGCGTTGATGCGCGGGCCGATCTGGAAGCCGATGTGCCTGGCGTTGAGGGGGGGAGCGTCGGGGCCGGCCAACTCGGCCACTCGCAACAGAGCCTGGAGCCCCTTCTTGTTGGTGTGCGCCAGGTGCGGCAGGCCCAGCGAGGCGATGACGCGGTTCTCGCCCAGGAGCGGCACGACGTCGGCCACGGTGCCCAGCACCGCGAGATCCAGGTAGGCGCGGTAGAAGAAGTCCACCTTGTGGCCGATCGCGCGGGTGATGCCGGCGCAAAGCTTCAGCGCCACGCCCGCGCCCGAGAGGTAAGGGAAGGGGTACTGCGAATCGGCGCGCTTGGGGTTGACGATGGCGTTCGCCTCTGGCAGCGTCGCGCCCACCTCGTGGTGGTCGGTGACGACGGTCGCCATGCCGGACTCGCGGGCGGCGGCAAGCTGCTCGACGGCCGAGACGCCGCAGTCGCAGGTTAGGAAGAGCTTGGCGCCGGATTCGGAGGCCGCCTTCACGGCATCGATGTGGATGCCGTACCCCTCGCTCATGCGGTGGGGGACGTGCGGGATCACTTTGCAGCCGATCTTCTGAAGGAACCGCGTGAGCAGCGCGGCGCTGGAGATGCCGTCCACGTCGTAGTCGCCGTGCACGAAGACCGTCTGCTTGGCGTCCCGGGCGTGGAGGATGGCGTGGAGCGCGGCGTCGAAGTCGGGAAGGAGCTTCGGGTCGTGCAGTTGATCCAGCTTGGGATGAAGGAAACGTTCGGCCGCGGCGGGGTCGGTGATGCCTCGGCGGACGAGCACAACCGCGGTCAGAGAGGTGACGCCAAGCTCGCGCTGGAGGACGCGTTCCGAGTCCGGATCACGGGGAGCGATCGCCCATTTGGCTGCGGACTCGGTCGGTGGCACCCCTTCATGATGGCACGTGTCGGGGGCAAATCGAAGGGCCGCCTGCCTTCGTGGCAAGCGGCCCCTTTGGGTGCGGCGCTTTGGGCGTCGCTACATCTTCTCGACTTGCGAGAAGTCGAGTTCGACCGGCGTGTCGCGCCCGAAGATGCTGATGAGCACTTTGAGTTTCTCGCGGTCGGCGTTAACCTCTTCGATGCGGCCGGTGTAGTCCATGAACGGACCGTCGACCACGCGGATAACGTCGCCCTTGTTGAAAGCGATGCGCGGAGCCTCTTTCGACTGTTCGAGGTTGGTCATGATCCGGCGAACCTCGTACTCTTCGAGCGGCACCGGTTTGTTGCCGCTCTGTACGAAGCCCGTGACTCCGCTCGTGCTCTTGACCAGCTTGTAGGTGTCGTCGGTCAAGTTCATCTGCACGAGGATGTAGCCGGGGAACACCTTTCGGGAGACGATGACGCGTTTGCCGGCACGATTGCTGAGCTCCTGTTCGGTGGGTATCAGGATCTCAAAGACGTCGACGTCCCAGAAGCCCTCGACGGTGGCCCGCCGGGTAAGCACGTCTCGGACCTTGTTCTCGTGTCCCGCGATCGTATGTACGGCGTACCATGCTTTCGCCATGGCGTTATGCTCCCTTCCGGATGAACATCGTGAAGAGCGTATCGAACGCCCAGGACAGGGCGGTGAGGAACCCCACGACCAAGGCGCAGATGGCGATGACCACGCCGGTCAGACGCATCGATTCGTGGCGCGTCGGCCAATGCACGTGCTTCATTTCGCGAACGACATCCCGGTAGAACGCTTTCGGTCCGCGTCGCATTTTTGGCAACGGCACGGCGCCTGCGGTCGGGGCGGTTTTCGGCCTGTTTGTGCTCATGGTCGTCCTTGGTTACTTCGTGAACCGCCGCGAATGCTACGGTTCGGCAAGGGGGATGCGGGCATTATACCTCGCCTCCAGCATCGGCCGCGAAGATGGGCCTTTGTCTGTAGGGACGCGCACCCCGGCTCCAAGAGCCTTGCTCATGAAGATACCAGGCGGCGGCCCCCAAAGGGAGCCGCCGTCAAAGGGAACTGAGGGGCGCTCAGCGGGCGATCTTCTCGATCCGGTAGTGGATCTGGCCGACCGGAGCTTCAAAGACCACGGTATCCGCGATCTTCTTGCCGAATAGCGCCTGACCCATCGGCGATTCCTCGCTGATCAGGTCCTCGTCGGGGTTGGCCTCGACGCTCGCGACCAGCCGGACCTCGAACTCGAATCCACGCTCCACGTCGTGAACCGTGACGCGGGACCCGAGCCCCACGTGGTCGACGGGGATGTCTTTGGATTCGAGTACTTCGGCATTGGCGAAGATCGTTTTGAGGTCGGTGATGCGGCTTTCAACGATAGCCTGCTCGATCTTCACCTCCTCAAGCTCGCTGTTATCCTCGCTAAACTCCCCGTGGTCCTTGCTGGCCCGGATGCGCTCGGCAATCTCTGCGCGTTTCTCGACCGTTAGGCGCGTGAGTTCGCTTTGAAGGCGAGCGTAGCCCTCAGGTGTCAGGAGCACAGGCTGTGACGAATCTAGTTCAAGTTCTTCCATGTCGGTGCTTCGTCCTGCGGAATGCGTAGTATAGCGTCAAATGGCGCCGTTTGGTCATGCGTCCCTTGCGATCTTTCGTATGTTCATCGGAGTCGGGACGGCGGAACTGTACCTTCGGGGCACAAGTTGGCGTAAGATGGCCGGTATCGTGCCGAACGAAGGGCCGCTTTCGTCCGTCCTTATGGACGTTCCCTCACTGATGAACCGTTTGCTCCTCACCTGTTTGGTGTTGGCGTCGGCGCTCTTCGCGTCCGCCCAACCGACCGGTTCCAGCGAAAGCCTGGACCCGCGCATGGTTCCCCCTCAGGCGACCGTGGTCGTTCGCAAGCACCCGATGTCGGCGGACATGGTGGAGATCACCGTGCTCGACCCCGGCTACCCCGCGGAGCTGCTCGGCCAGCAGGTGGCGCGGCTCTGCGAGACGACCGGGGCGCCCGCCAGGGGGCTCTCGATCACGCGGAACTCGCTCGGAAACGGCCCCAACCTGGTGTTCCTCAAGGCCACGTTCGCGACCAACAACCTCGTGGACGTGCCGAGCGACAGCGTGAACCTGCAGGCGATCGTCCGCGCACTGGTGGGCGGCCCGCCGGAGCACGCGATTCGTTCGCTGTTGGTCTCCTTCCCCGAAGGACCGCTGACGGCCAATCCGTTGAAGAGCTTCCGCACCAACGCGGTCGTGCTCTCCGGCGAGAGCGTTGCCTCGCCGCCCGAGCTCGAATACCGCATCGTCGCCCTTACCCAAGACCCCGAACGCATCGTCATCCCGGTGCGTTACGACGCCCCAAAGGCCGAATCGGCGGCCGGCGGGGGACGTCGTTCGCGCCTTCCGGTGTTGTTGGCGCTCGTCGGCGTTGCCGGTATCGGCGTCGGTGCGTTGGTATACTTAGCCCTGCAGAAGGGCTTGCAACGCCATTAACTCAGATATCCCCTGTCCCTGAGCTACGCGAGATCTAGACAATGCGAGATAAGGCCACCGTCGAAGTTCCTGAACTCATCCTTGCCGGGTACGACGTCGTCGCTTCCGACGTCATGCTGAAGGCGGGAACGAAGCCCATGATGAAGCAGCACAGCTACGTCCAGCCGTTGCCTGGCGATTGGCCTGTGCTCGATGCGGAGGACGTAGGTCGCCTCTTGAACTCGCTCCTGAGCGAGCGGCAGAAGCGGAAGTATGACGACACCTGGGAGATGGACCTGTCGTTCCGGGTTGGCGACAAGTGCCGGGTGCGCGCGAACCTGTACCGGCAGCGCGGCGGCCCCGCCGCGGTGTTCCGCATCATCCCGTCGCACATTCGCACGCTGGAGGAGCTCGGCCTGCCGCCGGTTTTGGCCGAACAGACCAAGCACCGCCAGGGCCTCATCCTGGTTACCGGCCCGACCGGCTGCGGCAAAACGACCAGCCTCGCCGCGCTGATCGACATCATCAACCAGGAGCGCAAGTGCCACATCGTGACGATCGAGGACCCGCTCGAGATCGCGCACGAGGACAAGAACAGCTATATCAGCCAGCGCGAGGTCGCCATCGACACGGCCGACTTCATGCCTGCGCTACGCGCCGTGGTGCGCGAGGCGCCGGACGTGATCCTGGTCGGTGAGATGCGCGACGTGCTCACGATGAACGTCGCCCTCCAGGCCGGCGAAACCGGACACCTGGTCTTCTCGACGGTCCACACCTCCAGCGCCTACGAAACGCTGGACCGCGTCGTGAACATGTTCCCGCCTCACGAGAAGGCGCACCTTTGCCAACGGTTGGCAAACTCGCTGCGCGCGATCGTGGCCCAGAAGCTGGTCCCCAGGGCGGACGGTCAGGGGCGCGTGGTTGTGTGCGAGATCCTGATCTGCACGCCGACGGTCTCCAAGGCCATTGAAGACGGGCACTTCGGGGACCTATACCACTTGATGAACGAAGGCGGTTTCTGGGGCATGCAGACCATGAACCAGAGCCTTGTGCGCTACGTGAAGGCCGGCATCATCACGGAAGAGATCGCCATCAACTACGCCGGCGTCGTTTCGGAGCTAAAGCAGCTACTTCGCAGATGAAGGAGATGGCTTTTTGGACAGACTCGAATACCTCCTGAGGAAACTCGTCGAACTCGACGGGAGCGATCTCCACATCAAGGAGAACAACCCGCCGATCATGCGTTTGCGTGGGGAGCTCGTCCGTTTGGGCGAGCCCCCGCTTTCACCGGCTGAAGCTAGGGAGATGCTCCTTAGCGTCGTCAATGAGGAAAGGCTCGAGCGGCTTAACCACTTCAAGGAACTGGACCTTTCTCACCAGATCCCCGGTCTGGCGCGGTTCCGTGTGAACATGTTCTGGAACCGCGGTTCGATAGGGGCCGTGTTCCGCCTGATCCCCTTCAAGATCCGCACGATCGACGAGCTACTGATGCCGTCGGTCTCCAAAGACCTCTGCTTCCTCCCACGCGGCCTCATCCTGGTCACCGGACCGACCGGTTCGGGCAAATCGACCACGTTGGCGGCGATGATCAACCACATCAACCTGCACGCTCGTCGGCACATCATGACGATCGAGGACCCGATCGAGTACGTGCACCGCGATCAGATGGCGATCATCAACCAGCGGGAGAAGGGAACCGACACCCACACCTTCGCCGACGCGCTGCGGCACGTGATGCGGCAGAACCCGGACGTGATCTTCGTCGGGGAGATGCGCGACCTGGAGACGATCCAGCTCGCGATCACCGCGGCGGAAACCGGTCACCTGGTGTTCTCCACGCTTCATACGGTGGACGCCGCGCAGACGATCGACCGCATCGTCGACGTGTTCGACCCGGACCAACAGCCGCAGATCCGCACCCAGCTAAGCGTCACCCTTCGGGCGGTGATCTCGCAGGCCCTGCTGCCGACGGCGGACGGCAAGGGCAGGGTGGCCGCATTCGAGGTCATGGTGGCCACGCCGTCCATCAAGACCCTCATTCGCGAGGGCAAGACCCACCAGGTCTACCTGGACATCCAAACCGGCGGCGAGCACGGCATGCAGACGCTGGACGGTTCGCTCTTGAAGTTGCTGCGCGATAAGCAGATCAGCTTCGAGGTTGCGCTGTCGCGCAGCTCGAACATGGCTGACTTCAAGCGGCGCGCGGCCGCTCTTGGTCTGATGGAGGAAGTCGGTGCTGCGAATTGAAGACCTTCTGAGACGCTGCGTCGAGATGGACGGATCGGACTTGCACCTCAAGACCGATACCGGCCACGCGTACGTGCGGGTGTATGGGGAGCTGATCGACCTGGAGGACCTGCCGCCGTTCACGGAGGAGGAGTTCAAGGAGTCGATCGGGACCATGCTCACGCCGCAGCAGATGCACATCGTCGAACGCGACCTGGAATTGGACTTCGCGTACGAGATCAAGGGCGTTTCGCGGTTCCGGGGCAACCTGTACCAGCAGCGCGGCGTGATGCAGGCGGCGTTCCGGGCCATCCCGTTCCAGATCCAGACGATGGAGGAGCTCGGCCTTCCGAGCCTCTGCTTCGAGATGATCGGCCGTCCGCGCGGGCTCGTTTTGGTCACCGGTCCAGCGGGTTCGGGCAAGTCCACGACGCTCGCGGCGATGATCGACCGGATCAACCGCAGCAAGCACGCCCACATCATCACGGTCGAAGACCCGATCGAGTTCGTCCACGACGATCAGATGGCGTTGATGAACCAACGCGAACTGGGTTCGGACACCCTGTCGTTCGCAAACGCGCTGAAGTTCGTGCTCAGGCAGGACCCGGACGTCATCCTCGTCGGCGAGATGCGCGACCTGGACACGATCCACCTGGCGATTACGGCGGCTGAAACCGGCCACCTTGTGTTCGCCACGTTGCACACCGTGGACGCCGTTCAGACGGTGGACCGCATCATCGACGTGTTCCCGCAGCACCAGCAGCAGCAGATCCGCATGCAGCTATCCGTGAACCTGCTAGGGGTCATCTCGCAGCAGTTGGTGAAACGCAAGGACGGCAAGGGGCGCGTTGCCGCATTCGAGGTGCTCAACGCCACCGGCGCGATCCGCAACATCATCCGCGAGAACAAGTCCTACCAGATCGGCTCCATGATCCAAACCGGTTCCAGGCAGCAGATGCAGACCCTGGACCAGAGCCTGGCAACGCTGGTCGAGAAGGGCATCGTGGACTACGATCACGCCATGGGTCGAGCCAAGGACCCCGGCGAGTTCAGCCGCATCGTGGCTTTGGCCAAGGGTGAGGACGATACCGCCCACCACCATGTGCCGCGGGGATACACTGGAAAGGTCGCCGACCAGGCTGCGCAAGCCGGCGAACAACAGCAGCAGCCTCCCACGCCTCCACCGCCCGTTCGCGGCCAACCGAACCGCCCCCCGGTGAAGCGCGAGTAGAGGTGAACCCTCAGCACGCATGAACCAACGACCGATCGATGCCGCGCTCTTCGAGGAGAACGAGCGCTTGGCGCAGCGCCCCGACGAACGGCAGTACGCCGACGTCGGAGCGCTTGTCTGTGAGTGCGGCGCCCAGTTGCCCCAGGTTGTCGTGGCCTATGAGACCTGGGGCGAGCTGAGCCCGGCGCGCGACAACGCCGTGCTGGTATGCCACGCCCTGAGCGGGGATTCGCACGCGATCGGCTGGTGGGACCGGCTCGTCGGTCCGGGCAAGGCCGTGGACACGGAACGGTTCTTCGTCATCGGCACGAACTCGCTGGGCGGCTGCCAGGGCACAACCGGTCCGGCGTCGACCGCGCCCGACGGGCGGCCCTACGGCAGCCGCTTCCCGGTGATCACCGTCGGGGACATGGTCGAGGCCCAGATGCGCCTGGTGGACCGACTCGGCATCCAGACGCTGCACGCCGTCGTCGGCGGCAGCATGGGCGGCATGCAGGCCCTGGAATGGACGTTGCGGGCGCCGGGACGGGTGCGGAACGCCTTCGTGACCGCCAGTTGCGCGGCCCACAACGCCATGCAGATCGGCTTCAACGAGGCCGGCAGGCAGGCGGTGATGCGCGACCCAAAGTGGCGGGGAGGCGACTACCCGCTGGACGACCCGCCCGTGAACGGCCTTGCCGTCGCTCGGATGATCGGACACCTGACCTTCTTGAGCGAGGCGAGCTTCGAGAGCAAGTTCTCCCGGCGGTTGCAGGAACGAAGGGACATCGGCTACACGCTGGGCGTCGAGTACCAGGTGGAGAGCTACCTGCGGCACCAGGCCGAGAAGTTCACGACCCGGTTCGATGCCAACAGCTTCCTGCGCTTCACGCGCGCCGTGGACTACTTCCGACGCGACACCTTCTCCGGGTCGACCAGCCGGTACCTTTTCACCAGCTACAACAGCGACTGGCTCTACCCATCCCATCAATCTGAGGAGATGCTTGGTTTGGCAAGGGAGGCGGGGTGCGAGGCCGAATGGCACGACATCGATCTGCCGTACGGCCACGACGCTTTTCTGTTGGACGGCGAGTACCAGGGCGAGTTTCTGAGGAGCTTCCTGGACTCGCGATAGGGCGCACGGAATGGTTGGGGGCGTTTTGGGCCACCGTCGCTGGGCGGAACCTGAACAAGTTGTGCGCCCAATAGCATGGATCGCTGGGAACGCCTGCCAGCGATGCGGCCATAATACATCCACATCGAATTGGTAGGGAGTAGAGCGACAATGGCTATGAAGGTAGTGCTACTCATTGAAGATGACGCCGATGATGAGAGGCTGACTCGGCGGGCCTTTCAGAAGGCCAACATCACGAACGAAGTGATCGTGGCTTGCGACGGGGAAGAGGCCCTGGCCCTGCTCTATGGCAACGGGCGGCCCCCGGAGCGCTCTACGGACCCCGATCTCATCATCTTGGACCTGCGGCTTCCCAAGGTTAGCGGTCTGGACGTCCTGCGACGGATCCGCGCGGAAGCCAAGACGAAGTACACGCCGGTCGTGGTCCTCACCTCGAGCGCCTCGCGGGAGCAGGCGGAGGCCTGCTACGTGCTGGGCGCCAACAGCTTCGTCATCAAGCCTGTCGACGCGGCGGAGTTTGCGGACATGGTGGTCAACCTCGGTCTTTATTGGCTGCTGTTGAACATCCCGTGCGGCAGCGAAGCATTATCTGGTTCGCGGTAAGAGGCTTAGGGCCCGCTGGAGGTTGATTCCGACCCCTCCGGCATGGCATACTTTTTTCTCGCGAAGCGGGGGTGTAGCTCAGCGGTTTAGAGCGCCGGCCTGTCACGCCGGAGGTCGTGGGTTCAAATCCCATCATCCTCGCCATCTTTTATATCGAGTGCCGCGGTAGCTCAGTTGGTAGAGCAAAGCACTGAAAATGCTTGGGTCGCCGGTTCAAGTCCGGCCTGCGGCACCACCTCTCCACCGAAAAGACCCCTTCGCCGCCCGATTCGGTGCTTTCTCCTCCCCTAGCGCGTCTCAGGCTATAGACGCCATGTGGTTTCGCGCTTTTCTCTCCGCCGTTCTGCTTCTGCTTGGGTTCGCCTTCGCCGGCGCGCAGAGCGCTTTGATCGCCCCGGGGGATCGCGTAAGCCTTAGCTGCGAGGAGGAGCCCTCGCTTAACCGCGACTACACCATCACCGAAGAGGGCCTCATCCTAGTCGACTTCCTGGGCGCCGTGAAGGTGGCGGGCCTCTCCGAGGAGCAGGCGGCCGACCGACTCGCCGCCAGACTCGTCGAGGACCGTGTGCTGAGGAAGGCCACGGTGCGCGTGCGCGTCGTCCGCTCGCGGCCCAGTTCCGTGCGGTTCGTGGGCGCCGTGCAGCGAAGCGGGGAGACGCCCCTGACGGACGGTATGCGCCTTTCGGACGTGGTGGCCATCGCGTCGCCAACCGAGGCGGCCGACTTGGCGCGCGTCTCGATCCGCTCCAAGGATGGCAAGACCGCCCTGGTCGACTTCGCCCAGAACCAGCCAGGCAAGAACGACAACAACCCGTTGCTCAAGGACGGCGACGAGGTGAGCTTCCCGGTCAAGGCGAAGCCGGACGAAGTGACGGTGCTTGGGTCGGTCGTTACGCCCGGCGCGGCGCCTTTCGAGAAGGGCATGACCGCGCGCAAGGCGATCGCCAAGGTCGGCGGCTTCACGTCTCAGGCCGACTTGGTCCACGTCCAGCTTGCCCGGGAGGGCGCCGAGGAGCAGACGCTTGACCTTTCGAATGCCGGTTTCGACACGGAACTTCGCCCGGGCGACAAGCTGGTGGTCGGCGTGCTGGACGTCCGGCGGTACGTGAAGGTGGTGGGAGCGGTCAATGCTCCTGGTTCGGTGCCGTTCGTGCCGGGCATGACGCTGCGCGAAGCCATCAAGGCCGCCGGCGGCCTACGGCGCGACGCCCGCGAGAGCGGCGTGAAGGTCGTGCGCACGGGCGAGCGAAGGCCGATCACGGTCGACCTCGCGCCGATTCGTCAGGGGCTGCGCGGCGATGTGGCGCTCACCGCGGACGACCGGATCGAAGTACCCCAGGCCAAGAAGCGGGGCGCGTCGTTTTTGAAAGCCGCGGGGATCGCGTTGGGCCTGGCCATACTGGGTTTATGAGTTGGGACCGGAGCAAGGGGCGGCCGGAACCGATAGCCGCCCTCAACCGGGTGACCGAAAGAGAGAACGGAGAACCGCTCGTCGACCTGCGTGAGGCGTCTGCGGCCGTCAAGGTGTTGCGGCCCGGCGTCATCCCCTATGCCCGAAAGACCGTCGCCGAAATGGTCGAGGCGGCCGCCCACCGGCTGCCGGACGGCATGCATTTGGGCTTGGTGGAGGCCTGGCGTCCGATCGACCGCCAGAAACGCATCTACGAGTGGATGCGCGACTGCCTGCTTGAGGTGAAACCCGAAGCGTCGAAGGCGGAGTTGAGGCGGCGTGTAAACCGGTTCGTCGCGCCGTACGACCAGAAGGCTCCTCCCGGGCACTGCACCGGCGGTGCGCTGGACATCCATCTGCTGGACGCGCGTGGGCGGCCCGTGGACGTCACGTCGCCGCTCCCCCGGTTGCACGCCAACCCCACCTACGCTTACGGGCTTTCGGAAACCGCCCTGCGCAATCGGATGGCCTTGGTCGAAGCGATGTTGGCCGCGGGTTTCTCCAACTGCCGCGACGAGTGGTGGCACTACAGCTACGGCGATGCGGCCTGGGCCGTGCGCGAAGGAAGGGCGGAGTGCTGTTACGGCCTCGTCGAGCTGGAACCGAGCCTCTACGAGGAGCAGGCCTGGATATGGGAGGAGGGCTTCAAGGAGCGCACGAACCCCTATCTGGAGGCCCAGAAGGGGCTGCGCGCCAAGCGGTCCTGAAGCGCAGCCCAGTCGCTAGCGACCTTTCTTCTTCGGAGCCGGTACCGGCAACCAGTCCAGCGGCATGTTTGGGCCGTCCGGAGCGAAGGTCGATGGCGTGGCGACGATCACGTCGACCGCGATGTCGAGCTCGGCGCCGGGCTCAACTTGCAGGCTCATCTTCGCCTGCCCGGCCGGCATCTTCATCGTTCCCGCGCGGTACCAGGCGAAGCCGTCGCCGTAATAGCTCACAGGCCCCTCCTTGAGCTTCAGCACGTAGTCGCCCATGCGCACGGTCACCTTGTCGCGCGCCTGAACGGGGAGTCGCGCCCCGATCCAGAACTCGCGTTCCTCGGCCTTCCGGCAGTTCACCTGGAAGTTGATGCGATGGGGGGCGACCGGCGCAACGATCCGCTGGGCCAAGGTGAGGGCCGCGTCGGCCGACGCGCCCGGCGACGCCACGATCTCGCTGAAGTCATGGTCCCGACACGCTTCGGCCTCGATCCAGGCGAACGGCGCTGCCTTCAACGCAAGCCGTCGCAACTGCGCCCTTAGGGTTGCGAAGCTGGCGGCCGGGTCGCGCGCGAACCCCTTGAGCGTCTGGTTGAAGTAGAGCCGCTCGCTGCCGGTGGCGTCGACGCGGTTCGATTCGACCGTGAGCAGGCCGTCGATGCCGTTGGCGGTATCGGCCAGGGCATCCTCTGGGATCGGGATCTGGTCGGAGCCAAGGACGAGGAGCGGTTCGGGGCCGATCGTGACGCGGATGCCCTCCTTGACCACCTTGGTCTGGGGGATGCTGCCGTCCAGGGCTTTGAGGATGACCGCCTTCGGCGAGGCGAAGCGCAGCGTGGTCTCGTGCACGTCGCGTTTCGACCAGATGGCCACGTAGGTCTGCGGCGGGCCGATGTGCACGTACCCGGCGTAACGGGAGCCATAGTCGATCCGGTTGCCGCCGGAGGGGGCGGGGAGCCACCAGAAGCCGCCGGCGACCCGCGACGGGGCCGCGGGGTTGCGGGCGGCCTCGGGGTAGAAGAGCCCCTTGGCTTGCCACTCCGAGGCCCCGGCGTCCTGCGCCCGCTGAGCCGCCTCGTTGGCCACCGCCGAGCGTTGGGCGGGGGTATCGGCTCGGAAGAACCAGGCGCGGACGCCCATGCCTTCGAGCTCGGTCAGCGCCTGGGCGATCGAGACCTTGCCCGGCTCATCGGACAGGCCGCTGATCTGCGTGGCCGCCAGGAACGGATGGTTCAGGCTGCGCAGCATGGCGCTCGCTGGACGGCTGCCCGCGTCCAGAAGCTCGACCACGGAGCCGCCGCTCAGCGACGCTCCGATCCCGTCCAGGCCGAGGGCGCCGCCTTCGTAGGGTCCGTTCCATCCGCACCAATCCTGGATGACCGGTACGTCCGCCACCCGGTGCACCGACTGCACGAGCTGCATGTACCGACGGCCGGCCACGTTCCGGAGCGTCTCCCGGATGTCGTTCCATACCGCTGACGCGCCGCTGTCGCATGGGTAGAGCTTGTCGTTCTGTGGGTTCCAGAGCTGCGGCACGCCGCGCGACTGCGACCAGAGCGGGACGAGCGCGGCCAGGTCGGCAAAAGCGGTGATGTCGTTCGTGCCGATGCACCAGCCCTTGAGGGCGGTGGCCACGGAGCCGTACTTCTGGCGAAGGAACGCTTCGAACTCGAGCCGGAAGAGCGGAGAGGTGGGGACGTACTGAGACTCCTTGGGCGGGAACGACACGACGGCGCCCATCGGGTTTACCAGCCCGCGGAAGTTCGATCCCAAGTCGTTTGAGCGGAGGCAGCGCAGGATCTCGTCGCGACGGCGGTCGAAGCCCTCCCAGTAGTCGGGCGCTCGGAGGTCGAGAACCCGCGGGTACACGAGCATCACGTGGGCCTGCGCCCCTTCGTCGCATGCGACCGGCAGCGCGCCGTTCGCGATTGGGATGCGCTTGGACCAGCGGATCCGGCTGTCGCGCTGTACGGCGACCACCACCAGGGCGTCTCGCCCGCCGGGAACGCGCATGGAAGCGTTCAGCTTGGCCGTGATCGGGCCGATACGGTACGCCTCGGGCTCCACGGCGATCACCTCGGCGGTCGGGGCGGCCGAGCTGACGGCGATCATGTATCGGAGCCCGCAGGCGCGCACCGCGTCGATGGCGGCCTTCCAGCCCTCGCCGTCCGCCGGCAAGTCGATGAGCACGTCGCCGACCCCGGCCGCTTTGGCCTCCTTGATCGCCTCTGGGGAGCCCGGAATGCGCAGGCCGACGGGCATGTAGGGCTTGCCCTCCCAGAGAAGCGTGTTGTTGACGTTGGTGGTCCAGCGGGCGGGTTGGGCGAACCCAAACGCGACCCCTACGAGTAGGGCCAGTGGCGTAGCGAGCACGTGCCTAGGCTACCAGACGAAGGCCGTGCGTCGGGGTAGCATCTGACCGTGACTCCACAAACGGCAACCCTCGACACGCTCTGCGTGAACTCCTTGCGCGGGCTTGCGATCGACGCCGTCCAGAAAGCCAACTCCGGCCACCCGGGCCTGCCGATGGGCGCTGCTGCGATGGCGTATGCGATCTGGACACGCCATCTGCGCCACAACCCGAAGAACCCGGGGTGGTTCAACCGGGACCGGTTCATCCTGAGCGCCGGGCACGGCAGCGCGTTGCTCTACAGTTTGCTCTACCTGACGGGGTACGAGGTTTCGCTCGACGACCTGAAGCAGTTTCGCCAGTGGGGCAGCATCACGCCGGGACACCCCGAAGTCGGCCTGACGCCGGGCGTTGAGATGTCCACCGGCCCACTCGGCCAGGGCATTTCGACCAGCGTCGGGTTCGCCATCGCGGAGTCGTACCTGGCCGCTCGCTACAACAAGCCTGGACACGAGGTGGTCGACCACTTCACCTACGTGCTGGCCTCGGACGGCGACCTGATGGAGGGCGTCACGCAGGAGGCCGCCTCGCTCGCCGGGCATCTGCAGCTTGGCAAGCTCATCGTCCTCTACGACGACAACCACATCACCATCGACGGGACCACGGAGCAGTCGTTTACGGAAGACACCGCCGCCAAGTACGCCGCGTACGGCTGGCAGGTCCTGCGTGCGGACGGTCTTGACTTCCAGGCGGTTTCCGAGCAGATCGAAGCGGCCAAAGCCGAGACCGGCAAGCCGTCGCTCATCATCTGCCGCACCACCATCGGCTTCGGCAGCCCGAACCGCGCCAACACCAGCAAGGTCCACGGCTCGCCGCTTGGCGCCGAGGAGATGAAGCTCACCAAGGAGAACCTTGGCCTGCCGCAAGAGCCGTTCACGGTTTGCGATCAGACGCTTGCCGTCTACCGAAAAGCGCTGGAGGACGGTCCGCAGCAGGAGCATGCCTGGCTCGTGTCGATGACCGCCTACGCCAAGGCCTACCCGGCGGAAGTCAAGGAGCTCCTCCGTCTGATCGGTGGCGAGCTTGGCGACGAATGGCTTCAAGCGCTTCCCACGTTCGCCGACAGCGAAGCAACGCGCGTCATTGGCTTCAAAGCGTTGAACGCGGTCGCCGGCTCGCTGCCCGGGCTGATCGGCGGAAGCGCCGACCTGGCCGAGAGCGTCAAGGCCGCCATCACGGGTCACGGAACCTACACGCCGGAAACGCGCGATGGCCGCAACATCATGTTCGGCATCCGGGAGCACGCGATGGCCGCCATCGTGAACGGCATCACGCTTCACGGCGGCACGCGCGGCTTCGGCGGCACGTTCCACGTGTTCTGCGACTACTGCCGCCCGTCGCTGCGGCTCGCGGCGCTCATGCACTGTCCGTCGATCTTCGTCTTCTCGCACGACTCCATCGGGGTCGGCGAGGACGGACCGACGCACCAACCGATCGAGCAGACCATGGCGTTGCGGCTCATCCCCAACTTCAACGTGATGCGCCCGGCCGATCCGAACGAGACGGTCGCCTGCTACAAGATCGCGCTGGAACTGAAGGACACGCCGAGCGCCATCCTCTTGACCCGGCAGAAGGTGCCGGCCACGACCCCGTCGGACGTGCGCAACCACCCGGCGGAGAAGGGCGGCTATGTGTTGCAGGAGGCCGAGGGCGGGGCGCCGCAGTTGGTCCTGGTGGCAACCGGCAGCGAGGTCGGGTTGGCGGTGTCGGCCAAGACTGAGCTGGAGAAGCAGGGCATCGCCACCCGCGTGGTCAACATGCCTTCTTGGCTCCTCTACGAGCGCCAGGACCGGGCTTACCGGGCGGGCGTCCTGCCCAAGGGCGTGCCGACCGTCTCCATCGAGGCGGGCACGACGATCGGTTGGGGCCAGTACGCGCAGGCTCACGTCGGCATCGACCACTTCGGGGCCTCCGCCCCGGGCGGCACGGTGATGAAGGAGTTCGGCTTCACGGTCGAGAACGTGGTGGCCACCGCCAAGTCGTTGCTCGGTTAGGACGGGCGACTCGAACCCGTAGGGCGCGGAACCAGTCTGGGCTGCCTCCGCGCCTTTTCGTTGTCCCAAGGGCCGCCGCCTGCTCGTTTGGTCGCAAGACGCGGGTTGGTGGGTCGCTGCGGCCGCTCCGGTGGACCTATAATCCGCAATACGAGATGATGATCCTGTCTACCCTCGCATTTCTTGCGGCAGGAGCGCAGAGCGCCGCCCTGCAACCCGAGACCGTCCACCTGCGACGGATGGAGTCGGTGAACCCTTACCGCCAGCTTGCCGTGAACTGGGGCGAGAAGGCGTACGCCTACATGGACGTGGCCGACACGATGCTCGCGCCCGACCGGCCGAACCTGAACCTGGGCGGCGAACGCACGCTGACGCTGCGGCCCGGCAAGTCCGACAAGGTGCTCATCCAATTTGGGCAGCTCAACCGCGCCGTGTGGCGGGGAAGCCGGATCACCGACGTGAAACTGGTGTTGCACCCGGTGGACGGTCGGTTCACGCAAGACGTGCCCGTGCGCGTCGTCCGGCTTGACCGGGAGTGGCGCGACGGCGCCGGCCACGGCGAGCCGATGTATTGGACCGCCACGTACAACGCCGCGATGAGTTCGCCCCGCGGGAACGCGGTGAAGTGGGAGGCGCCGGGCGCGATGGGCGCGAGCGACCGCGCCGCCAAGCCCAGTCTTGTGCAGAGCACCTCGGTGGGCTACAGCGCCGCGACGGCGACCTGGACGCTCTCCGGCCCCGGTCTGACCAAGGACGTGCGGTATTGGCTGAACCACCAGTACCGGAACTTCGGGTGGGTGCTCGAAGTCGCCAAACCGAGGTCCGCTCGAGGTCCGGTCGAGTTCTCCTCCTCGGACGCGTTCCAGAAGTCGCTTCGACCGGAACTGGTGATCACGTTCCAACCGTTGGCGGGCGAGGGCGAACGCAAGGGCGTGGACCTGAACGTCACGTTCATCGAGCGGACCCCGCGCTACCTTCGCTACCACGACAACGGCATCGACACCTATCAGCGCAAGAAGTTCCGCGAGGACACGCCGGGCATCATGACGCGCCCGGTGAACGGCGCCACGCAGAAATGGCCGAAGAAGGGCGACACGATGACCTACGTCGCCCACGTGAAGAACAGCGGCTTTGCGGCTTACCGAGGACCCGTGGACGTGCTCTGGCGGTTCAACGGCCGGGTCGTCAAGCGGGCGACGATGCAGGTCAACCTCAAGCCGGAACGGGAGACCACCGCCACCATCAAGATGCCTTGGAGCGGCGACATGCGGGACATCCGCGACGAGAAGCTGAGCTTCGAGGTCGACCCGTACGGCCGCATCCCCGAGATCACCAAGAACAACAACGAGCAGAGCAAGTACATCAAGGCCAAGACCTGGAAGTACTGGGTGGAGCGCACGCCCTACGAGTACGCCAAGAAGTTCATGACCGCCTATGGCTCCTACTCGTTCGAGGACTACCTTAAGTGGCACGAGGCGGTCTGGAACGAGACGTACCTGGACAAGTCGCGGTTCGACGGCCTGGCGCCCGACGGCTGCTTGGCTCGCATCACCCTGGACGACTTTGAGGTCGTCGCGGACGGACGCTTGGGCGGCGGCATCCACCGGCTGGACGACAAGCCCGACTTCCACTTCGACGGGGAGTGGGGTACCGAGTGGCTGAAGGGCGACGCGCTGAAGGACAAGGCCGCGCTCGACAACATCCAGAACTTCATCCGCTGCACCCGCATC
>CAZIIS010000043.1:0-21708 GCA_964539295.1 uncultured Fimbriimonadaceae bacterium | reverse complement strand
CGCCGCTCCTTGCCAGGGCGACAAGAGCCGCAAAGCGCACGTCGTCTCCTCGCGAGCGGAACTTCGTCGCTTTTCGGAAGAGGTCCACGTTGCCCGGCGTGTCCCACTGCGCCAACACGCGGATCGCCGTCGCGACGACGGCGCTGAGGTGCTCCTCGTCGACCAGCGAACGAAGCTTGGCGGCATCGACCGGGTCGGCGGGAAGGGCGGCGACGGCGGTGACCGCGGCCAGCTGCCTTTCCGGTGAGGGGTGGCCGAGCTCTTCCCGCCAGAAGCTCCGCAGGCCGGGGCGATCGGCCCGCGCAAGCTCCATGGTGTCGAGCAACGCCGGGAAACGGCCCCGATCGGCGCGAAGCGCCTCGACCACCGCGTTCACCGCCGCGTCCTTGGGCTCGTCGGCCAACAGAAGCTCCGCGGCCTGGGCGCGGTCGACCGCATCGGGCGCGAACCGCACGATGAACGGAAGCTCGTCGGCGCCCCACTCCTGGCCCACGATCTCGCGCAGCATCTCGTGCTCGGGGTCGAGGAGCACGGCGTCCGGGCGTCGGGCGCACGCCACGCGGAAGGTGTCCTCGACCTTGGCCAGGTGGAGCGGCGCTTTCCGGACCTTGCCTTCCGAGACGATGCCGACGTTGACCACCAGGTCGTAGACGGGGACGCCCTTGGCGGTGTTCTGCGCCTGTCTGCAGTCGACCACGGCCTCGTGCTTCGCCTCGTCCCAACGCCAACTCCACGTGAGAACCGGGTGGCCTGGGCTGTACACCCATTGGTCGAAAAACGGCTCGAGGTTGATGCCGGAGGCGTCGGTGAGGGCTTGGCAAAGCTGACTGGAGACGACCGGCTGGTTCCGGAACGCGGTCAGGTAGCGGCGAAGGCCGCGGAAAAACGCGTCGTCGCCGATCTTGCAGCGCAGGGTGTGCAGCACCATCGCGCCCTTGCTGTAGGCGTGGCTATCGAAGGTGTCGTCGCCGTCGACGTAAACGCGGTTCATCAGGGCGTGGGTCCGGCGCCTCGCCTCGCCAAGGTAGCTCCGGGTGTAGCCGTCCAGTTGGCGTTGGAACTGGTTCTTGCCACGGCTGTGGCCCGTGTAGAGCCCCTCCAAGTAGGTGGCAAACCCCTCGTTCAGCCAGACGTGCCCCCAGTCCTTGCAGGTCACGAGGTCGCCGAACCACTGGTGGGCCAGTTCGTGGCTGTTGAGGCTGGCCATGTTTCGGTAGCCATCGTGCCGCGAGGTCAGGGCGTCCTGCCCCATGGTGGTGGCCGAGATGTTCTCCATGCCCCCGCCGAAGTCATATACGGCAATCTGCGCGTACTGCGGCCAGGGGTACTTGACGCCCAGCAGGTCCGAGAAGAAGGAGAGCATGTCGGGCGTGTCCCCGTAGGAGTCGTCGATCAGGTCGCCCTTGCCCTTGGGCACGGCGTAGCGGAGCGTGACGCCCCGCCATACGTCGGTCTTCACGTCCATCGGGCCGCCCGCCAGCGAGATCAGATAGGTGGCGTGGGGCACGTCCATCCGCCACAGATAGGTGAGCTTCTTGCCATCCTTGCTCTTGGTCTTCGCGGCGAGAACGCCGTTGCTGATCACGGTCCATCCGGCCGGCACGGTGACGCGGGTCTGGCTGGTGGCGAAGTCGTTGGGGTAGTCCCAAGTGGGCAGCCAGGCGCTGTTGTACTCGGCCTCGCCCTGCGTCCAAAAACCGATGCGGTACGGATCGTTGTTGCGCGACTCGACCCAATGCCATCCTCCGCCCATGCCGAAGCTGCCGCCGCGTTGACGGGTGGAGTCGTACGCGACCGCGACCGCGACCTTCTGCCCGCGCTTGAGCGGCTTCGTTCGAATCAGGAGGTCGCGCCCCTTGCGCTGAAAGGCGGCCTTCGCGCCGTCGACGGTGACGGACCGGATGTTGACCTTCGATTGCGCGTGGAGCCTGACCGTCGAGAGCCCGTCGCGCAAGGGGGCGAGCGTATTCACCGCCTGGCCGCGGAAGGTGCGGTTCGGGTAGTCGACGTCGATGTCCACCGACACGTTCAAAAGGTCGACGTCGCGGTCGGGCGCGTAGTGGACGACGGCCTTGTGGCCGCCAAACGGGTCGGCATCCCCAGTCGCGGGCGCTTGTGAAAAGCAGCCCGTCCCCAGCAACGCGACGGCACAGATGATCGGAAGACTTGGGTACCGCATCGTCGGGACGTCCTTGCCGCTTGTCGCGGCAAGGGCAATTCTACTACGATGCCGGCCCCGTCAAAGCGAGGCGTTGTAGTCGTCCACGATGCGGCCGACCAACCGAACCCGCTCCACGTCGCCGTCTGAGGCGATCTCGTCGCTGATACCCAGGATCAGATTCGGGGCGAGCGCGTCGATCAGCCGTTTGGTGAAATCCTCAAGCTCCTGCTCGCTGTAGGTGTCCTCGAACAGGACCGCCGGGATGCCGTCGACGAGGAACATGTCGCCGAGCCCCTTCTTGATCTCCTCGATGGTGACGTCGCCCTGCGGTTTCGGCGTGATCGCCTCGATGCCGTCCAGGCCGGTTTCGCGCGCGTACGGTAACAGCGACTTGCAGTCGCCGTCCCAGTGCGCCTGAACGAACTTGCCGGCGCTGTGCAGCAGTTCGCAGCGACGCTGGTAGGTTGGCAGCACGTACTTCTCGAACCACATCGGCGGGAGCGTCGCCTCGTGAACGTTGTCGCCGAAGTTGATCAGCATGATCGGGCAGGCGTTATACACTTCGATCTGCCGCTCCTGGCTGGCGTTGAGCGCCTCGAAGTAGGCCTCGCACACGTCCGGGTAGTCGAGCAGCGCGTAGGTGGCGCCCTCGACGCCCATCTCCTGGACGATCAACTGCTGAACGGTGGTCCGGCAGATCATGCCGTGAGGCGCGCCCAGGTCGCCCACCTCGGCGAGCTTTTTATCGTAGCGCTCCTGGTCCCAGTGCCAGGTGCGGTTGGCCTCGCGCCAGCCGGCGACCTTCAACTCCTCGGCCGAGGAGACGGGCCACTTGAGCGGCATGTGCCACGGGCTGTCCTTCACCTTTCGGTAGACGGCGCGCATGGAGCCGACGGGCGTTTCTGTCACCACCTCGTAATCGGTGGAGTTGAGGTCGCGCGTGATCACGTGGACCTCGGGGCTCTCCTTGGAGTAGACGCAGAACTCGAAACCGTAAAGCCGGTCGGAGCAACCGAGCGACCGGTAAACCTCGGCCGGCGACATGCCGGTGTACGGCGCGGGAAGCGGCTGTCCGGCGAACTCGCGGTCGCTGAACCAGGCGAGCATCCTCGGCTGCCAGATGATGCGACCCCCGGCCCGCCGATAGGCCACGTCCAGGTTGAGCTGGCAGAGGTCCACGTTGCGGTGGTCGGTGGGGCGTCCGGTCATAACGCGCGCATTCTACACCGGGGGATCGCCGAAATCGGGCGCCTCCAACAGCTCCCCGCCGCGAACGGCGGAATCATGCGCAACGATCCCGGGGGCCGTGCAGCGAACGGCGGTCCAGACGTTGACCGGCGGGTGCTTTCGGGCGACGCACGCCTTCACGAAGTCGTCGACAAGGAACTGGTGCGCGCCGGCGTGGCCGTTGGGCAAACCGGCGAACTCCTTGGGCAGGCGATCCACCGGGTGGACCGGCGCGGTGTCCAGGAAGCGGCGCTCGGGCGGCACGTCCGCGTTCGACCGCTCCGCCGGGTCGACCGGCACGCCGACGCAACCGAGCAACTCGTCCAGGTGGGTGACGTTGCCGGCTTTGTCGGTCCAGATCGGCCCGGCGGCGTTGATCTCAAAGCACCCCTCGGTACCGTACATCGAGCCGCGCTCGGCGCAGGGGTAACCGATGCGGCGGAACTCGTTGACCCGGAACATGCTGCCGTCGGACATGCGGAACAGGGCCGACTCGTCGCTGAAGACGTTGTGCCACACGTTCACGTCGGCCCGGTAGAGGCCGTCGTCGTGACGGTCCACCCAGCCCTGGCAGGATACGTGCGTGGCGTGGGCGCCGGTGACGCCCACGGTCATCGCCACCGAGTGCGTCGGGTAGTACATCGGCGGGGAGCCGGCGAACTCCCGCCACCGCTCGCCACCGCGCCACTGCGAGACCTCGTACAGCCCGTGGTCGAAGTCGTGCAGGTAGTCGCCCTCGCTGAACACGACGTGGCCGAACGCGCCTTTGGCAAGCTGCTCTCGGCAGTAGACGGCGATCGGGGAGTAGTAGCTGGTCTCGCCCATCATGTAGATGCGGCCGGTCTCCTCAACGGCCGCCACCAGGTCGCGAAGCTCCTCCATGGACGTACCGGCCGGCACCGCGCAGTAGACGTCTTTCCCTGCGCGAAGCGCCTTCGCCGCTTGCGAGGCGTGGAACCACGGCTGGGTGATGATCGCGACGGCGTCCACGTCGGTCTCCAGAATGGCGTCGAGCGACGGCGAGGTTTTCGCGATGCCGAAGCGCTCGGACGCCTCCTTCAGCTTCTCCGGCACGAGGTCGCAAAGCGTCACCTCGTCGACCAGCGGATGCGCCTTGAAGAGCGGGATAAAACACTGCGCGAAGGAGCCCGTCCCCACCACGCCCAGCCTGATGCCCATGCGCGGAGGGTACCCACCGCATGCGCCAGTGGCGCGCGCGAACCGAAGCGGCGCCGCGCCGCGGGCCAGTACAATGGACGGACTGGGAGAGGCGGGTCGCTTCTTGGGATTCGGTGCGATGCGAGATATCCAGCTACGATGGCGTCGGTTCGGACGCGTGGGAGCGTTGCTTCTGGCGGCCTTGGCGATGGCGCCGCTTGCTTCAGGGAACGAGATCGTCGAGAACCGTTCGGTCGGCGGTCCGAAGACCACCATCCGCTACGCGCTTTGGGGCGGCGCCAGCGAGGTCCAGTACGCCCGCGAGATCTGCGAGAGCTTCGTGAAGAAGCACCCAGAGATCCGCATGGACGTCGCGGTCTATCCGTGGGGGCAGTATTGGGCGAAGGTCCAGACGCAGATCGCCAGCGGCCTGGCGCCGGACGTGATGTCGTTCTACTCGGGCAACTTCGGCGTGTGGGTGGACCGGGGGGCGCTGGCGCCGTTGAACGACCTGGCGAAGCGATCCGGCCTTGACCTGAACCGGTTCTACAGCGCCGCGATCGAGAACTGCACGTGGCAGGGCAAGCTGTACTGCATCCCGATGGAGATGCCGGCCTGGACGCTGGTCTACTCCAAGGACCGCATGGAGGAGAGCGGCATCCCCCGCTCGCAGTGGCCCAAGCCGGACAAACCGCTGACCTGGCAGGAGTTCACCGCGTTGGCGAAGCGGTTGACGTTGCGCCGCCCCGACGGAACGTTCGTGCAATACGGCATGGCGGCCGGCAAGGGCTGGGACGACGTGATGGCCGACATGTGCGGGGGGCGCCGGGTCGACCGACAGGTGAACCCGACCCGCAGCACGGTGGCCGGCAACGAGAAGTTGGCGCGGGCCTACATCCAGCTATTCCAGGCGCAGTACGGCGACCGGACGATGCTCGGCCAGGTGCCGCTTTCGGCAGGCTCGTTCGTCAGCCAGGACGCGCTGCTCATGTCGCCGCGCTTCGCCATGTACATCAGCGGTCCGTGGGGGCTGAAGCAACTCCAGGAGGCGGGGGTGCGGTTCGGCGTAGCGCCAATGCCCCGCAACGAGTCGCCGGTGCAGCACATCAACGTCAACTCCGTCGGCATCAACTCCGCGACCAAACACGTGGACGAGGCGTGGCTGTTCCTGGAGCACATGGCGTCGGAACCGGTGCAGCGCATCTACGGGCTTCAACTCAAGGGCGTGCCGGCGCTCAAAGCGGCCAGCGACTCGCTGGTTCACAACGCCTACGGCATCGAGGGTTGCGAGGCGTACCTTTACGACCTGGCCATCGCCACGCCGTCGGTGACCTCCTCCAACACCTACCTTCCCAGCGCTCAGGACAACTGGCTTTCCCGAACCGAGCAGATGCTGGACCGGGAGTACGACCGGCGCCTTGCGGCGCTCAAACGGGTGAACGGCGCCATCCCACCTGCGGAGTACCGGCGCTTCGTCGATGGGATGAACGCGTTCGTCGAGAAGACCGTTCGGGCGCAGCTTCCCAAGCTCGAGGAGGAACAGAGCAAGGCGTTCACCCGGGCAAAGGTCAAGCCAAGCAGCACGGTGGAGCGCACGGTGGCGCCGGTCGCGCTCTTGGTCGTGCTGGTCGTGTTCGTGGCGGGTTACGTCCGCTGGGTGCGGAAGAACAACGCCGCGCTGCCGCCCGGCCCGAAGCGCAGCAACCTGGCCGGCTACCTGTTCATCGCTCCGTGGCTGATCGGCGTGGTCTGCTTCGTCACGGGGCCGATCCTCGCCGCCATCGGCTTCTCGTTTTGCAAATGGAACATGATCTCGCCCCCGCAGTGGGTGGGCGTGCAGAACTACCTTTCGCTGCCGGGCAACGACAAGTTCGTGATCGGCCTGCTTACGACCGCCAAGTACGCGCTTTTGGTCATCCCGATCTCGCTTTTCGGCGGGCTGTTCACCGCGGGTCTGCTCACCTGCCGGATTAAAGGGGCCGATTTCTTCAAGGCGATCCTGTACTTCCCCGCCCTGTTCACGGGCGCCGAGGCCGCCGTCCTCTGGGTGAACATGCTGAACAAGGAGCACGGGGTCTGGAACTACATCCTCTCCTGGTTCGGCGTCGCGCCGATCAACTGGATGGATGAGTCGCACGCCTTCTATGCGGTGATCCTGATGAACGTGTTCTGGATCGGCAGCGCGATGATCATCTACTACGCCGGGATGAAGCAGATACCGGCGGCGCTCTACGAAGCGGCCGACATCGACGGCGCGAGCCCGTTCCGCAAGTTCTTCTCGGTCACGATCCCGATGCTCTCGCCGGTGATCCTGTTCATGGTGATCATGACCACGATCGGGGCGTTCCAGGTGTTCACGCCGGCGCTGTTCTTCGCCTCGGCCTCCTCGGCCATCGGCCAGCCGGGCGACGCGCTCCGGTTCTACGCCGTGAACGTCTACGACGAGGCGTTCAACAACCTCCGAATGGGCTCGGCGTGCTGTTACGCCATCATCCTGTTCCTGATCATCTTCGTGATCACCATGCTCCAGATGAAGTTCTCGCAGCGATACGTTCACACGGAGGCTAGCTGATGTGGCGCTACCGCATGACCCCGGTCTACATCGCGCTGCTGGCGGTGTCGGTCCTGTTCCTCTTCCCGTTCTATTGGGTGCTGATCTGCTCGCTCAAGTCGCCTGCGGGGCTCGACCTGCTGCCGCCGGCGATGTACCCGGCCGAGGCGCAGACGCAGCAGCTTCGCATTCCGGGCGGCAGGAACGTGGTCGAGGCCGACGGCGGGCAGTGGCTGTTGCTGGCGCGTTCGAAGGACCTGATCGGCGGCTCGGGTCTCTCTGGCGGCTACTACGTGCAGATCGAGAAGGGCGAACCTTCGCAACTGGTTTCGTGGTTCTCCGACGACCAGACGAAGCCCGTCGAAAACGCCCCGTCGCAGGTCGTCTTCAAGAAGGCGTCGGTCCATCGCTCGGGCTCGCGGCAACTGGCGATACCGGCCAAGCTGGTGCGTCAAGAGGGCGATCAGTTCCAGGAGTTGCTCTTCGCGGCGCCCGCAGGGGCGGGTCAAACCCCCTCGCTGGAGGTGCTGCGAAACGTCCCCCACACGGAGATGCGCAAGTTCGAGGCGCACTGGGAGAACTACCCCAAGACGCTCAAGGGACCAGAGGCGACGATCGGCGAGAAGTCGCAGGGGTTCCTGCTCTACATGCGCAACAGCCTGTTCGTCTCCATCATGGCGGTGCTCGGGCAAGTGCTTTCGAGCAGTCTGGTGGCGTTCGGGTTCGCGCGAATCCAGTTCAAAGGGCGCGAGGTCCTGTTTGTGCTGCTGTTGGCGACGCTCATGGTGCCTGCGCAGGTGACGCTGATCCCACTCTTCGCCATCTACAAGACCGTGGGGTGGGTGAACACGTTCCTGCCGCTCATCGTGCCGCACTTCACGGCTGGGGCGTTCAACGTGTTCCTGATCCGGCAGTTCTTGCTCACGATCCCGCGGGAGTTGGACGAGTCGGCAGTGATCGACGGCGCGACGCCCTGGCGCATCTACTGGAACGTCATCCTGCCCAACTGCGCCTCGGTGCTGATCGTGGTCGGGCTGTTCACGTTCGTGGGTTCGTGGCAGGACGTGATGGGGCCGCTCATCTACCTGGACAACCCGGCGTTCCGCACCGTGACGCTCGGGCTGGAGTACTTCCGCTCCCCCTACGTGGACAACCGGCACCTGTTGATGACGGGCGCGGTTCTGGCCATGATCCCGGTTGCGGGGCTGTTCCTGGTGGGCCAGCGCTACATCATGTCCGGCATCGCCACCACCGGGATGAAGAACTGAGCAGGCGCCCCTCACCGAGGGGCGCCTGCGCGCAGCAGGGGCTTGTCGTTTCGCCGGGTTTGATGCATCATGAAGGGGAGGCACAGGACTGCCCCGCTCATATCAGGGAGGAACCGAGGACAAGGTGTATCGACTCCGGAAAACCATCGAGGCGGCGACCTATCTTCTTGCGAGGCTTGACGGCGAGATGCCCTTTGCCAAGTTGGTCAAGCTCCTGTATCTGGCCGACCGAGAGCAGATGAAGCGCCGAGGTACCACCATCACCCACGACGCCTACTGGTCCGTCAGGAGTGGGCCGATCCTGGAACACACCCTCGACGCCATCAAGCGAGGAAACGAGAGCTGGAACTGCCACATGCAGACCGACCTTGATGCGAAGGTGGTGTCGCTCATCGCCGAGGCGCGGCCGGACCAGCTATCGCGGGGCGAACTCCAGGTGCTCGACGCCGTTCTCCAAACGTTTGGCCGCATGCGCTGGCCCGACCTCGTCGCCTACGCCCGCCGGTTTCCCGAGTGGACCGAGGTCGCGCACGACCGGAGGGCGATCAGCTTGGCCTCCATGGCGAAGGGCGTGGGCTACTCGGACGAAGAGGCCGCGCACATCGTCGCGGCCAACCGCGAGCTGGACGAGGTGGCGACGTTCATGGAGCTCGTCGCGACACCGTCGTTTCTCTGCTAACGCCAACCGGCTTCGCAGCTCACATAGGGGTGGGTATGCGCCGGTCGTCGCCTCGGCCGGGCGCGAGTCCCGAGTATGCTTCTGCGAGGAAACCCATGAACGTCCTGATCGTGGTCACCGAATCGCCCTATGGCACCGACCGGCCCTACAACGCGCTTCGGCTCGCCGCGGCGTTGGTCGAGGCGAAGGCAAACGTGCGGCTCTTCCTCATGTGCGACGCGGTCGTCGCCGCGCTCAGCGGGCAATCCGCGCCGAACGGCGATGCCAACCTGGGCAGACGCCTGGAGGCGTTGGTCGACGCGGGGGTCGAGGTGAAGATGTGCGGCCTTTGCGCGGAAACGCGGGGCGTCCACCACTCGCCGCTCCTGCGGGGCGTGCAGAGCGGGAGCATGCCCGAACTCGCCCAATGGACGCTGGATTCCGACCGCGTGCTGACGTTCTAGGGCCCCGCTTCGACGCGGGGCCCCGGAACCGACTAGTCGCCCAGCTTGGCGAGGTTCTCTTCGGCCAGTGAAACCAGCTCGCGGAGCGTGCCCGCGTCAGAAGAGAAGCGCGCGCCCGCGGCGGCAAACACCTCGGGCAGGGTCACCGTGCCGCCCAAAGAGAGGGCGTGGCGGTACTGCCTCACGGCGCCCTCCGGGTCCTGGAACGAGTTCCGCCAGACCTGCATGGCGCCCACCTGGGCCAGGCCGTACTCGATGTAGTAGAACGGGATCTGGTGGATGTGCAGCTTGCGGCGCCAACCGGCCGCCATCTCCGGCTCCAAACCGCTCCAGTCCACGTCGGGCATGAAGCGCTTCCAAAGGCGCGCCCACTCGTCGTCGCAAGCCGCGCCGTCCATCGCGGCGTCGGGGTTCCCGTACACCCAGTGCTGGAACGAGTCCACGACCGCCATGTACGGCCAGAAGGTGATCAACTCCTCGACGTGCTCAGCCTGGGCCCGGGCCGCGTCGACCTCGGTGTAGAAGCCGCCCCGCGACGCCGCGAGGTAGGGCGCCCCCAGTAGCTCCATCCCCATCGAGGCCACCTCGGCGAACTCCATCGGCACGGCCTGTTGGTGGATGTACGGCAGTCCGGCCGACTCGAACACGTGGAACGAGTGCCCGCCCTCGTGCAGCAACGTCTGGACGTCGTCGTGCAGGCCGGCCGCGTTCATGAAGATGAACGGGCGCTTGGCCACGGCGAAGACCGTCGTGTAGCCGCCGGGGGCCTTGTTCTTGCGGCTCTCCAGGTCGAGCAGCCCCTCGTTTCGCATGGTCTCGAAGTACGCGCCAAGCTGCGGGTCGACGCTGTGGAAGACGCCCGAGGCCATCTGCTTCATCTCCTCGACCGTCTTGTAGGGGCGCAACGGCTCGCGCCCGAGCACGTCGACGTTCAGGTCCCACGGTCGTAGGGCGTCCACGCCGAGGGCCTTGCGCCGCTTCTCCAGCAACCGGCCGGCGGCGGGGACCACGACCTCCTCGATCGCCGCGTCGAAGCGCTTGGCGTCGTCGGGCGTGTAGTCGAAGCGCATCATCGACTTCCAGCGATAGGCGCGATAGTCGCGACCGTAGCCGGCGTTCTCGGCCAACTGCAGGCGCAGCTTGAGGAACCGCGCCCAGAGGGCGTTGATCGCCTCGCGATCGGCCATCTGACGAGCGGTCATCGCCCGCCACGCGGCCTCGCGACGCGAGCGGTCCTGGCTCTGGAACTCGGGACGCAGCTTGGGGAGGGGAACCTCCTCGCCCTCCCAGGTCACCGTCTGGGCGCCGACGATCTTGTCGTACTCGACGCTCAGCTTGGCCTCCTCGGCCTGAAGCGGCAGGTTCTCCTCGCGGAACAGCTCGGCCTCGGCGCGCATGTTGCGCAGGGGAATGGCGAAGCCCTCGGGCTCCAGACCGGAGGCGAGGAACTTGCTTTTGAGCTCCTGCTCGGCGGCTTGCGACGGCGGGTACATGGAGTCGAGGAAGGCGTTCAGCCGTTCCTCGGCGCCCTTGTCGGCGGTGTCGACCGTCGTTGCGACCGCAAGGCGCGAGCTGAGTTCGGACAGCGCTTCATCCAGGGACGACCAGTCCTTCAGCCAGCCCTCAACGTTGGAAGCGTCGAGTGGGCGCGCCTTGAGGTCGGCGTAGAAGGGCGCGACGGCGTCCCAAGTCCAGTTGAAGAGAGCTTCGGGGGTCTTCGGTAGCTTGTCGAACATTCGGTTCCTCAGGAGATCGTTCTACCCGAGGTGAAAAAAGCGAACGGGGCGCGGCCTTGACAGCCGCGCCCCGCGTTGCTTGTTGCCTGGATGAGGCTTAGCCGAGAACCGACTTGAGCGCCTTCTCGGTGCGCTTCACGACCTCGTCCACCGTCGCGTCGTCCATGATGATCGGCGCGGTGAAGCGGAAGGTGCGGCTTCGGGTCTCCTTCGTGAGGATGCCGTTCTCGACGAACGCGGCGCTCAGCTTGTCGCTGTCGACCGACTCGTCGACCTCAAGGCCGACCAGCATTCCTCGCCCGCGGATGTCGATGATCTGCGGGAAGTTGAACTTGCGGAAGCCTTCGATCATGCGCTCGCCCATGCGCGCGCTACGGCCGGCGAAGTCGTTGACCTCCATCTCGGCCAGCGCGGCGAGAGCCACGACGCAGCCGAGCGGGTTACCGCCGAAGGTGCTGCCGTGGTCGCCCGGGTTCAGGACGCTCATCACCTCTTTGGTGCCGACCGCCGCGGAGACGGGCATCACGCCGCCGCCGAGCGGCTTGCCGACCGCCATCAGGTCGGGCTTGGCGTTCTCGTACATCCACGCGAACTTCTTGCCGGTGCGGCAGAAGCCGGTCTGAACCTCGTCCCAGCAGAGGAGCACCTTGTTCTCGGTGCAGAGCTTGCGCACCTGCTCCAAGTAGCCCGCAGGCGGAATGAGCACGCCGCCCTCGGCCTGAATCGGCTCGGCCAGGAACGCCGCGGTGTTCGGGGTGATCGCCTGCTTCAGGGCCTCGATGTCGCCAAACGGGACGACCTTGAAGCCCGGGGTGAACGGCCCGAAACCGTCCTTGTACTGCGGTTCGGTGCTGAAACCAACGATGGTGATCGTTCGGCCGTGGAAGTTGTCCGAGCACACGATGATCTCGGCCTTGTCGTCCGGAACGCCCTTCACCTTGTAGGCCCACTTTCGAGCGACCTTAAGGACCGTCTCGACCGCTTCGGCGCCCGAGTTCATCGGGCAGACCATGTCGAGTTCGCAGTACTCCGCGAGCGCTTTCAGGAAGAGCGCCAGTTCGTTGGAGTAGAAGGCTCGGCTGGTCAGGCTGAGCGTGTCGAGCTGTTCCTTAACTGTCTTGACGATCGTGGGACTCAGGTGTCCGTGGGCTACGGCCGAGTAGGCTCCGATGCAGTCGATGTACTCCTTGCCGTTGCCGTCGAAGACCCGCGCCCCTTCGCCTCGCACCACGTTGACGGGCAACGGGTGGTAGTTGTGAGCGCCGTACTTCTCGGTCAGCTCAATTGACTCCGCGTCCGAAAGGCGTTTGACCAAACTAACGGCGCCTTTCTCCGCGATTTCCTTCCAAAGGTTTGCGGCCATGGCTTATTCTGTCGAACATTGGACATGGTTCGCGGGACCGTTTTCGCTTTTTCGGCGGGATTCGCTATCGTTAACCCCGCGAAGGGGTCTACGGGCCTTGGCGAGAGCGCGCCAAGGCCCGCTTCGTCGTCAGAACCGGTAGCCGACGGAGAGGTAGAAGAAGCCGACCTGGTCGTTGCGGCCACCGTTAGTATCCCTAACGAATGCGCCGGGGAACAGGTGGGTGTAGCCCCCTTCGAGCGTGGTTCGCTTGTCGAGCCGATAGGACGCGCCGAGGCCGACCTCCGTGCCCACGTCCGTGCTCGCGCTGCCATCCGCGCTGAGCAACGGGCCGGATACCCCGTTCATCGGTCTGCCGTTGGCGCCGTACCAGTAGTCGCGGCTGTCGGCAAGCTGCAGCTTGCTGGCGAGCAGGTTCAGCGACAACTTCTTTGTGGCGTCGTACTGCGCCCGGAGCGTCCATGCTTTCAGGTTGCGCATGCCCTGAATGTCCGACCAGCTGTACCGGCCGTAGTTCGAAGCGTACATCGGGTCGAAGGTGTGCGACTTGGACGGGTCTGCCGGGTCGCCGCCGCTCGCGTAGCTGTACTCCAGGCCGAGCGTAAGCGCCTTCGCCTTCGGCGGCGCGTAGCTTAGCTGTGCGAAGTAGGCAAACGCGCGGTGGTCCTTGCCGCCGAGCTGCCCGGTTTGGCCGATGATCTCGCCTTCGGCGGCCAGTCCCTTCCCCAGCGACCACTTCGGCCTGGCGCCGAACGTCCACGTGTGGTCGTCGCCGGTCGACCGGAGCATGTCCTTTCGCAGCAGGTAGGCGTCGGCCGTTGCGCGTGCGCTCAGCTTCTGGCTGGCATAGACGCCGGTGAGCGAGGCGAACGGGTCCTTGCTGGCCATCAGCCCAGGGCGACCGTGGAACAGGTCGACGGAGGTGGCGCCCTGCGTGTACGCCAGAAGCATGGCGTCCCACGACTTGCCGACGTTGGTGTTCGCGACGAAGTTGTCCGAACCGTTGCTGTACGCAAGCAGCCTCTTGGAGCCGTATTCGAGCGGCTGGCGGCCGATGCGCCACTTGTAGTTCCCGTCGCGGGCCTCCACGTAACCCCAGTCGAGGTCGGCGCCGCGAACGAAGCTCTGCGCGCCCCGGTCGATGGCCTCCGTATAGTTGTACTGATATCGAACCACGGCCGACCAGCTCTGCGCATCAAACCGAAGGTCCAGCCTGCCGGCAGCTAGATGCGTGAACAGATCCCCGTCGGTTGCGCTGTCGAAATCCTTGTTCGTGCGGCCGACGTAGCGGTAGCGGGTGGCCAGCGAAACGCTGACCTTTGGGGAGTCGCCGATCTCACCTTCGGCCTTCTGCTCATGGAGGGTCACGACGTTCTCGGCCGCGACCGCCGCCTTCGTGTCGAGGGTCGGCGCGACCTGATCGACCGGTTCGGCCAGTGGCGCAGCGGCCGGTTCCTCGGCTCGCGAAACGATGGGGGCAGCGACAAGGCCGGCAAGCAACAGCGGGCCTGCGATGTTGAGGGAGTGCGTTCGCATGGGCTCAGAATCCTGTGAGAAACGGCCCGCCCCGGCGTCGGAGACGTGCCGTTTCCCAATTATTGGTGGAACGACGCCCACTCGGCAGGGACGTTTTCGTTCGGTCTCCTAACGGTAATGCAGGAAGGCGTTGCGTCGGCGCACGAACTCGCTCAGCCCTCGGGACCAAGCCTTCTTGGCCGCCTCATACCCTCCGGAAAGCATCGCTTCGCCGGCCCTGTCGTTTTGCACCAGGTTCACCAGCGAACCGGTCTGCCAATCCGGGAACAGGCGGTGAAGCTCATGGGCGAGGGTGCAGCCGAGCCGGATCGAGTCGAAGCGCGAGCGGTCGGTGACCACGAACGCGACGCCGGAGCACTTTTCGCCCTTGTACTTGCTGGAGCTCGGCGTGAACTCGATCGGGTAGCAGCTGAAGCCTGCGATGCCGGCGGCGTTCACCGCTTGGGCCAGCGCCCGGCCGTCTATCCAGGGGGCGCCCACGAGTTCGAACGGCGTGTCGGTTCCCCGCCCCACGCTGAGGTTGGTGCCCTCCAGCATCCCGATCCCGGGGTAGAGGATCGCCTGCGTGAGCGAACGCATGTTGGGCGACGGGTTCACCCAGGTGAGACCGGTCTGGTCCCAGAGCATCGACCGCCTCCAGCCCTCGCACCAGATCACGTCGAGCTTGGCGCCGATCTTCCGCTCCTCGTTGAACATGCCCGCCAATTCGCCCGCGGTCATGCCGTGGCGCAACGCGATGCGGTGGTACGCGGTAAGGCTGAGCCGCTTCTTCTCGGCGACCATGCCCCCGACCTCGATGCCGCCGACCGGGTTGGGGCGGTCCAGCACCACGAACCGCAGGCCGTGCGCGGCGGCCGCCTCCATCGCATACCCCATGGTGCCGACGTAGGTGTAGAAGCGCGTGCCGATGTCCTGCAGGTCGAACACGATGGTGTCGACGCCGGCGAGCTGGGCGTCGGTCGGCCTGAACCGCCCGTCCTTGACGCCCGGGTTGTAGAGCGAGTAGACCGGCAGGCCGGTCTGTTCGTCGCGGTCATCCTTGATCTCCTCATCCAGCAGGCCGCGAATGCCGTGTTCCGGGGCGAAAAGGCACACGAGCTTGACCCCGGGCGCTTTCGCGAGGACGTCGACCGTGTGACCGCCATCCTTCGTCCGCCCCGTGTGGTTCGTGATAAGGGCGATGTTCGCCCCGCGAAGCTGCGCAAAGCCGTCGCGCTGCAGCACGTCGATCCCGCATAACACCGTCGGTTCCGAAACGGAACCACACACCACGCCAAGCATAAGTCCCAGTACGCACATGCCCCCATTCTGAGCGCGGGGGCCGCCCCAAGGCAAGCCCCCGCACGTCGGGCGTATCGTTCGGTTCACTAACCTAATCGCATGTGGCGTAGAAGGTACCGCTCCACGAGGTCGCGTCCGGGTCGCCGGACTTGCGCCCCTCCGGGTTGATGCGCACGTCGTCGAACGCCCCGGCGCTCGTGACGAACTTGGCGTGGCCGTCGGCGAAGATGATCGACCCGCCCGTGGCGCTCCACTGGCGGTAGTAGTCGTAGGGCGGGTCGCAGTCATAGCCGTACCGCGCACACCCCGGGTCCTGTTTCCGGCTGAAGAAGGGGAACATCTCCAGGCGCATCACGCTCGATTCGGCCGGGTAGGCGAACATGCCGTCGGTCACGATGGCGGTCGTGTCGTAAGCCACGTTGTTCTGGCTCGATTCGCCGGCCACGACGCTGTACATGCAGTGGGTGAAGCGGTACGAGCTGCCGTAGGCGGCCCAGTAGGTGTCCGCCCCGGGCACGTCATCCGCCAGGTAGGGTCCGCCGGCGTCGAGCGGGCTCTTGAACACCTTTTTGTCCTTGGTGTACGGGAGCACCTCGACCTCGACCCCCTTGTGGCCGGGCTGCCCGGCCGGGGGCTGGCTGTTGTAGGCGTAGAAGATCGGCATGGTGTCGTCCTGGTCGGCCAGGTACATGCGCACGGCCATGGCGATCTGACGGGCGTTGCTCAGGCAGGCGGTGTTCTTTGCGGCCGCCTTGGCCTGCGCGAAGACCGGGAAGAGGATCGCCGCAAGGATGGCGATGATGGCGATCACAACCAACAGCTCGATGAGCGTGAAGGCGCGACGGTGTTGCATAGTTCGGACTCCTAAGTTTCCTCGCGAAAAGCGTCGCCACGCCATTGCGATGCGACGCCTCTCAAACGATCGGGAGTTCCGCGCCCGCAATCCCTACGCCGGTATCAGCCGGATCAGGTTCAAGGGGTCTTCCTCGAAGGAACTCTCAGCCTTGCGGCTCCCCCTGCGGCCCAACACTATTCGCTGTCTGGAGTATACGACCGTTTTCCGGGCGTGCGGCCTATTCGCCCAGGACTTGGAACACCACGGTACGATCGCGTTCGCGGGTGTCGAAGTCGACCAATACGAGTTGCTGCCACGTTCCCAGGGCGCTCTGACCCTCGGCAAAAGGTATGGTTACCGAAGGACCGATGATCGAGGCGCGGACGTGGGCGTGGCCGTTGTCGTCGTGCCAACGCGCCTCGTGCGCATACTGTCCACCCTCCGGCGCCACCCGCTCCATCGCCTGCCGCATGTCCTCGACCAATCCGGGCTCAAACTCGATGGTGGTCAGGCCGGCGGTGGAGCCGATCACGAACGCGGTCACGATGCCCGAGTTCATGCCCGATCGAGCCAGCACGGTTGCGAGTTCCCCGCTCAGATCATGCATCTCGCCATGCCCGTGTGTCCTAACCGAGCATTGTGATGAGTACGTCATTGGCTAGCTCCGAAAAACTTCGTGGATGTTGGCGTTGCACACTGCCTAAAGAAGCGTACATGATGTTACTGGTGAATCGCAAAAACGCTTTCTCGACTTCGGCATTTGCCGACGAGGCGGATGCCGATCTAGGGCTTCAACTGGAGGCCCTGAAGGAGAACCGCATCGGCGGGCTAGACGTCCGCTCCGTCGGCGGGGTGAACGTGATCGACCTCAAGCCCGAAGTGTTGGCCTCCGTTCGGGAACGGGCGGCGGCCGCCGGGATCGCGATCCACGCGGTCGGATCGCCGGTGAACAAGGTTCCGCTGCGCCCGGAGAACCGGCAGGCGGAGTTCGCCAAGCTGAAGAAGGCGATCGCCGCCGCGCAGGCGCTCGGCACGCAGCGCGTGCGCATTTTCACCCCCGAGGCGCCGGCGAAGGACCTCCGCGACGCATGGCCCGCCGTGCAGGCCTGGATGTCGGACATGGTGGACCTGGCCGAAGCGGAGGACATCGTGCTGCTGCACGAGAACGACGCCCGGTTCTTCGGCGCCTATCCCGAGGGCGCCAAACGGTTGTGCGGCGAGTTTGCCGGCCCGGCGTTCCGGTTCTGTTTCGACTTCGCCAACACGGTTTTGTTAGGGTTCCGACCAATGCCCGACTGGTTCCCCTGGCTGCTTCCCTACCTGGACACGCTGCACATCAAAGACGCCGTACAGGCCCAGGGGCGCGTCGTTCCGGCGGGCGAGGGCAACGGCCAGATGGTCGAAACGCTCCGCTGGCTCATCGAACAGAAGTGGAGCGGAACCCTCACCCTGGAGCCGCACCTGCAGGCCGCAGGACCTTTCGGCGGCTTTTCCGGGCCGGAGTTGTTCAAGGTGGCCGCCGACGCCCTCCGCGCCGTGGTGACCCAGGCCGGGGGCTCTTGCTGATGGTCCGGCTTGGGATCATCGGTTGCGGCTCGATTTCGGGAACCCACGCCGAGGCGATGAAGCGGCTCACCGGCGGCACACTGGCCGCAGTGATGGACATCGTGCCTGAGCGGGCCGATGCGGCCTCCCGAACCTACGACGTGCCCGGCTTCACCCGTCTGGCCCCGTTCCTGAAGAGGGTGGACGCCGTTACGGTATGCACCCCGAGCGGCCTGCACGCCGGGATCGGAAAGGCGTGCGCCCGCGCCGGCAAGCACGTACTGGCCGAAAAGCCGATCGACGTCACCTATCGGAAGGCGGTCTCGCTCGTCCAAACCTGCCGGAAGGAGGGCGTGAAGTCGGGGGTTGTCAGCCAGCACCGCTTCTCCAGGGCCATCCAAAGGGTTAGGCACGCGGCGCAGAGCGGTGAGCTTGGACGGTTGATCTCGGGCGACGCGTCGATCAAGTGGTATCGCACGCAACGCTACTACGACAATGGCGACTGGCGCGGCACGTACGCGCTCGACGGCGGCGGGTGCCTGATGAACCAGGCGATCCACTACGTCGACGTGCTGCAGTGGATCATGGGCGGCGTCGCATCGGTACAGGCGCAAACCCGTACCGCCGCGCACGCGATCGAGGTGGAGGACGTCGCCAATGCCCTCGTGGAGTTTCGCAACGGCGCCACGGGCGTGATCCAGGGCTCGACCAGCTCCTACCCCGGCATGAAGGAGCGCGTGCAGGTCGAGGGGCTTTTCGGCAGCGCGTACGTGGAGTGCGACGCGATCAAGATCTGGGAGGTGGACCCGGAGGCGCCGAACGATCCCTCACCATATGGTCGAGGCTTGAAATACCACCCTCTTCCGACTGCCTCGGTGCTGGACCCCAAGGACGACGCAGACGACCCCACCGCGAGGTGGGACATGCAACACCGGATGCAGATCCAGGACTTCGTCGACGCGATCGCCGAGGACCGGGAGCCGTTCGTCACCGGCGAAGCGGCGTTGGAGCCGCTCAAGGTGATCCTCGCGATCTACCGCAGCGCCCGCCTTGGCGGCCGGCGCGTATTGGTCCAGCCTGAAGGGTAACGCTCATGCAGTACGGCGTTTGCGGACCCGTTGACCTTTTGGATGAGGCGCTTGCCGCCGGCTTCGATTACGTCGAGCCGCCGGCGGCGAGCCTGGCTTCGGCCATGGACTACGCCGCGTACCGCCGCGCACGGCCGCCGGTCACGAACGTGTTCTTCCCTGGCGAGGTGCGGCTCTTCGGGCCGGACGCCACCCCGTACCAGGACTACGCGAAGCGTCTCTTTGATCGCGCGGCCGAGTGCGGCGTTCAGGTCATGGTAATCGGAAGCGGCGGCAGCCGGCGCGCGCCCGATGGGATGGACCTGAGGGAGGCCGACGAGCGCTTCATGGACGTGGTGGCCGAACTGCAGGCGGAGGCCACCGGCCGGGGAATCCGGCTGGCGCCGGAGTCGCTCAACCATTTGGAGACCAACGTAGGTAACGACCTCGGAGCGCTTGCCCGCAGCCTAAGGGCGAGGGGTTGCGCTTACACGGCGGACTCTTATCACCTTTTGGTTGAGTGGTGGAGAACGGGTCCGAAGCAATCTGCCCCGGGTACCGAGTACATGGAGCAGCAGATGCCCCATGCGCCCGCCCATGTGCACATTGCCGACCTGCCGCGCCTCTTTCCGCGCTCGAAGGACCCGATGGTGCGCGCCTTCACCACGCGGTTAAAGGAGCTGGGCTACAACGCGCGCATTTCGCTGGAGTGTGGACGCCTGGGCATCGACGGCGAGTTGGCTATCGCTTTGCGTGAACTGAAGAGGCTTTGTGAGGAACCATGAAGATCGCCCTTACGCTCTACACCGTTCGGGACTTGCTCGCCGAGGACTTCCGCGGAACGCTTGAGAGGATTGCGGAGATCGGTTACCGGACCTGCCAGATCTCCGGACTCCCGCCGGAACTCGACGCCGACCTCGTTCGCCAGACGCTGGACACCCTCGGTCTGCGCGCACTGGCGCCGCACGTCGGCCTTAACCTTTTGGAGAGGCGGTTGCCCAAGGTGATCGAGGACGCCAAGACGCTCGGCTGCGAGGACGTCATCCTGCCGTGGGTATCCCCAAACGAGTACGCGGACGGGTGGAGGGCGTTCGCTCGGCGCCTATCGCTCATCGCCGAGGGGTTGCGCGCCGCGGGCTTGGGCTTCGGGTACCACAACCACTCGTTCGAGTTCGCGCTCGAAAACGGCCGGCCGGGCTTCGACGTCCTTTGGGAGAACACCGACCCGGCACTGGTCAAGGCCGAGGTGGACGTCTATTGGGCCGAACACGGCGGCGCCGATCCGGCCGCAACGATCCGCAAGCTCAAGGGCCGCATCCCTTGGGTCCACTGCAAGGACATGTCGAAGGACCAGAGCCGCACCTTCGAGGAGGTCGGGGCCGGCATCCTCGATTGGGACGGCATCCTCGCCGCCTGTGCCGAGGCCGGAACCGAGTGGGCGGTCGTTGAGTTGGATACCTGCCCCCGCCACCCGCTGGAGTCGATCCGGGCCAGCCGCGAGTTCCTATTGGGCAAGGGCCTGGTCGACTGACCAGGCCCCCCGACGTCTATTCCTGGGCGAGAACTCCGCCCGTGTTGGCGCTGGTGGCCAGGCGCGTGTAGCGTCCAAGCCACCCTTTGGTGAACCGGGGCGCGGGGGGCATCCAAGCCTTCTTGCGCTCCGCCAGTTCGGCGTCGGACAACCGGACCTGAAGCGAACGGCCCGGGATGTCGATCTCGATGACGTCGCCGTCGCGCAGCATGCCGATCGGCCCGCCCGCCGCGGCCTCCGGGGAGACGTGGCCGATGCAGGCGCCGTGCGTTCCGCCGCTGAATCGACCGTCCGTGATGAGCGCCACCTTGTCGCCAAGGCCCTGACCCATGATGTAGCTGGTCGGGGCGAGCATCTCCTGCATGCCGGGGCCGCCCTTGGGGCCCTCATAGCGGATGACCACGACGTCGCCGGCCTTCACCTTCCCCGCCAGGATCCCCTCGCAGGCGTCCTCCTGCGACTCAAAGATGACGGCCGGACCGGTGTGGCGGTGCATCTTGGGGTCGACGCCCGCGACCTTGACCACCGCGCCGTCGGGGGCGATGTTGCCCGAGAGGATAAAGAGGCCGCCCTCCGGGCTGTAGGCCCTCTCGATCGGGCGGATGCAGTCGGCGTCGAGCGTTTTGGCGCGGCGGATGTTCTCGCCGAGCGTCTTGCCGGTTACCGTCGGGCAATCCAGGTGGAGCAGCCCATCGATGCGGCCAACCTCCTTCAGGATCGCGCCGATGCCGCCGGCGCGGTGCACGTCCTCGACGTGGTAATCGGAGGAGGGAGAGACCTTGCAGACGTTCGGGCAGCGTTTGCTGAGCGCGTTGATGCGGTTCAGGTCGTAGTCGATGCCGGCCTCGGTGGCGATGGCGAGCGTGTGAAGCACGGTGTTCGAGCTGCCGCCCATGGCCATGTCGAGCACCAGCGCGTTGTCGATCGACTCCTGGGTGATCAGGTCGCTCGGGCGCAGGCCCTCCTCGAGCATCTGCATGATGCGCTGGGCCGCCCGGCGCCAAAGGCGCTTGCGCGCGGGGTCGACGGCGAGCGTGGTTCCGCTGCCCGGAAGCGCGATGCCGATCGCCTCGGTGAGGCAGTTCATCGAGTTGGCGGTGAACATGCCCGAGCAGGAGCCGGGCCCGGGGCACGCGGCGCATTCCAAGCGGTTCAGCGCCTGCTCGTCGATCGCGCCGCTCTTGTAGGCCGCCACGCCCTCAAACACCTTGATGAGGTCCACCGGTTTGCCGTCCAGTTGGCCGGCAGCCATCGGACCGCCCGAGGCGAAGAGGGTGGGGAAGTTGCAGCGGATGGCGCCCATCAACATGCCGGGGACGATCTTGTC
>CAZIIS010000042.1:0-22815 GCA_964539295.1 uncultured Fimbriimonadaceae bacterium | reverse complement strand
TCGCGCCGCCCCAAGCTCTGGCCCGGCGTCTTTGGAGCGCACGACCTGTGGCACGTCTTCGTGCTCGGTGGCAGCGCGTGTCACTTCATGGTCATGCTCACCATGCTGCCGTTGGGTTAGCGCCTAAGCGTTTTCCCTCCAGATGCGCGAGTCCTGCCGGAGCAGCACTCGGCCACCGCGCACGCCAGACTGCGCCACGAACCCGTCGGCCTTGGGCTCCATCGTGATGCGGTCCGCCAACTCCGCCAGGCCGAGTTCGGCCAAGGTGGCGACGTAGGGCTTGCCGGATCGCTTCAACGCCCTCTGAGCCCAGTAGACCTCGTAGAGGAGGCGACGGGCCTCGGCCTCGTCGGCCGGCAACGCCACACGCTTGTTGGCCTCAGCCTCGGCGAACTCCACCAGGCCCCATAGCTCCGGCCGGTGCATGTCGATGACGCCCTGCGGCGACCAAACCCAGTTGTGTTCCGGCCGCCCCGGCACGCGCCGATAGGCGCCGTCCACCACCTCGAGGTCCCACTCGACGCGCGAGAAGTTGATGCGCCAGCGGTCCCCGGGTCGCGGCGGCAGCGGCATGTTGGCGTGTTTCGAGAACGCCCCCCACGGAATGGCCAACTCCAGGGTCCAACCGTCGTCGCGGTCGCTCGGGTCGTTCAGCGTGCCGCGCAGACCCACCTTGCACACAAGGCCCTCGATCTCCCAGGAGTTGTCGGCGTGACCGTCGTCGCGATAGGGCTTCTCCAGCAACAGGTCCCACGTCGTGCCAAGCGCGTTCACTTCGAGTTCGTAATAGCCGTGGCTGTCGCCGTCCGGGTCGACAAACACCTCGAAGTCGTGGTCGTTGTAGATCACGCAGTCGTGCTCAGTGAGGGTGGCCCAGAGGTTCGGCTCCTCCATCTGCGCGCCGATGTACAGGTGGTCGTCGTCCCAAAGCATCTTCACCCGCGTGTCGAACGGCGGGTGCGGCTGCGAGGGGCCCTCGATGTCCTCGAACGCCGCGCTCCATTCGGCCATGCTCCAAGCGGGGTCTCCCATGGCTCCGTCGAACTTGGGGGCGTGGGGCGCCCGCGGGCAGAGGTAACCCCTGGGCAGCGACCCGCTGACCAGCAGATCGGTGAAGGCGCGGGCGGGTTTCAAGACGTTGGTCGGTTCCCGGTCGTCGCTCATGTCTTCCTCAGGGCTTCACCACGCCGATCGTCAGGATGATGCATGCGTACACGCGCGTCTCGCCGGTGGCAATAACCAGGCAGGTGTCGTCGCCCCGGATCTTCTCGTAGAAGTCGAATCGCTTCACCGGCTGGAGCGGCACGTCGCTCCCCAGGATCTCGCGGAACTCGGGGTAGATCGACGGTTCGGGTCCCGCGTCGGGCGCCATCGCCTCGGCCGCCTCGATCGGGATCACCTTCTCCAGCCCCGCAAGCACCTCGGGCACGGTGAGCTTGCCGGGGGCGAAGTTCAGGAAGACGAGCCGCGCGTTCGGGCCCGCGGTCGTGGCATAGGGGTAGTTGGAGTCGGCGATAAGCACTTTGGCGCCGTGGCCTGCCGAGGCCAATGCCTCGAGAATCTCTGGATGGAGCAGCGCGGTCTTGAGCATCCGACCAGTGTAACCGATTCGGGCCGGTATCCTTGATCGGCTCGATGGTTTCAGGAACCGCCGCCATCCCCATACTGATGTTCCACCGGATCGGCGCGCCACCACCCGGTGCGCTCGTGCCGGGACACTACGTGCCCAAGGCGCGTTTCGAACGCATGGTGCGCGCCCTACGGCGGTTCGGGTACACGGGGATGCGCCTGCATGACGCCTATCAGGCGCTCCAAGGCCAGGCGCCGCTACCCAAAAAGCCGGTGGTCGTCACTTTCGACGACGGCTATCGCCACCTGATCGACCGCGCCTTCCCGGCGTTGCGACGCGAGGGCTTTTCCGCCACCGTGTTCCTGGTGGTGGACCGCGCAGGCGGCAGGAACGAGTGGGACATCGTGCAGGGCGACGCTCCGGAAGAGGTCATGTCGCTCGAGGAGGCGAGGGGCGAGGAACACGGCGGCATCGAGTTCGGCTCTCACGGCCTCACCCACGTGCGCTTGACCGCGGTTTCCGCAGAGGTCGCTCGCACGGAGGTCACGCTTTCCCGCCAAAGGCTTGAGTCCGCTTTGGGTAAGCCGGTAATGTTTTTTTGTTATCCATATGGAGCGATGAACCCGGAGGTGCGGCGGTTGGTCCTGGAGGCCGGTTATCTGGGAGCGTGCTCTACCATCAAAGGCGTTAACGTGCAAGGATGCGATCCGTTCGGGCTGCGCCGCCTGAACGTTCGGCGTGATACATGGACACCGTTTCTATTCTGGAAGATCCACAGGGCATTGCGGGCTCAGCCGAACGCCCGCTGAAGGTGTTGCAGGCCTGTTCGGCCCGCAACAGCTCCTACGGCGCTTGCGCAAGCATGCTCTTCCTGGCCGGCCAGCTCCGCGTCCAGGGCCACGACGTGGGCTTTGCGACCTTCCGCGGCCGGGGTTTGGGCGAGCACGTGCGCGGCCTGGGATACCGCGACGCCGAGTTCAACGTCCGCATCAAGGTGGACCTGCTGGCGGCCGTGAACCTCGCCCGCCACCTTCGCAACGAACGGATCGACGTCGTGCACGCCCACCTCTCCACCTCGTCCATCTGGGCCGGCATCGCTTCGCGCATGGCGGGCGTGCCCTCCGTCGCCACGGTTCACGGCCTTAGCGGCAAACTGTCGTTCGCGACGTGCCACCACCTCATCGCGGTGTCGGAGGAGGTGAGTCGCCACCTGATCGCGCAAAACGTTCAACCGTCCAAGATCAGCGTGGTCCACAACGGCATCCCCATCGGCCCCGCGACCGACGACTCGGCACGCCTGGCGCTGCGCGCCCAACTCGGCATCGCCCCGGGGGCCAAGGCGCTGGGCACCGTTGCCCGGCTAACGCCGCTCAAGGGGGTCGAACAGGCGCTGCATTCGGTCGCGCGCCTGGCGCTGGACTACCCGAACGTCGTCTTCCTGTTGTTCGGGGACGGGCCGTCCAGGCCCGAGTGCGAGGACCTGGTGGACCAGCTCGGGATCCGGGACAACGTGCGGTTCCTGGGCTATCGGCCAGACGCCCGAGAGCTGCTGCCCGCCCTGGACGTGTTCCTCTTCCCCTCCCTCCGCGAGGCGATGGGCATCGCCGTGGTCGAGGCGATGGCTGCCGGCGTGCCGGTCGTGGCCAACCGCATCGGAGGCGTGCCCGAGGTGCTCGCCGACGGCGCCGGTCTGCTCGTCCCGCCGGGGGACGCGGTCTCAATGGCCGAGGAGGCGGCCGGGCTTCTTGCCAGACCCGACGTGGCGAGCGAGATGGCGGCCATCGCCATGGAGCGCGCCCGGACGGAGTTCTCCGTGCAACGCATGGCTCAGCGCACCGTGGCGGTCTACCGGGCCGCGATGCTCCGCATGGCCAAGCACAAGGCTACGGCTCAACCCAAACGCCGTCTTCCTTGAGTAGGGCGACGAGCGCTTCGACGCCCTGCTCCTGCGGCACGGTTCGCACGGGCTGGCGTTTGCGGTAGAGCGTGATCTGTCCCCCGCCCTTGCCCACGTACCCGTAGTCGGCGTCGGCCATTTCGCCGGGGCCGTTCACGATGCAACCCATCACGGCGATCTCGAGTCCCACCAGGTGGCGCGTGGCCTCCTTCACCTGTCGCAGTACCGTGGGCAGGTCGTACTTCGTGCGCCCGCAACCCGGGCACGCGGTGTACTCGACCTGCGTCTTCCGCAAGCCGAGCGCTTGCAGCACCTCGTAGCAGACGGGGATCTCGTGCGCGGGATCTTCGCTCAAGCTGACGCGGATCGTGTCGCCAATCCCCTCCATGAGCAACGTGGCGATGCCGGCCGTGCTCTTCACGCGGGCATACTCGCCGTCGCCGGCCTCCGTCACGCCCAGGTGGAGCGGATAGGCCATCCCCTCCTCCTCCATCCGCTTCACCAGCAGGCGGTTCGCAGCCACCATGATCGGTACCTTGCTGGCCTTGGCGCTGATGTTCACGTTGCGGTAGTCGTACTTCTCGCACAACCGCAAGTACTCCATGGCGCTCTCCACCATCCCCTCGGGCGTGTCGCCGTAGGTGACCAGCATCCGCTCGGAAAGGCTGCCGTGGTTGACGCCGACCCGGAGCGCGCGGCCATGGCGCTTGAGCGCCTCGATCACCGGCACGAAGCTCTCCTCGATCGCCTGCCGCTCCTCGGCCGCCTCCCGATCGCTGTATGCGGTTCGGTCGGACGGCTTCTTGAAGACGAAGAGTCCGGGGTTGATCCGGATCTCGTCCACGTACTTCGCGGCCTCGACCGCGATGCCGCTGCCCTGGTGGTGCACGTCGGCGGTCATCGGCGCCTCCCGGTACCGCTCGCGGACCTTGGCCTTGATCTCCTCCAAGAGCCGTGCCTCCGCGAGGCTGGGCGCGGTGACCCGCACGATCTCGCAGCCCGCCTTCGCCAGGGCGATCACCTGCTCGACGCACGCCTCGACGTTGTGGGTCTCCTCGGTCACCATGCTCTGGACGACCACGGGGTGGCCGCTGCCCATCGTCACGTCGCCAACGCGGCAGGGCGTGGTTCGGCGCCGCAGATACGAGGTTTCAAGGTTCATCTCTGCCGATCAGTCTACGCCGTTCGGGGCCGACCCGGTCGCCCGCCGTGGGACGCTCGAACCGCCGGTCAAAAAGGGGCGCGGCCGAAGCCGCGCCCATTCTGCGTTTTCGTCCTTTCTCGAGCTAACGAAACCTACGCTTTGCCTCGCCGAGGACCGCGTTGGCCGCCCGGACCGCCTGGGCCACCGGGGCCGCCAGGGCCACCCATCTTGCCTCGCATCTTCCGCATCTCCGCGCGGTTGAGATCGTGGTACTTGCTGAGCTGCGCGGGCGTGAGGATCTTGGCCATGCCGTCCTGATAGGACTTGCGCATCTTCTGCATCTTGGTCCGGATCTTCTCCCGTTCCTCAGGCTTGGCGTTCGGGCCGCCGCTCTTCTGCATCGCCTTTCGCAACGCCGCCTGCTCCTTGTCGCGCTTGGCGTCCAACTTGGCGATCTTCGCTTTCTGGTCCTTGGTAAGCCCGAGCTGGCTGAGCACGCGAGCGTGCGCCTCCTTGCGGGCCTTTTCGAACTTGGCCATGTCCGGCGGCGGGCCGCCGCGGAATCCGGGGCCGCCGGGAGGAGGCCCGCCCGGGCCGCCGGGGCCTGGCTGCGCAAAGGCGCCGACGCTCACGGCGAGCAAGGCGCATCCGAGGAGGGTGGTTAGTGTCCTGTTCATAGTGCCTTCCTCATCACCATACGGACCGAACAGACGCGGGAGTGCCCGCATTGTTCACAAGTGATGAAAAAGCCCCGAATGCGATTTGCGCAAGACAACCGCATGCCGGCCAAACGCAACGCGGGCCGGAACCGCTTGGTTCCGGCCCGCGCGCACAGGCGCCCCGGGTGAGGTTACTCCTCTTCCGCGGGGGGGAGGCCCAACGTGCCACCCTCGTCCGCGGCGAGGTCCGCCAGGGTCATCCCGCCGAACGGCTCGGCGTTCTGCAGCGACTCCTGGTCCTCCGCATCGACCAGCGACGTGAGCGACTGCTGCGCCCAGGTCGGCTGAGTGCGGTCGACGTCGATGCTCAGTTCGCGGTACTCCTTGACGCCGGTACCGGCCGGGATGAGACGCCCGATGATGACGTTCTCCTTGAGGCCCAGCAACGGGTCGGACTTGCCGCGAACGGCCGCCTCGGTCAGGACGCGGGTCGTCTTCTGGAACGACGCCGCCGAGAGGAACGAGTCGGTCGCCAACGAAGCCTCGGTGATGCCCAGCAGGATCCAACTGGCCGTGGCCTCCTTCGGGTCGCGCTCGTTCTCCTCGCCCGTGATCGGGTCGGTGTACTTGATCTTCTTGCCTGCGGCGATCCGCTGGCGGACCCGCTCGTTCTCCCGGACGAACCGGAAGCGGTCCACGTTCTGACCAGGAAGGAACGGAGTATCGCCCGGCTCCTTGACCTGCCGCTTGCGCAGCATTTGCCGGATGATGACCTCCATGTGCTTGTCGTTGATGTCGACGCCCTGGTCCTTGTAGACGGTCTGCAGGTTCTCGATGAAGTACTGGTGCACCGCGTGAGCGCCGGCCAGTTCGAGCACCTCGTGCGGGTCCAGCGGGCCCTCGGTCAACGGGTCGCCCTTGATGACCTTCGAACCCTTCTGCACCGGAAGGTTGCCGAGCGGCGGAACCAGCACTGGGAAGAAGACGCGCACCTTTTGGATGTCGTGCTTCTTCAGCGCACTGAGCGTGGCGGTCGTCAGCTTCTGGCCGATGAGCCGTTCGAGCGTGTTGTCATAGCCGTCGACCTCGCCGTCCTTGGTCGTGCGCGGAGTGGTCTCCCAGTCCTGCTTGTCGGCCACGTAGGCGTTCTTGAGCGGGGCGTCCATCGACATCTCGCCCTGGATGACCACCCACCGGCCGTAGTTGCTCTTCTGGATGTCCGCGACCACGCCGGTCAACGGGCAGATAAGGGCCTTACCACGAGGCTGCTTTCGGGCCTCGAAGATCTCCTCGACGCGGACGATACCGCTCGATTCACCCGTCCAGGAGTAGAAGAACGTCTTCCGGCTGCGCTCCCACAACTTGCGGGACTCGCTGTCCATCTTCTCTTGCGCCTTCTCGGCGGCCTTCGAGCCCTTGCGGACGACCTTCTTCTTGCCCTCCTCCTCCTCGTCGACGAGGGAGCCGCGGGTGAAGAGCCCCTTGACCACGCCCTGCTGCGATTCGAGCAGCTTGGACGGGTCGAACTCGCGGAAGCCGGTCTGCGTGGCGCTCTCGAAGTCCTCCTGGAAGAGGCGCACGAACTTACCGGTCTTGTACTGGTTGGTTCGAGCGATGGCCTTCGCGCCCGCAACGCCTCCGGTGTGGAAGGTGCGCATCGTGAGCTGCGTGCCCGGTTCACCGATGGACTGCGCGGCGATGATGCCGACCGCAACGCCCACCTCGACCAGCTTCTGCGTCGCCAGGTCGCGGCCGTAGCACTTGGCGCAGAGCCCCTGCTCGCATTCGCAGGTCAGCGGGCTCCGAACCTTCACGCCCAGGAAGCCGTGCTCGTCGATGCCGAAGCCTAGCGCTTCGTACTTCGCCTCGATCGCCGGTTTCTCGTCGTCGGTCAGGCCGATGACCTCGGCGGTGTAGGCCGCGTCCACCTTGTCCAGGCGCTTGCCCTGCTCCTGCGTGATCAACTCGTCGAACTGCAGGATCGGCTCGTTGGTCTCCGGGTCGATGACGGTGGCCAAGGACACGCGCCCGAAAACGCGCTCGCCAATAGCCTCGATGAGCTTGCCTTCGTAGATGATGCGGGTGGTCAGAACGCCGTCGCCGGTGCCGCAGTCATCCTTCTTGATGATCATGTCCTGCGCGACGTCGACCAGACGCCGGGTCAGGTAACCCGCGTCAGCCGTGCGGAGCGCCGTGTCGGCCAAACCCTTGCGGGCGCCGTGCGTGGTCACGAAGAACTCGAGCATCGACAGGCCCTTCTGGAACGAGTTCTTGACCGGGAGCTCGTAGATGACCTCGTTGAACTGGTTGAACATCAAGCCGCGCATGCCGGAGAGCTGCGCAAGCTGCTTGACCGAACCGCGGGCGCCCGAGACCGTGATGATCGAGAGCGGGTTCTCCTGGGCCATGTTGTCCACGATGGCCTGACCGATCTCGTCGTAGGTGGCCGTCCAGAGTTCCGTGAGGTTGTTCTGCATCTCGCGGAAGCTGGTCATGCCTCGGCGGTACTGCTCCAGAACCCGGTTCGCCTTGTTGTCGGACTCGGTGAGCATCTCCTCGCGGCGCTTCGGCGGGTCCATGTCGGTGAGGGCGATGCTGATGCCGTAGCGGGTGGCCCACGTGTAGCCGAGGTCCTTGATCTCGTCCAGCAGTCCGATCGTGCCTTCCTGACCGACCTCCTCGTGGCAAGCGATGACGGCCTGGGCGATCGCCTTCTTCGTGAGCTCAAGGCTCAGGAACCGGTCGCTATACCGCAGCGGATACGGCAACACCGCGTTGAAGATGAGCCGGCCCGGGGTGGTCTTGACGATCGTCGTCTCGAACTCCTGCGGCAGCGGCTCAAGCTCCTTGACCTCTTCGCCAAACTCGTTCTGAACGGTGACGTAGCGGTACTCCACGCCGGTGGCCGCGTCGCGGAAGTCGATCTCCTCGTTCGGACGGAAGAGCGGTCGCCGCAAGCGCACGTTGACCGGGCCATTGACGCTGATGCGGTCGATTCCCGGCGCCTCCAGGTTGAAAAGCACCTCGTCAGGGCCGCTGTACACGTAGGGCGCCGGGTTGTGGTCCGGGTCCTCTTTGTACTTCCGTTCCGTCTCGGCCAGCCTGGCGGCCTCCTTCTTGTTCGTGAAGGTGAGCGCGTAGCAACCGAGGACGATGTCCTGCATCGGCGAGCAGACGGGGTGGCCGTCCGCCGGCGAGAAGAGGTTCTGCGTCGACAGCATCAGCACGCGCGCCTCCGACTGAGCCTGGATGCTCAGCGGAAGGTGCACGGCCATCTGGTCGCCGTCGAAGTCGGCGTTGAAGGCGTGGCAGACCAGCGGGTGAAGCTGGATCGCCTTCCCTTCCACCAGGATCGGCTCGAAGGCCTGGATTCCCAAGCGGTGCAGCGTTGGAGCGCGGTTGAGGAGCACTGGATGCTCCTTGATCACCTCTTCCAAGCCGTCCCAGACCGACGGATGCATCCGTTCGATCATGCGCTTGGCCGTCTTGATGTTCTGCGTGATCTTGCGTTCGACCAGCGTCTTCATCACGAACGGCTTGAACAGCTCAAGCGCCATCTCCTTCGGCAAGCCGCACTGGTGAAGCTTCAGGTGCGGGCCGACGACGATGACCGAGCGGCCGGAGTAGTCGACGCGCTTACCCAGCAGGTTCTTGCGGAACCGGCCTTCCTTACCCTTGAGCATGTCGCTCAGGGACTTGAGCGGCCGGGCGCTGGAGCCCACGACGGGCCGCGAGCGGCGGCCGTTGTCGATGAGCGCATCCACCGACTCCTGCAGCAGGCGCTTCTCGTGGTTGATGATCGATTCCGGCGCCTGGATCTCGATGATCTTCTTCAGGCGGTTGTTCCGGTTGATGATGCGCCGATACAGGTCGTTCAGGTCCGACGTGGCAAACCGGCCGCCGTCGAGCTGCACCATCGGGCGAAGCTCAGGGCTGATGACCGGGATGTAGTCGAGGATCATCCACTCGGGGCGGCTCTTCGACTGGAGCAACGCCTCGGTGAGTTCAAGTCGCTTGATCGCGCGGGCTCGGCGCTGGCTGGTCGTCTCAACGATCTCGCGCCGCAGCGAGCGGGCGAGTCGTTCGAGGTCGACGCGGCGCAGCAGCTCCTTGCAGGCCTCGGCGCCGATGTTGGCGCGCACCAGCGAGGTCAGGTCCTCCTTGATGCGCCGTCCCACCGACTCCAGCAGCTTGCTGATGGCGCGCCACTTGTCCTCGTCGATCAGCTGGTTCAACTCGAGCTTGCTGAGCAGTTCGGCCGCCACGTCCATATCCCGCAGGCGCTCGTCGGCGTCGCGGTACTCGGCGCGGATGCGGTCGAAGTTCGCCTTCATGCGATCCTTGACGTACCCTTCGTCGAAGTAATCGTCCGGGTTGTTCAGCATCTCCGAGACCAGGCGGTTAAGGCTGTTGCACTCCAACTCCTGCATCCGCTCCTGGATCCCGAGCTTCTCGATCTCGACGGCCTCCAGGATTCGCGGCATCAGCTCCTGGATGCGCTCCGCCTCCAGTTCGATGATGATGAACGAGGCGAAGTAGATGACCTTCTCGAGTTGCCTGGGGGAGATGTCCAGGATCAACGCCAGCGGCGACGGCACTCCCTTGAGGTACCAGATGTGGCACACCGGCGCGGCCAGCTCGACGTGGCCCATGCGTTCGCGGCGGACCTTGCTGCGGGTCACCTCGACGCCGCAGCGTTCGCACACGATGCCCTTGTACTTGATCTTCTTATAGCGACCGCACTGGCACTCCCAGTCCTTGACCGGGCCAAAGATGCGCTCGCAGAAGAGGCCATCGCGTTCCGGTTTGAACGTCCGGTAGTTGATGGTCTCCGGCTTCTTGACTTCGCCGTGGGACCAGCTTCGGATATCATCCGGCCCCGCAATGCCAATCCTTATCTTGTCGAAGAGATTGCTGTCAGCCATGCCTGTTTGCTGCCCTGTTTCGAAACCCTCTGTTGATGCACCCGACGGATGGGCGCTCCTCCCGGTCCCTTGCCGGCCGGAAGCCCGAGACGGGACGCGGGGAACCTTGCCTTCCCCGCGCCGCGCCCGTTAGTTGAAGAACCCGACCGAACGCGCCAGGCGGACGTCGTCGCCGCCACCCAGTTCGTCCAGATCCTTCAGCGTAAGCTCGTGGTTGTTCGAGTCCTCGACCGAAACCCGGAGGCACAGAGACCGAAGTTCGTTCACCAGAATCTTGAACGACTCCGGAATGCCCGGTTCGGCGATCGGCTCGCCTTTCACGATCGACTCATAAGCCTTCACGCGTCCCATGACGTCGTCCGACTTAATCGTCAGCAGTTCCTGCAGCGTATACGCCGCGCCATAGGCCTCGAGCGCCCAGACCTCCATTTCGCCGAAGCGCTGGCCGCCGAACTGGGCTTTACCACCCAACGGCTGCTGCGTGACGAGCGAGTATGGGCCAATCGACCGGGCGTGGATCTTCTCGTCCGCCAGGTGCTCCAGCTTCAGCATGTAGATCACGCCGACCGTGATCGGGTTCGGGAGCATGTCCCCCGTAAGCCCGTCGCGGACCAACGACTTGCAGCTGTCCGGGTCGAGACCCGTTCGCGTGAAGACGTTGTGCCGGATCCGGTCCATGATCCCCGAGTAGACCTCGTCGGACGCGTTCGCCGGTCCGCCGGTTGCCGGCGGCAACATCAGGCCTTGCACGTCCTCGGTCGGCTCGTTGATCATCTCGCCTATCGTCTTGACCGGAGGACCGGCGACGACCCGCGAGACCCATTCGAGCTGGTCCTCATCGAGTTGCCGCAGCCGCGCCTCCACCAGGGCGGCCATCTCCTCCAGGGTCGGATCGACCCCGAAATCGACGTCCAGGTGGAGCTCCTTGTCCACGTACGACTCCATGAACTGGCGTCGCATGGCCCAGGCGAGGCCGTGAACCTCGTTCACGATCTCCTTCCCGGTCGCGCCTTCGAACGCTGGGCACACGTACCGCAGGCCAAGGCGCTTGCCGACCAGGCCGAGGTGCGTCTCGAGGATCTGGCCGATGTTCATACGGCTCGGAACGCCGAGTGGGTTCAAGATGAAGTCCACAGGCGTGCCGTCCATCAGCATCGGCATGTCCTCGACCGGCAGGATGCGCGAGATGACGCCCTTGTTTCCGTGGCGTCCCGCCATCTTGTCGCCGACCATGATCTTTCGCTTTTGGGCGATATAGACCTGGACGGTCATGTTGGTGCCGGCCGGCAACTCGTCCGGCGGAAGCTGCAGAAGCGGCTCCTCCGTCCGGTCGCAGATCAGGCGCTCGCGCTTCTTGGACTCGCGATAAACGTAGTTGATCGAGGGGCTCAGATACTTGTAGCGGCTGAACACCTTGACGTCGACGACCGTGCCCTTCTCGCCGTGGGGAACCCGGAGCGATACGTCGCGGGTCTCCTCGGCCTTCTTGCCGAAGATGGCGATGATCAGCCGTTCCTCGGCGGTCATCTCGGTCTGCCCCTTCGGGGCGACCTTGCCGACCAAGATGTCCTCCGGCCGAACTTCGGCGCCGATGCGGATGATGCCGTTCTCGTCCAGGTTCTTCAGCGCGTCCTCGCCGACGTTCGGGATGTCGCGCGTGATCTCCTCTGGGCCGAGCTTGGTATCGACCGCCTCGGTCTCGTAGCGCTCGATGTGGATCGACGTGAACACGTCGTCCTTCACCATGCGCTCGCTGAGCAGGATGGCGTCTTCGTAGTTGTATCCGGACCAGGGCATGAACGCGACCAGCACGTTCTGCCCCAGGGCCAGCCGCGCGTCGTCGCAGGTCGCGCCGTCCGCCAGCGGGTCGCCGGCCAACACGCGGTCGCCGGGATACACCACGGGCCGGTGCGTGAAGCAGGTGCCCTTGTTGCTCTGAACAAGGTGCATCAGCTTGTACACGTCCTCTTCGCCCTCGTCGGTGGTGACGCGGATCTCTTGCGACGTCGATCGGGTGACCGTGCCGGCGCGCTTGGCGACGACCGCCGCGCCCGAGTCGACCGCCGCGCGGCGCTCGTGGCCGGTGCCGACGATCGGGGCGTCCGAGCGAAGGCACGGCACGGCCTGCCGCTGCATGTTCGCGCCCATCAAGGCGCGGTTCGCGTCGTCGTTCTCGAGGAACGGAATGAGCGACGTGGCCACCGAGATGATCTGCACGGGAGACACGTCGATCAGGTCGACCGTCCCGCGCGGAACCTTCGGATACGAAGCGCCGCCGAACTGCTTGTCGCCGCCCGGGCACCGAACCGTTACCTGCTCGGCCGTGATGTTGCCATCATCGTCCGTGGCAATGTCCGCCGGGGCGATCCGGTAGTGGAAGTCCTCTTGCGCCGTCAGGTAGACGACCTCGCCGGTCACCCGCCCTTCGACCACCTTTCGGTACGGCGTCATGATGAAGCCGAACTCGTCCACGCGGGCGTGGGTGGTGAGCTGCGAGATAAGGCCGATGTTCGGACCTTCTGGCGTCTCGATCGGGCAGATGCGGCCGTAGTGGGAGCGGTGCACATCGCGCACCTCCAACTTGGCGCTGGTGCGCTGCAGACCGCCAGGACCCAAGCTCGAAAGCCTGCGCTTGTTCGTCAGCTCGCTCAGCGGGTTCGTCTGATCCATGAACGTGCTCAGCTGGTTGCTGCTGAAGAAGCTCTTGATCGACGCGCTGACCGGCTTGACGCTCAGGATGATGCTCGGAAGCAGGTTGTCCTGGTCTGCGCTGGTCATGCGCTCGCGGGCCACCTTCTCCATGCGGACGAAGCCGAGCCGAAGCTGGCTCGCCAGGAGCTCGCCGACCGACCGCACGCGCTTGTTGCGCAGGTCGTCGATGTCGTCGTGCTCCGCGTCCTTGGCCAGGTACGGCTGCATCGCGATGAGCGTCGAGGTCAGGTCGTCCGAGGTCAGGTTCCGCGTGTCGCCAGGAACGTCGAATCCGAGGCGCTGGTTCAGGAACCGCCGGCCCACCCGACCGAGGTCATACCGCTTCCTGTCAAAGAAGAGGTTCATGACCAACTGGCGGGCGGCATCCTCGTTCGCGGCTTCGCCGGGGCGCATCCGCTTGTAGATGTCGAGGATCGCCTCGCGGGTCGTGGTCGTTTTGTCCGCGGCCAGCGTCTCCTCGCAGAGCCTGGGCAGACGCAACACGGCGAGGTTCTCGAGCCCCAACGACTCGATCTTCTTCGCCGTCTCGGCTTCGATCCGCTGGTGCTTCTGGACGATGACCTTCGTGCCCTCAAGGATGTCCTCCAGGGGGCGCGTGCCGGTCAGTTCGTCGGCGGTGGGGGCCGTAAGGGTCACCTCATCGCCGAACGCCCAGAGCATCTCGTCATACGTACCTAACGGGCTTTCGAGAAGGACTTCGAACTGTTTCTGCTCGTCGTCCAGGCCATTCAGGAACGCCTGGGTGACGATCTCGCCCTTGCTGAGCAGCACTTCACCGGTATCGGGGTCCGCCAACGGCTCAACCAGTTTCTTGTGAAGTGCGTCGCCGATCTTGCGGGTGAAGCGGGCTCGACCGAAGTCGAAACCGTGCATCGCCTTGATCAACTGCGTGATCGGCAGCTTCTTCGTCTGGGAAATCTGGGTGTTGACAACCTGGTTCGAGTCGCTCTCGACCTCGAGCCACGGCCCTTCGAGCGGGATGATCCTCGCACGGACGATCATCTGCATCGAGGTGTCGACGTCCTCTTCGTAGTAAAGACCCGGGGAACGGGAGAGCTGCGACACGATGACGCGCTCTCGGCCGTTGATGACGAACGTTCCGTTGTCCGTCATGAGCGGCAAGTCGCCGAGATACACCTCGGACTCGATAACCTCGCGGTCCTTGCCGCCAAAACGCACGATCGCCTTGATCGGCGCCTCAAATGTGAGGTCCCGGTCACGGCATTCCTGGATCGAGTATTTCGGCTCGCCTAGAACGAAGTCTACGAATTCAATGTAGTTGGTCTGGGTGAAGTCCCAGATCGGTGAAAAGGTTCGAAATAGTTCGGGAAGACCTTCTTCGAGGAACCACTTATAGCTGTTTAGCTGAAGTTCAATAAGATTCGGCACCTCGAGGAATCGGTGGATTCGCTTCGAGGATGGCTGAATTACTCTCATCCGCTCCTCCGGAGTCGCGCAAGCGAAGGTTGATGATACCTCCGCAGCACCCATCCTTGGAGGTTGCAGTAGGTTCGTCTGGGTCCAATGCCTTCAGTCTGACCCTTGCAGATTTCCAGGTTCATTCACAGTCCCTGACGAAGCTCCGACGGCAGGTCCGGCGACTGCTCCACCCGACCCCGCACGCTCCCACGCACGTCGTCGAGCGTCAGCACCTGCTGGTGCACCATCTCGCGCAACTCCCGCACCTCCCGCCGCAACGCCTGCACCTCCTGCAGCAACGGCAGCGCGGTCTGCGCGTCCACACCCCGGCGCTGGATCTCCGCCATCTTGCGTTGATGCGCCGTCATGATCGCCACGATGGGGATCAACAACGCGATGATCGGTATCGACACGCCCAGCAGCGGCAGTAGATCACTCATCGCGCCGACCTCGAAATCCCAAACTTCGCCTTTGACTTCTTAACACGATTGCCCGTTCTACCTTAGGATCTTCAACGTGGGAACGAAAAAGAACCACGAACGGCCTTGCCGACTCGGCTTGCTCTGCGACTCTCGGTAATTGTACTACCCTCGCGCCTGCGAGATCGACGCGATCGCTTCGGAAACCGAAAAACGGCCTTCGTAGAGCGCCTTCCCCACGATGGCGCCCTCGACCCCCGTCTCGGCCAGCGCCGGCAGGTCGTCAAGGCGCGCCACCCCGCCGCTGGCGATCACCGGGATCGACAGCGCGGAGGCCATCGCGCGCATCGCCTCGAGGTTCGGCCCGGCGAGCATGCCGTCGCGGGCGATGTCGGTGAAGATCACCCGTTTGCATCCGAGCTCCTCCATGCGCCGGGCGAACTGGATGCCGTCCAGGTCGCCGGTCTCCGTCCACCCCTGCACCGCCACGCGCCCGTTGCGCGTGTCGATGCCGGCCACGACCCGCTCGCCCAGCTCCTCGAAGAACGCCTTGGCCGCGCCCTCGTCCTGGGTCAGCCGCGTGCCGACCACCACCCGGTTGACTCCCGCCTCGAGCGCCTCCTCCGCCACCTGCAGCGTGCGAATGCCGCCGCCAAGCTCGATCTTCAGATCCACGGCCGCGCGCACCGCTCGCACCACGTCGAGGTTGACCGGGCGCCCCGCCTTCGCGCCGTCCAGGTCCACCATGTGCAGCCACTCGGCGCCCTGCGCCTGGAAGCTCGCGGCGACCTCAGCCGGGTCGAGGCCGTACACCTTCTCCCGCCCGTAGTCGCCCTCGGTAAGGCGCACGCACTTGCCGCCTCGGATGTCTATCGCCGGAAGGATCAACATGCCAGGAAGTTCCCCAAGACCTTCAGCCCGACCGCGCCGCTCTTCTCTGGGTGAAACTGCGTCCCCCAGACGTTGTCGCGGCAGACGGCCGCTTCGATCGCCACCCCGTAGTCGCCGGTGGCGGCGGTCACCCCCTCCTTCGGCTCCGTGAAGAGCGAGTGGACGAAGTAGACCTGCGAACCCTCCGCGACGCCGGCCATGAGCGGGGTCGGTCGCGGGAAGCTCAATGCGCTCCAGCCCATGTGAGGGATCTTCAACCCCTCGGTGGGCGGCAGGTACTTCACCCGTCCGGGCAGGAGCCCCAGCCCCGGGGTAAGGCCCATCTCCTCGCTGTCTTCGAACAGGATCTGCTGCCCCAGGCAGATGCCCATCAGGGGCAAGCCCTTGGCGGCAAACGCGAGGATCTGCTCCTTCAGCGGGCCGACCCGCTCCATCGCCGCGGCAAAGGCGCCGACGCCGGGGATGATGAGCTTGTCCGCCCCCTCCAGGTCGGGCTGCACGCGGCATGGATAGCCCAGCATCTGCACGGCCTTTTCGACCGAGCGGAGGTTGCCCATCCCGTAGTCGAGGATAACGATCATCCTAGCCTAGCGTGCCCTTCGTCGAAGGAACGCCGCGCCGCTCCGTCCGAATCACGGCGTTCCGCAGGGCCTGTCCAAGCGCCTTGAACGTAGCCTCGCACACGTGGTGGTCGTTCTCGCCGGCCATCTTGCGCACGTGAAGGGTCATGCCGGCGTTGTTGGCGAGCGCGACCAGAAACTCGCGCACGTTCTCCAGCGCCAGGTCGCCGATCGCCTCCCGCTTGAACGGCAGGTCCAGGAAAAGGCCGCCGCGCCCCGAGACGTCCACCACCACCATGACGAGCGCCTCGTCCATCGGCGTGATGGCGTGGCCGTAGCGGGTGATCGACTCCATGTCGCCGAGCGCCTCGCGGAGCGCGCGCCCGATGGCGATGCCGATGTCCTCAACGCTGTGGTGGTCGTCCACCTCCACGTCCCCTTCGGCCTCGACACCCAAGTCCAACGCGCCGTGGTAAGCGAACTGGTGCAGCATGTGGTCGAAGAAGCTGACGCCGGTCTTGACGTCGCACCGCGTCCCGCCGTCCAGGTCCAAGACCACGTGGATGCGCGTCTCCTCGGTTTCGCGATCCACCTCGGCGTACCGCACCCCTGGCGCGTTCTTGCTCATGCGCAGGTTATACCGCCGCCGCCCCGGGGGCGAGTTGTAACGGGACCCATAGCTACGCCCCGAAAAACGGCGTCATTCGGTATGCTCAAACCATTAGCTCCGGAGGAACACGTTGTCAATCCTCATCAACAAAGACACCCGCGTAGTAGTTGCAGGGATGACCGGTCGCGAAGGTTCGTTCCACACCGCTCAGATGATTGAGTACGGAACGAAGGTCGTCGCCGGCGTCACCCCTGGCAAAGGCGGCCAGACGCACCTGGACGTGCCCGTTTTCGACACGATGCAGGAAGCCGTCGACAAGGCTCAGGCCAACGCCGCGCTCATTTTCGTCCCCGCACCCTTTGCCGCCGACTCGGTCCTCGAGGCCGCCGCGGCCGGCATCCCGTTCGTGACGCTCATCACCGAGGGCGTTCCGACCGCCGACATGCTCCGCGTCATCAACAAGCTCAAGGGCTCCAAGACCCGGCTGCTCGGCGGCAACTGCGCCGGCATCATGACCCCCGGCGAGTGCAAGATGGGCATCATGCCCGCGCACATCTTCAAGCCCGGGCCGGTCGGCTTGGTCAGCCGCAGTGGCACCTTGACCTACGAGATCGTATGGGAACTGACCCGCGCGAACCTGGGCCAGACCACGTGCGTCGGCATCGGCGGCGACCCGATCATCGGCACCCGCTTCCTGGACGTGCTGAAGATGTTCGAGGCAGACCCGGCGACCAAGGCCGTGGCGATGATCGGCGAGATCGGCGGCACGGACGAAGAGGCGGCGGCCGAGTACATCAAGACGATGAGCAAACCGGTCGTGGCCTTCATCAGCGGCCGCACGGCTCCTCCCGGAAAGCGCATGGGCCACGCGGGCGCCATCATCTCCGGCGGGCTCGGCACTCCCCAGTCGAAGGTCGACGCTCTCACGGCGGCCGGCGCTGCGATCGCCGACAAGACCGGCGACTTCCCGGTGCTTCTCAAGAAAGCCCTGGGCATGGCCAACTAGTCCAGCGACACCGCGCGGGCGGGCTGCAACGCAGCCCGCCCGCATTTCGTTTGGCCCAACCTGCCACCAAACCGCCCCGGCTCACCGTCTCTTCCTTTGGATCAGGATGACGCCGCTCGACCGCTATTTCGACAACGCCGCGACCACCCCGGTTGATCCCCGGGTGTTGGCCGAGATGCTTCCCTTCTTCGGCGAGGAGTTTGGGAACGCCCATTCGATCCACGGCTTCGGAAAGCGGGCGATGGCGGCGGTGGACCTGGCCCGCGAACGGGTCGCCTCTCTCCTCGGCGCCGATGGTCCCGAGGAGGTGGCGTTCACCTCGGGCGCGACCGAATCGAACAACTGGGTCCTGAGCCGAGCGACCTCGCTCGTCGTGAGCCCGTTCGAGCACAGCGCGGTACGCGAACCGGCCAAGCGAATGGGCGCCGCGACCTTCCCGAACGACGGTTACGTGCTGAGCCCTCCCCCCGAGCGTTTCGCGCTTGCGTCGATCATGCTGGTCAACAACGAAACCGGCGCCATCCTCGAACCGGAGGTCGGGCGCGCCTGCGCCGACCGTTTGCACTCGGACGTTACCCAAGCCGTCGGCAAGATCCCGTTCGACGTGCGGCGGTTCGACTTCGCCAGCCTAAGCGGCCATAAGCTCCACGCGCCCAAGGGGGTGGGGGCGCTCTACGCCAAGGAGGCCGACTTCCCCGACCCGTTCCTCATTGGCGGCGAGCAGGAGGGCGGCCGACGCGCCGGCACGTTGAACGTCCCGGGCATCGTGGGACTTGGCGTCGCCGCCGCCATCGCCCGAGACGAGATGGACGACAACCTGGAGAAGGTTCGAGATCTGCGCGACGTATTGGCAGAAGTCCTGCTCTCCTGCCCCGACACAAGGAAAAACGACTATACGTCGAACTCCCCATATGTGCTGAGCGTCAGTTTTCTGGGAGTCACAGGGGAAAGCCTCGTCGTGGAAATGGACGCCAAGGGGTTCGCCATCAGCAGCGGATCGGCGTGCAGCGCCACCGCCACCGAGCCCAGTCACGTGCTTACCGCGCTCGGGATTCCCCCCCTGTGGGCCAACGGGACGGTTCGGGTGAGCCTATCCAGGCTTAACTCTAGGGAATCCGTCCAAGAACTTGGCCAAAACCTGAAAGACGCCGTACACTATTTGAGGCGATTAGGGAATTGACGAAACCGACGCAACGTCATACCAAACGTCCGCGTCCCAACGATCTGGTACGAACAGTGCCACGACTTATCGAAGTAGGAGGTTGTTCACGCGCATTCTGACATATTGCAGTGCCCGTGTCAACCAGGATTCGGCGCCATGCCTGTAGCTACACCGAGACTCGCCAAGAGAGCGAACCGGACGCCCAAAGGCCCCAAAAAAGGCCGGCGGGGGCTCAGCATGGGGACCATTCCCTCATAGCCGGAGGTTCCAGTAGTTAACATGCCCGTTGAAAACGTTGTCCCTACCCAAGTCAGGCGCGGCAAGGCGATCACCGTGCGAACGCACAATCGCCATGCCTTCATGGATGCCGCCAAGCATATGCTCGTCGACGAGAACGAGCCGGCCGAAGAAGACCTGATGGAGTTGGAGGACGCCGACGAGGAGTCTGAGGAGGAAACCGAACGTCCCGTTCAGGATGACTCTGAAGAACTCGAAATGTGGATGCGGCAGACCCGCCGCGCCCACCTCCTTACCCCTGCCCAAGAGGAGGACCTCGCCAAGAAGGTCCAGGCCAAGGATCTGGCGGACACCGGCAAGTGGAGCAAGGTCGCCGAGTTGCTCAACCGCGAGCACGACCACGAGTTCTCCCCCGACGAGGTCCACGACATCCTGCGCAGCGGCGTTCTGGCCAAGCAGCACCTGATCGAGTCGAACCTGCGGCTCGTGGTGAGCATCGCAAAGAAGTACAACGCCCGCGGAATCCCGCTTGCAGACCTCATCCAGGAAGGCAACCTGGGCCTTATCCGCGCCGTCGAGAAGTTCGACTGGCGGAAGGGCTTCCGGTTCAGCACCTACGCGACCTGGTGGATCCGCCGCGCCATTGCGCGCGCCATCATCAACCAGGGCCGCACCATTCGCATCCCGGTCTACGTCGCCGAACTGATCAACAAGGTGATGAAGACGGCCAACAGCCTCCAGCAGGAGCTGCACCGCGAGCCGACCCCCGAAGAGGTCGCCGAGCGCGTCGGCATGTCGCCCGACCGGGTGCAGGAGATGCTGCGGGTGGCGGTCGAACCGTTGTCCCTCGAGACGCCCGTGGGCGAGAAGGACAACAGTTCCATCGGAGACTTCATCCCGTCGAACACCATGCCCACGCCGACCGACGTCACCTGGACGCTCATCCGGCGCGAGGAGATCGACGGCATTCTGGGCCGCCTCACCTCCCGCGAGCGCGACGTCGTGCGGTTGCGCTTCGGCCTTGACGACGGCCGGTCGCGCACCCTCGAAGAGGTGGGCGCCGCGCTGAACGTCACCCGAGAGCGCGTTCGCCAGATCGAGCTCCGCGCGATGAAGAAGCTCCGCCACATCGGCCAGGAGCTCTCCGCGCAGGGCTTCACCATCACCCCGAGCCCCAAGTAGGGCTCGACCTCCATCCTCCGGTAACCCGGGCTCCTGAAACCGACGTAGTCTTCGGGAGCCCGATCCATTTGCCCCGCCGGCCAGAACGACCAAGCCTGCGCCTGCGGCGGCAAGCTTCGCCGAATCGCATAATCTCCACGCAAAGAAGCCAAACGTGCTTGCTGCCGCCTTTGCGCTCGGGGTACGAACGCGGCATGTACGCACGGGTATGGCTAGCTGTCGCCGCCGCCGCTATGAGCGTCATGGCGGTCGCCGACACCCTTGAGTTGACCGACGGAACGGTCATCCGCAATTGCTACACCCGCGACGAGGGCATCCGAATCCAAGTTTGGCGGAACCTCGACGCGGTCGGGACGCCCCCGGAGAACATCCCGCGAAGCCGCGTCAAAAGCGTGAAGATCGAGCGGGGTGACGCCTGGGACATCCAACCGAACCTGTCCGACCTCTCCGTCACCTTCATTGAGGTCAACCCCAAGCTTGCCGGCCTTCACGGCAAGGTGGACTACGACGTTTACGGCCGTCCCACCATCGTCGGCGGCGGCGCGCTGGTCACGCTCGGCGAGGACCGCAAGTACGACCACCCCGAGGAGGCGGTGGCCAACATCAAACTCAAATACAAGCCCGGCGAGACGATCACCATGACGGCCAACGTCAAGAACGTCGGCTTCGCCAACGCCACGGCCTTCGACTATGAGTGGCTCATGGACGGACAGCCGCTATCGAAGGGCTCCTATCGCAAGGGCCTGAAGGCCGGCCAGCTCGCCCAGTTCACCCAGAAGTGGGCCTGGCAGGAGGGCTTCCACAGCGTCACCTTCAAGGTTAAGACGAACCAGAAGCAGATCGCCGTCATCAACGACGAGATCACCGACCCGCTCTGGGCTTGGGCGTACGACTTTTACGTGAACAAGGGGCGCGTCGCCGCTTGGCGCCAGAACCGCACCGCCTACGGCACCTTCTCGTTCGAGGACTACTACCAGTGGCACGTGCAGATGATGAACCTGCTCTTTGCCGAGAGCAAGTTCCCCGCCACGCCCAACGGTAGCCGCGCGCGGGTGCGGCTCGACCGGATCGTCGTTCTGGACGACGTCCCCGACGTGAGCGCCGTGTCCAACCTTTACGCGCCCGACGGCATCCGCTACAACCAGGGTCAGTGGTCTTGGGCCGACGACCAGGACAAGAACAAGAACTGGACGCCGCCCACCAAGGAGTGGCGGAACCAGACCGAGTGGTCGCTTCCCCACGAACTGGGGCACCAGCTCGGGTTCATCGACTGGTACTGCTCCGACTACCCCGGCGACGAGAAGTTCACGATGGCGGACAATGGCGACAAAATCGGCCATTTCCAGACCTATCCGAACCAGATGATGCACTGGCACGGCCCGCACCTCTGGGGCGAGGTGGACGCAGCCAACGCCGACCGCACCTACGACATGCCCCGCGGGTACTACGGCGACTACGTCTTCGCGATGCCCGACGAGTGCTTCGTGCGCATCCTGGACGTCAACGGCCAGGGCGTTCCGAACGCCACCGTCGAGATCTTCCAGCGCGGCACGACCATCGACAAGTCCAAATCCGGCGGAGAGGACCACGGCGTCAAGTGGTTCCCGGTCGTCGAGGACGGCGACTTCCATGAGCGGCTGAGCGAGACCCCCGTGATGGTCGGCCAAACCGACGACACGGGCCTGATGCGCCTTGCCAACCGCCCGGCCATGCCGGTCAAGTCGCTCGCGGGCTTCGTCCGCAAGAACAACCCGTTCGGCAACATGAACGTCGTCGGCTCGCGCCAACTCATGCTGATGCGCGTCACCAAGAACGGCCGCCCCGCCCATTTCTGGCTCGAGGCGTACCAGTTCAACGCCCAGTGGTATCGCGGGAACACCAAGTCGGTGACGTTCAACTTCCGCGCACCGTTCGGTTCGTCCGACTCGCCCATCGCGCCGGCATCGGTAAAGGCCGAGCGGCTCGACAACACCAGCGTCCGCGTCGCCTGGGAACCGAGCCCGGTTCCCCACGAGCGCCAGTACCTGGAATGGGTGGTCGGCTACCGCGTCTACCGCCGCGTCACCAGCGACGGCCTGGAAGGTCGGCCCTGGATGCCGATCGCCACGCTCGGCCCCGACGCGCGGTCGTTCGTCGTCAACCTCAAGCAGCTGCCCGAGGAGAACTGGTGGAACGCCAAGACCGAACGGTTTGCCGTTACCGCCATCGGCTTCAGCGGCCGCGAGAGCGAGCTGACCGAGACGGTCCTGAAATAGGGGCTTCCTGCGTGACCGCTTCAACGACGTTGAAGCGGTCACGCCTCTTTTTGGGATGGCGGGGCGGGCCTGCCAGGACCCGCCCGTCGGATGCCTTTGGGTGGCCGGGGTGTGTCTTTTGCACCCCGGTCCGAAGGACGACGCAGGCCACGAAGTCCCGATTCGCC